>CAJMRE010000019.1 GCA_905215755.1 uncultured bacterium
GCGACCACACCGACAAGTACGTCCAGGCCTACTTCCAGTACGACTCCAAGAAGACTGGCGGCGTCACCGTCTCGCACCTGCGCTTTGGTGATTCCCCGATCCGTTCGCCGTACTATGTGACCAAGGCCGACTTTGTCGCCTGCCATAACCCCAGCTACATCGTTAAGGGCTTCAAGATGGTCCGCGACGTCAAGCCGGGCGGCACCTTCCTGGTCAACTGCCAGTGGAGCGACGAGGAGTTCGCCGAGCACATGCCCGCCGTGGCCAAGCGCTACATCGCGAACAACAACGTCAACGTCTACCTGATCGACGCTATCGACCTGGCCGCTAAGGTCGGCATGGGCAAGCGCACCAACACGGTGCTCCAGTCCGCCTTCTTTGCGCTGGCCAAGGTCCTGCCCGCCGAGGACGCCCTGCAGTACATGAAGGACGCGGCTACCAAGTCCTACATGAAGAAGGGCCAGGCTATCGTCGACGCCAACCACAAGGCTATCGATGCCGGCGCTACCGCCTTCCGTAAGTTCGAGGTTCCGGCCGACTGGGCTACCGCCGAGGATGCCGCTCCCGTCGAGCTCTCCGAGGAGACCAAGTCCGCTATCGCCCAGCAGGTCAAGAACCTGCTCGAGCCCATCGATCGCATGGACGGCGACAGCCTGCCTGTTTCCGCCTTCGTCGGTTGCGCCGACGGCCAGTTTGAGCTGGGCGCCTCCGCATACGAGAAGCGCGGCGTCGCCGTGGTCGTTCCCCACTGGGATGAGACCAAGTGCATCCAGTGCAACCAGTGCGCCTACGTGTGCCCGCATGCCACCATCCGTCCGTTCGCGATGACCGAGGACGAGGCTGCCGCCGCGCCCGAGGCTACCCGCACGCTCGACGCCATGGGCCCCAAGGCCAAGGGCATGAAGTTCACCATGGCTGTGTCCCCGCTCGACTGCATGGGTTGCACCAACTGCGTCAAGGTTTGCCCCAAGGGCGCCCTCGAGATGGTTCCCACCGAGCAGGAGATGGACCAGCAGCCCGTTTGGGACTACATGGTCGAGAACGTCTCCGAGAAGAAGGAGCTCATCGCGGCCAACGTCAAGGGCAGCCAGTTTAAGCAGCCCTACCTGGAGTTCTCCGGCTCCTGCGCCGGCTGCGCCGAGACCGCCTATGCACGTCTGGTGACCCAGGTTGCCGGCGACCGCATGTTCATCTCCAACGCCACCGGCTGCTCCTCCATTTGGGGCAACCCCGCTGCCACCGCTCCTTACTGCAAGGACAAGGACGGTCACGGCCCGGCGTGGAACAACTCCCTGTTCGAGGACAATGCCGAGCATGGTCTGGGCATGGCCGTTGGCTATGAGGCCGTTCAGCACAAGCTGATCGCCGCTACCCAGGACATCATCGCTGCCGATGGTCCGTCCGATGAGCTCAAGGCTGCCGGCCAGGCTTGGATCGACTCCGTCAACGACGCCGAGGCTTCCAAGGCCGCTGCAGCTGCCTACGTTGCCGAGCTCGAGAAGTGCGGCTGCGACGCTTCCAAGGCAATCCTCGCCGACAAGGCTTATCTCACCAAGAAGTCCTTCTGGATCTTCGGCGGCGACGGCTGGGCCTACGACATCGGCTTCGGTGGCCTGGACCACGTCCTGGCTTCCGGCCACAACGTCAACGTCTTCGTCTTCGACACCGAGGTCTACTCCAACACCGGCGGTCAGGCCTCCAAGGCCTCGAACCTGGGCCAGGTCGCTCAGTTCGCCGCTGCCGGTAAGGTGACCAAGAAGAAGTCCCTGGCCGAGATCGCCATGAGCTACGGCTACGTCTACGTGGCGCAGGTCGCCATGGGCGCCAACCCGGCTCAGACCCTCAAAGCCATTCACGAGGCCGAGGCCTACGACGGCCCGTCCCTCATCATCGGCTACAGCCCCTGCGAGATGCACTCCATCAAGAAGGGTGGCATGCAGAACTGCCAGGCCGAGATGAAGAAGGCTGTCGAGTGCGGTTACTGGAACCTCTTCCGCTTCAACCCCGAGGCTGCTGCCGGCAAGAAGTTCTCGCTCGATTCCAAGGAGCCCGCGGGCGGTTATCAGGAGTTCCTGATGAACGAGGCCCGTTACGCTTCGCTGACGCGTTCCTTCCCCGAGCGCGCCGAGGAGCTCTTCAAGGAGAATGAGCAGGCCGCTATGGACCGCTATCAGCACCTGCTGAAGCTCAAGACGGTGTACAACGAGGCCTAGGTCTCTCACCGCAGGATCTGAGGGCTGACCTTCGCGGACGTCCTCGGACATGAAAGAACCCCCGCTGCGCACAACGTGCGGCGGGGGTTCTTTCGTCCTGCGGAGTGTCCGCGAAGGTCAGCCCTCAGATCCTGCTACGACTACGTCCTCGGATTGTGTGGGCGGATGACGGACGTGGTTGGTCGGGTATTCCGTCCCCTTCGCTGTTTCGCGGCTTTGCCGCGAAACCTCGCGCCACTTTGGAGATAGATGGGGGACTTGGCTGTTGCCGCCTTTTCGGAGCTCTTCTTTATTCCTTTTGCTGGATGAAAAGCCCCTTGTTTTTGCAGGGGTGCATACTCGACTTATAAGTGCATAGAATCTCGTATAGCGCGAGTAAGATATTGCGCTGTCCGTTTTGTGTTTAGCAGAGATGTAGTTTGCATAATCCGACATAATCCTCGCTTCATTTAAATAAAGTCGCACGTAAATTACGTAGATATGTCTGAGCTGGAGTTCTGTACGCTGAGCGGACAAAAACGACCGTTCACCGTTCCGCTATTTTCAAAATGAATAAAATGAGCGATAAAGAGAATATAAACCTTAATAAACTCGCGTATCGCACGGACGCGGGTTATTAATGGGTTGTAGGCCTTTTACAGAAAGGATTCCAGCAATGTCTAAGCCTCTTGGCAAGCCCGATCGTATTGTCGTCGCCCTTGGCGGCAACGCCCTCGGCAACAACCCCGTCGAGCAGATCGAGGCCGTGAGCAATACCGCCCACGCTCTCCTCGGTCTCATCGAGCAGGGCAATGAGATCATCATCACCCACGGCAACGGCCCGCAGGTCGGCATGATCCAGAACGCCTTCGCCGCTGCCCACGATGCCATCGGTACCCCCGAGATGCCGCTGCCCGAGTGCGGCGCCATGTCCCAGGGCTATATTGGTTATCACCTGCAGCAGGGCATCGGCCGCGAGATGCACAAGCGCTATAAGCGTTGGCACGCCGCCACCGTCGTCACCCAGATCGAGTGCGACCCGGATGATCCCGCGTTCAAGAACCCGACCAAGCCGATCGGCCCCTTCTACACCGAGGAGCAGGCCAAGGAGTTCATGGCCGAGGATCCCTCCAAGGTCTTCGTCGAGGATTCCGGCCGCGGCTGGCGTCGCGTCGTCGCTTCCCCCGATCCCAAGAAGATCGTCGAGGCTGACTCCATCCTCAACCTGCTCGACAACGAGTTCATCGTCATCGCCTGCGGTGGCGGCGGCATCCCCGTCGTCCGCGACTACGAGAACAAGGGCTGCTACAAGGGCGTTCCCGCCGTCATCGACAAGGACCTGGGCGGCGAGCTGCTGGCCGAGGACTGCGACGCCGACGTTCTGTTCCTGCTGACCGCCGTTGAGCATGTCGCCATCAACTTTGGCAAGCCCAACCAGGAGGAGCTCGAGGACCTCACCGCCGACGAGGCCGAGCGCCTGGCCGACGAGGGTCAGTTCGGCAAGGGTTCCATGGAGCCCAAGGTCCGCGCTGCCATCAAGTTCGCACGTTCCCGCAAGGGCCGCACCTGCATCATCGGCGCCCTGGACAAGGCCGCCGAGACCATGGCTGGCCTCTCCGGTACCCGCATTCACGAGTAGTCTCTACTCTGTTGCCTCTCTCGTGGGCGCCAGGCAAAGCGCCCGCAAACTAGCCTCTCTTCATGAGCCCCGCAGTCCGCTCCGGCTGCGGGGCTTTTGCTATTCACCTAGTCATTGGGGACATTCTTAAACGACTAGTAGTAGGCCCACATGGCTTCGACTTCGTTGAGGACCTCTACGACGCCCCAGCGACGGGCGCTGCGGCTGGCCGAGTTGGGGTCGTAGACGCCAATCTGGTCGGCATCGTCGATGCCGTAGAGCACGATGTAGTGGCCTACGTTGGTAAACGTACCGGGGCGCACTGCGGCGATGACGGGCGCACCCGAGCGAAGTGCTTGAGTAATCGATTCGCGATCGTTATAGAGCTGTGTTCCGTTGAGCCCCAGCTGCCACGCACCGCCTGTCATAAACGACCACTCGGTGGCACCAGTGGGGGCGTAGTTGCCGGCTTCGGCCAGCGCGCATATATCGACCGGCGTCTTATCGGTATGGCCGGTCTTAAAGATATAGACCATGGTGAGGCAGGTAGGACCGCAAGCGTTTTCGCGAATAGTGCCACCGGCATAGGGCAGCTCCGACCATGCGGGGTCAATTTGGTAGATGTGGGGCATGGTGCCGGCCTGCCATTGCGAGCGTGGGGTCGAGAACGCAAAGGAGTAACCGGGCGCGACGGGAGCTTTAAGCAGCTTGTCCTCGGCAGTGGGCTCAAGACCGGCTGATCCGTGGGAGATACAGGATCCCAAAAACACAAAGACGAGGCAGGCGGCGATGGAGCAAAGCGCAAGGCGTAGGCGGCGGGCCGGAAGCGCGTGGCTTGTGGTGTGCGACGCGGGGTGAGGGGAGGAATTGCCGCGATCGCGTTGAGGTCGCGAAAAGGAACGCTTGACGTAGTAGTCGGTCTTACGGCGATCGTAGCGGCGTGGCTGCGATGTGTCGGTCTGACGTTGGCGTGTGCTCGTACTCACGCGGTCTGACTGCTGCACGGTACGGCTTTGCTGCCGCGAAGAAGCCCCGGGCTGCTCTTGGGGGCGCTGCGGGTTGTCGTTGTCGGAGGTGCTTCTGGGCGTTGGCGTGGTGCGGCCGGCAAGGCGCACGCTTTGTGGCCGTTGGTCGCCGTCATTGTATCCGTATGCCATTCGAATCACCTTGCCTCATGTGTAACTTGTCTATCCTACATAAAAAGATGCACGACACATGGGTATGTGCGCCAAAAGCCTGACAAATGGTATGAACGTTGCCGCGCCGCGCGCCAAGCGTCACGGCAACAGGTCTTCAAAAGCAGACAAGATGAAAGCGTCCAAGACGAATGACGTCTCCCGCCGTTCGTCCCAAAAACGGTGCCGCTCGTTTTGCAGTTCTGCCTTCGGTCGAGCTGCGAGCGGCGCTGCTGCGCCAAGGCCGTATCTTAAAGCCATGGAATAAAAGCGCGCGGCAAAACGGACCGCGCAAGGGGTGACGCCAAGGGCGTCAAAAAGGAAAGGAGGGGAACAATGGCGGACAAGAACGCAGAAGTTGCAGTCGAGGATAACGGCGGCATGAAGAAAACGCTCTCGCTCTGGAACTTCTTCACCATCGGCTTTGGTGCCATTATCGGTACCGGTTGGGTTCTGCAGGTCGGCGACTGGATGGTCGTGGGCGGCGGTCCCGTTCCCGCTATGATCGCATTCCTCTTGGGTGCAATCTTCCTCGTGCCCGTCGGAGCTGTTTTCGGTGAGCTCACGGCTGCTATCCCCATCTCGGGCGGCATCGTCGAGTATGTCGATCGTAGCTTTGGCCGTACACTGAGCTACATCACCGGATGGCTTTTGGCCCTGGGCAACGGCATCCTGTGCCCGTGGGAGGCCATCGCCATTTCGACCCTCGTGTCCGAGATGTTCGGCAGCCTACCCGGTCTTGAGTGGCTGCGCGCCGTCAAGCTCTACACCATCCTGGGGGCCGACGTCTACCTGTTCCCGACGCTGATCGCGCTCGGCTTTGCAGTCTACGTCATCTTCCTCAACTTCCGCGGCGCCAGCTCGGCCGCCAAGCTCCAGGCCTTCCTGACCAAGGCCCTGCTCTGCGGCATGCTGCTCGCCATGGGCGTCTCGCTGTTCACCGGCTCGCCGGACAACGCCATGCCCGTGTTCTCCCAGGTCACCGGCGCTGGCGGCGGCAAGGCCGCTACCGAGAGCACCAGCCTGTTTGCCGGCATCGTGTCGGTCCTGGTTCTGACCCCGTTCTTCTACGCCGGCTTCGACACCATTCCTCAGCAGGCTGAGGAAGCAGCCGAGGGCCTCAACTGGAACAAGTTCGGCAAGATCATCTCCCTGGCCCTGCTGGCCGCCGGCGGTTTCTACATGGTCTGCATCTACTCGTTCGGTACCATTCTCGACTGGCATGAGTTTGTTAAGAGCCCGGTTCCCGCGCTTGCCTGTCTCAAGGGCATCAACATGCTCCTGTACCTGGCCATGCTCGTCATCGCCACGCTTGGACCCATGGGCCCGATGAACTCCTTCTACGGCGCCACGAGCCGCATCATGCTCGCCATGGGCCGCAAGGGCCAGCTGCCCGAGCAGTTCGCCGAGGTCGACCCCAAGTCCGGCGCTCCCAAGCTCGCCTGCGTCGTTCTGGGCGTCATCACCGTCGTCGGTCCGTTCCTGGGCAAGAACATGCTCATCCCTCTGACCAACGTGTCGGCTCTCGCCTTCATCTTCTCCTGCGGCATGGTCGCCCTCGCTTGCCTGCGTATGCGCTTCACCGAGCCCGACCTGCCTCGTCCCTACGAGGTGCCCGGCGGCAAGTTTGGCATCTGCCTCGCTATCGCTGCCTGCGCCATCATCATCGGCCTGCTCGTGATTCCGTTCTCTCCCGCCTCCCTCAACATGGTGGAGTGGAGCATCGTGATCGGCTGGTTGGCTATTGGCCTGGCCCTCATGGCTTTCACCAATTCCCGCAAAAAGTAACGCCTAGCCGGGGCGGATCAGGTGCGCGGGACCCTCTCTTCCGCGCACCGAACCCGGCGCCACTTGGGTAGCTTTGTGAGGCCTTAACCCAACACGGCCTCGCCCACTATATGGATCCATAAGGAGGAACCATGTCCACTAAGTATGCAATCGTTGGCGGTAAGCTCATCGACGGTACCGGTGCCGAGCCGGTCGAGAACTCCCTCGTTCTCGTCGACGACAACGGCAAGATCGAGTACGCCGGCGCTATGCAGGACCTTCCCGAGGGCGTTGAGGTCATCGACGCCGCCGGCAAGACCGTCCTTCCCGGCCTGATCGACACCCACCTGCACTTCTCGGGCAACCTGACCGACGATGACACCGATTGGGTCATGCAGCCGCTCCTCGAGAAGCAGGCCGTCGCCGTCAAGCAGGCCTACGACTGCCTCACCCACGGCCTCACCACCGTCTGCGAGATCGGCCGCTTTGGTATCCAGATCCGTGACTGCATCGACAAGGGTGTCTTTAAGGGTCCGCGCGTTCTGGCCACCGGCCTCGGCTTCTGCCGCGTTGCCGGCCACGGTGACTCCCACCACTGCACCCAGGAGCTCAACAAGGAATCCCATCCCTGGGGCGACCAGGTCGACGGTCCTTGGGATCTGCGCAAGGCCGTCCGTCGTCGCCTGCGCGAGAACCCCGATGCCATCAAGATCTGGGCTACCGGTGGCGGCATCTGGCGCTGGGACTCCGGTCGCGACCAGCACTACTGCTCCGAGGAGATCCAGGCCGTGGTCGAAGAGGCAAAGATGGTCGGCATCCCCGTGTGGAGCCACTGCTACAACAACCACGCCGCTGCCTACGATTCCGTTCGCTTTGGCTGCGAGCAGCTGATTCACGGTTTTGATATCGATGAGCGCACCATGGACCTCATGGCCGAGCAGGGCACCTTCTTCACCCCGACGATCGCCTTCCTGCCCACCTGGTACGCCACCTATCCGCCCGTCTACGTCCCCGAGCTGCACGACAAGTACGAGGGTACCCTGGTCGAGAAGGAGCTGCAGCGCAACTACGACTGCCTGCGCGAGGCCAAGAAGCGCGGCGTCGTCATGACGATCGGCTCCGACTCCTTCTCCTTCGTCACCCCGTACGGCACCTGCTCCATCGAGGAGATGTACGAGTTCGTCGACAAGATCGGCTTCACCCCGGTCGAGACCATCACCTGCGCCACCCTCAACGGTGCCAAGATGTGCCACATCGAGGACGAGACCGGTTCCATCGAGGCCGGCAAGTGCGCCGACCTGCTGGTCGTCAACGGTGACGTCGCCGCCGACATCCACGTGCTCAACACCGACAACATGGACGTCATCATGAAGGATGGCTGGATCGTCGAGGCTGGCACCTTTGGCGAGGCCAACAAATACAGCGCCTAAGATACCGTTTGTCGATGGCTGGATGTAAAACACAGTTTTTGATTGCATAATGCAATGGAGAGGGTCGCTTGCGGCCCTCTTTATTGCTATGGGTGCGATAGAAAAAAGGGGATGACGGTGGATTTAAACAGACTGATTCTGGGCAAGAGCTACAACTCTACCAAGGTCTTTCGCACGGCCCAGCATGTGGTCCAGGCCATCCTGCTCGGTATTGTCGTTCCGGCGCTTATCTTGCTGCTTATCTGGGATTTAACCGATAATCCCAATCCCGTTCCGGGCGTTGTCGTTATTGCCGGCATGGTCATGCTGTGCTTCTTTTTCTCGTATGTCTTTGTGGTCCCCGACGACCTCACATCGAGCGCAACCGACCGTACGCTCGCCATCGCATCAAAAATATTCGCCTATACATCGCGTGGCCTTACGCCCGAAGCGGCCCTGGGCGCCTCTAAAATCATCCTGTCCGAGACCATCGCCTCTGCCATCTGCTTTACCGATGGCAAACAGGTGTTGGCAAGCTGGGGCGAGGACTCGGCAAAGTGCCCTGCCGGCACCCCGGTCGTGCTCAAGACCACGCTCAGTGTGATTGAGACGGGCGAGCAGAGCGTGTTTTCTCGTGACACCTCCAATGAGACGGGCGGTTATTTTCCCCGCCTGCGCGCCGGTATTGTCGCACCGCTTACCGTGCGCGGGCATTGCGTGGGTACGCTCGAGCTGTACTATCCCCGCCTGAGCAGCATTGATATGCGCCAGACGGCCCTTGCCTCGGGTTTTGCCGATCTAATTTCCACGCAGCTCGCCAGCTTTGAGCTCGAGCGCCAGGACGAGCTCACAGCCCGCGTTGAGCTTCGCGCCCTGCAGTCGCAGGTCGACCCGCATTTTCTATTCAATACCATTAGCACGATCGTGTCGCTCGTTCGAACCGAGCCCGACAAGGCGCGATCGCTGCTGATCGACTTTTCCAACTACTATCGTCAGACGCTTTCTGACTCCGATACGCTCACCACGCTCGAGCACGAGGTGGAACAGGGCACTCGTTATATCAATCTTATGCAGGCCCGGTATGGCGACGGCCGTCTGCGCGTCTCGGTCGACATCGACTTTGAGGTGCGCGACAGCCTGGTGCCGCCGTTTATCTTGCAGCCGCTGCTCGAAAACTGCATCAAGCATGCGCAGCGCGAGATCGAGCCGCTTTCTATTCGTGTTAGGGCTTTTGAGACCGATGACGGCTTGGAGATTATCGTCGAAGATGACGGCATCGGGATGAGTGAAGAAGTCTGCGCGCATCTGTTTGAGCAGCATCGCCGAGAGGAGCCCGAGAGCATTACCGCCGACGGCTCCGTCAAGCGAGGTTGCGGCCTGGCGCTCTTCAACGTGCTTCAGCGCATCCATTTCTTTTACGGAGAAGATTCTGGCATGCGCGTGAAGTCCCAGGAGGGCGTGGGAACGCAGGTCATCGTTGAGTTGAACGGCGAGCCGCATGAGCCGGCGCCGCTAACGGTGTAGCACGCGGTTGGATTGAGAGAAAAAGAGGGGAAGCGCATATGTCCGAAGGCTGGAACATCCTGGTGGTTGATGACGAGCCTCCAATTAGGGCTGAGCTACGCTATCTGTTGGAAAAGGATACGCGTGTGGGCCAGATTGCCGAGGCGGGCAATGTCACCGAAGCCGTGGAGTCGATTCTGTCGAACAAGCCCGACGTGCTGTTTTTAGACATTACCATGCCCGGTCGCTCGGGAATTGAGCTTGCCGAGACGCTGCAGAACCTAAAGACGCCGCCGGTGGTTGTGTTTGTGACGGCGTTTGCCGAGTATGCGGCTGATGCCTATAACCTCGATGCCGTCGATTATGTCGTCAAGCCGGTCGAGGACGCACGCCTGTCAAAGGCACTCGACAAGATCGAGACAGCCTTGGGTGCCCGTCGTGTTATCCACGCTCCGCGCCAGCCTTTGCGTCTGACGGTGGACCGCGGGGGCAAAAAGGTGTTCATTCCCGCCGCAGACGTCTGCTACTTTGAGGCGCGCGCCGATTTTTGCAATGCCATCTGCGCCGAGGGAACGTACCTGATCAATGAGTCGATCTCTTCGCTCGAGCGTCGCTTGGTCTCCGAGGGCTTTATTCGCGTTCATCGCAGCTATCTGGTCAATTTGGAAGACGTGCACAATGTTGAGATTGGCTCCACGGGGTTGATGGAGCTCAGGCTTGACCGCGTGAGCTCGACGGTGCCCGTGTCCCGCCGTCGCGCTGCCGAGGTTAAAGCACGCTTGGGGCTTGCGTAGACGGTCTGCGTGCCGTCGTTTACCATCGCAGGTTTGGCATGGGCGCGCGGTGGGCATAATGGGTGGCATCGAATGAAATCGAAAGGATCATTATGCCCGCGCTTATCACCCATCATCTGTTTGGCGAGGAAAGCATCGACCGTCTTCCGCAGGGCGTCATCACGTCCGATGAAGAGCGCATTGCCTTTATCTTGGGCAACCAAGGCCCCGACCCGTTTTTCTTTCACATTCTGACACCGCGTGTTTCCGACTGCACGCTGCTGGCGCAGGTCATGCATCGGTCGCGCATGTCTCGCCAGTTCGCGTGCCTGCGCGACGGCGTGTCGCATCTGCTGCCGCGCGACGCCAGCTTGGGTCGCGCCTTTGCGCTGGGCCTGCTGTCTCATTACGTGCTCGACCGCAACGCCCATCCCTTTGTCTATGAGCAGCAGTTTGGCATCGTGGAGTCCGATTCAGAGCTTGAGGATTCGAGCAGTCAGGTCCATGCCGTGATCGAGAGCGACCTGGATGTACTGATGCTGCAGCTTAAACGCGATGGCGCTACGGTCGACGATTACCCGCCGGCGGGCGAGATCGTCACCACCGATCGCATCAATCGCGTGGCCGGCGTGCTGATGAGCTATGTTGCCGGACGCGTGTACGGCATTGACATTCCGGCGGGGGAGTACGGTGCTGCCGTTGCCAATATGCAGCGACTTTACCGCGCGATTGAGCCGGCCGGCTCCGCAAAGACGCGCGCGATCTCGCTGGTTGAGGGCCTGGTGCACGACTACTCGCTGCTCGACGGCCTTGCCCATCGCGTGACGACGGAGCTGCCCGAGCGCACCGGTAACCTGGGCCATCTGACATGGAAGAATCCCTTTACCGACGAGGTCTCGAACGAGAGTTTCCCCGAGGTCTTTGATCGCGCGCTGGTCGATTACGAGTGCACGGTCGCACGATTCATCGAAACAGGCGACATGGAGGCCGTGACCGGTCACGTCAACTACAGCGGCCGCGTGCTCGGCGCCGACGAGGAGTTCGACCGCGAGGAATAGGGCCCGTGCGTGCCCCTTTGCCGAATCCTTACCGGCGGTTCTGGACAATTGGGGTACGATGAACTAACTGCATATCGGGCGAATACGAAGGGTCCCTGTCCATGAAATACACCAAGCTCGAGCGTAACTGGGTTATGTATGATGTGGGCAATTCGGCCCTCGTGCTGCTCAATACCTCGGTGGTGCCCATTTACTTTAACGCCATCAATACCGGCGCTTCCTCGGCCGACCTGGTGGTCGCTTGGGGCAATGCACAGACGATCGCCTCGCTGGTCATCGCCATGCTCATGCCCATTCTGGGCGCACTTGCCGACTACGCCGGCAACAAGATCAAGTTCTTCTTGGGCTTCTTCCTCACGGGCCTGGTTCTTTGCCTGGCGCAGGCTATCCCAATGTCCGCCATGGCATTTTTGACCGTGTACGTGCTGTGCACCATCGGCCTTAACTCTTCTATGACGTTCTACGACGCCATGCTGCCCGACATTACCACCGACGAGCGCATGGACGCCGTGTCCAGCTCGGGCTATGCCTGGGGCTACATCGGTTCCACCGTGCCGTTCGTCATCTGCCTGGCGCTTATCATGGGTGGCCCCGCTCTTGGCGTCCCCACCATGCTGGCAACGCGTCTGTCGTTTGTCATCACCGGTGCCTGGTGGCTCATCTTTACCCTGCCGCTCATTCGCACCTATAAGCAAAAGTACGGTCGCGAGCGTGGTCCCGAGGATACCATCGGCCACATCGTGGGCGGCGTGTTCTCCGAGGTCGGACACACCATGCGCGAGATCGCCCACAACAAGACCGTGCTGGTCTACATGGTCGCGTTCTTCTTCTATATCGATGGCGTGCACACGGTCATCTCCATGGCAACCAGCTACGGATCGGCCTTGGGCATCGATTCGACCCAGTTGGTCCTGGCGCTGCTCGTTACGCAGTTCGTGGCCTTTCCGTCCGCTATCATCTACGGCAAGCTTGCCGGACGCGTGGGCACGCTCAACATGATCCTGGTGGCGGTCGCCGCCTACATGGGCATTGTGCTGTTCGCCGCGTTCTTCTTAAAGACCGCCTTTGAATTCTGGGTGCTTGCCATTATGGTCGGCCTGTTCCAGGGCGGCGTGCAGGCGCTCAGCCGCAGCTACTTTGGCCGCATTATCCCCAAGGAAAAGTCCAACGAGTACTACGGCTTCTTTGACATTTTCGGTCGTTATGCAAGCGTTATGGGCACCTTCCTGGTGTCGGTCGTCACCTCGCTGACCGGCAACCCGTCGCTGGGCGTCCTTTCCATTGGTGTGCTGCTGGTCGTTGGCTTTATGCTGCTGGTCCGCCTGTCCCGCATGACTCGGGCGGCAGAGCATGCCGCATAGGAGCGAGCGGCTATTGTGCCTGTCCACGGTACTCTTTTGGGGTTATCCGCAATAAACATTGCGACTTGCGAGCAATGATTTGCCCAAGTGGGTATGATGGAATCAGCTAGGTCGCGGGGCGTCGCCTGTGTTTGGCGGCGTCCCGTTTTTGTGTTGCAGGGAGGGTAAGGCATGAACGCCACGGTCGTGATTCCAACGTATTGGGCGGGCGATGACGCTTGCGCAAACGCCCCTGGCACCTATGACCATTCGACGCGACTCAACGCCGACAATCCCGAACTCGACCGCTGCCTGGCCTCGCTTGAGCAGGTACGTGACATCCCGCGCATCATCCTTTTGGTGGTCTGTCCCGTTTCTGCCACAGCCGATGTGTCGCTGCGCGTGCACGAGATTGTCGACGCGCATCCCACGCTCAAGGTCACCGTTGTCACCAACACCCAGGCCTCGCGTATCGCAGACCGGGTTGCTCAGATCGCGCCCAAGGGTTCGGGCGAGTGCGTGAGCCTGCGAGGCTACGGTGCCATCCGCAACATGGGGCTAGCCTGTGCCGCTGTGCTGGGGCATGACGCGGTTATCTTTTTGGATGACGATGAGGCTGTCATCGACGCCGACTTTATGAAGCGCGCGACCTATGCGTTGGGGCAGCAGACGCGTCAGGGCTTGCCGATCTTGGTCAAGAGCGGCTATTTCTACGATCGCGACGGCTCGCCGCTGGCTCCCACGGACAAGGCGGGCATCTGCCATCGTTGGTGGACCAAGCGCATCGAGTTCAACCGTTGGATGAAAAAGGCGCTCTCGGGCACCCGCATCTCGCGCTCCAACTACGTGTGCGGCGGCCTGATGGCCCTGCACGCCCGCGCCTTTACGCGTGTAGCCTTTGACCCGTTTATCACCCGCGGCGAGGACTTGGATTACCTCTTTAACATGCGCATGTTTGGCTACGACGTGTGGTTCGATAACGAGTGGACCGTGCGCCATCTGCCTCCGGAGTCCGAAAAACGCTCACCGCGCTTTATGCAGGATGTATACCGTTGGTACTACGAACGGGCCAAGCTGACATTCGCCGCGCATCAAAAGGAGCTCATTCCCGTTACGGCGGCATCGCTCATGCCCTACCCGGGCCCGTGGATTTCGCGCGAGCTCGACGACCGCGTGCGCAAGACCGCTATGGTTCGCAGCGTGTTTACCCGCGAGCATGAGGGCTACCTGCGCATCTGGCGCCATGGTATCGACGAGGCAAAGTCCTATGCGCGCCAAAACGCTGCAAGCTATCTGCGTTTCCAGAGCTTTTGGCCCAAGATTATGGACGGGCTTTGGCGTGACGCACAACTGATCAGTATCCTGGAGGGGGCCGAATGATCGACCGCCGCGCCCAGCGCGATAGCTCAATATCAATCTTTCGCATCATTGCCGTTGCCTGCGCCATTTGCGTGCTGGTGTACTTTATTTTTGCCTTGGTGACCGGTATCGAGCCGATCGCCACGGTGATTGCCTGCGCGCTGCTGTGCATCTTTCTGTGCATCTTTATCTTTTTGACGCTCAATCCCGATTCAGTGCGCTCCCAGTACACCGAGGAGACGCTCTCGGTGGCCTCGGCCATGCTCGAGGACATTAAGGGCGGTCTGACGCAGGAGTCGGCGCGTTTGGTGTGCCGGCGCATTTTGCCCGAGACGCGCGCCATGACGGTGGCCATCACCGACGAGGACAACGTGCTTGCCTGCGCGGGCGAGTTTGAGGAAAAACTGCTGCCAGATTCTCCCATTCACACGCTTGCCACACGCTACGTTATCGAACATGGCATCGTGCAGTCGTTCAACCGTATGGTGGATGTCGTGGGCTCGGACGGCTCACACAACCAAGTCCCCGCCGGCATTATCGCCCCCATCAAGGTGGGCGATCGTACCGTCGGCACGCTCAAGTTCTACTACAAGACCCCGCGCGCCGTCGACCGTACCCAGTATGCGCTTGCCTCGGGCTTTGCCGAGATCTTGTCCACGCAGCTCGCCATCCACGAGCTCGAGGTGCAAAAGGAACTCACGGCGCGCGCCGAGGTGCGTGCGCTGCAGGCGCAGATTAACCCGCACTTCCTGTTCAACACGCTGAACACCATTGCATCGTTTACGCGCACCGACCCGCTGCGGGCCCGCGAACTGCTTCGTGAGTTCTCATCGTTCTATCGTGCCACGCTCGACAACTCGGGATCGCTTATTCCGGTCTCGCGCGAGGTCGCACAGACCAAGCGCTACCTTACCTTTGAGAAGGCCCGCTTTGGCGAGGATCGCGTGCTTGCGACGTTCGATGTGTCCGAGGACGTGGAAGATACGCTGGTGCCGGCGTTCGTGATCCAGCCGATTGTCGAGAACGCCGTGCGTCATGGTATGGGCGATGACGACGCCCTGAGGATCGACGTGACCGTTCACCAAGACGGCGAGGATGCAATCTTGATTGCCGTGGCCGATAATGGCGTGGGCATGGATGAGGGTACCGCCGCCAGACTGTTTGACGAGCGTTCTGCCCGTCCCGACGCCAGCTCTCCCCAGGGTGGCGGCGCCGGTGTGGCCATGCACAATATTTCGGAGCGCATCCATCGCTTTTATGGGCCGCACTCCTATACGCGTGTCGAATCGGCGCCGGGCAAGGGCACCAAAGTGCTCCTTCATCTTGATTTGTCAGAGAGCATCTTTGACATTCAAGAGTAAAATAAAAGGCTACGGGCTCAACGTCATGCGACGGATGCCCGGCGTAGTTAGTTGACGAAAGGTTTTATCCCTATGCTGCGTGCGATGATTGTGGATGATGAGGCGCCGGCTCGCTCGGAGCTTCGCTTCCTGCTCGAGCAAACGGGCAAGATCGGCACGATCACTGAGGCGTCGAGCGTCCGCTCCGCCATCGAGATGCTTATGGAAAGTCGCGTAGATGTCGTGTTTCTCGATATCTCGATGCCCGGTGCCTCGGGCCTGCAACTTGCCGAGGCGCTGCATAAGCTCAAAAATCCGCCGGCGATCGTGTTTGTGACTGCGTATAGTGACCATGCGGTCGAGGCATTCGACGTGGATGCCGTCGATTATCTGATGAAGCCGGTCGAGGAAGCTCGCTTGGATCGCGCGATCGAGAAGGTCATGCAACGCACCAAGCCGGTTACGGACAGCAAGGTGACCATCGAGCGTATCCCGGTGGAAAAGGGCGGCCGCAAGGTGCTCATTCCCGTGGACGACATTCGCTTTATCATGGCCAAGGACGATTACTCCTGCATCTATACCGTCGATGATCGCTTTTTGTCGACGACCTCGCTGGCGCAGTTTGAGGCCAAGCTCTGCGACTTTGGCTTCTTCCGTGTTCACCGCCGCTATATCGTCAACTTGGCGTGTGTCACGGACGTTGAGACGGTGCCCTCGGGCGCCATCCAGCTGGGCATTACGGGCGTCGACGAACGCGTGCCGGTTTCGCGCCGCCGCGTCGTGCCGCTCAAGAAGGCTCTGAGTCTCTAGCACACTGGCCCCGCAGCCCTGTAGACCCATCGTCTGCGGAGCCGTGGGGCCTTTTTTGTATGTATCTGCCGAATCGTTTTTTGCGGAAGGGATCCCATGAACAGTGCAAGCGCCAAGCGCATCGACATCATCTCGGACACCCACGGCTATTTATCGCCTGCGCTCTTGGACGAGCTTAAGGGCGCGGATCTGATTATCCATGCCGGTGACCTTACGTCGGAGATGGACTACGAGCACCTATGCACTATCGCCCCCGTGCGGGCCGTACTGGGCAACAACGATTACTACCGCGACTACGGCCCCGATGTAGACCGTCTTGTACTCTTTACCTACGAAGGCCTCAAATTCGCCGTAGCCCACTACCGCGAAGACCTTCCGGTGGGATCCGTAGACGTAGCCATCAACGGTCATACCCACGTAACCAAAGAAGCCCAAGTGGGCCGCTGCTTAGTCCTCAACCCGGGCAGCGCCAGCTACCCCAGAGGCACCCGAGGCCCCACCATGGCCAGAATGCTAGTAAAAGACGGCAAGATCATAAGCACTAAGTTTATTGACCTAGAATAATCACAACAAAAACGGGGGATGCAGATGTGTCCCCCGTTTTTCTTTAAGCCAAAGGCCAAAGTTCAACAAGATCCATCAGACCAACCCCGCCGAGGAGCACGCGGGCTAGCCGCGCAGCGGCGCACGCCCGCAAAACTGGTTGAACAAAGTGACGGCAGGGAGGGCTTCCGGGGCTGAGGGCGGGGGTTAAGTTTGTCGCGAGTTCCGCACGCAAAGGAAAGCACTTAATGTGCTTTCCGTCTTGCGCAGGACTGTAGAGCAGCAAACTTAACCCCCGCCCTCAGCCCCGGAAGCCCTCCCGGATGGCCCCAAAAAATTTTTCAAAAAAGTTGTTGCGCGCCGGACAGACTTCTGTGTATACTAATCCCCGCAGCGCACGCGAGCGGAAACAAACGCGAACGACTGCCTGGGGAGTTAGCTCAGTTTGGTTAGAGCGCCGGCCTGTCACGTCGGAGGTCGCGGGTTCGAGCCCCGTACTTCCCGCCAACGCAATTAAAGCCACGTCTTCGGACGTGGCTTTTTGCGTTTGATGCACTTTGTTTCGATAGAACGATCGCCCTGGTGCATCTTCGCCCAGAATCCTCGCGCCTTCGGGAACGCAAGTAAAATCCAATAAGTATATCTGTCTGAACAACAGCTTTGTTGCGCAACACCTGTTCAACGAGACAGGGGGTTAGGTTATACTAAATTGCACTGTGCGCCGCATCTGATGCATTTCGCTCCAAGCGCGGCACTCAGTGGATATCCGATTTACCATTTGGATGTCCTGGCGGTCATTTAGCGTCTCGACACAAGCTCGGCCCCGGAGCTCGTTCGAGCTGTTCGTATTCCTTGAAAGGGGAAAAATGGACATATCGAGGAAGACTGATTACGCCCTTCGTATGCTGGCGATGCTTGCCGAGGATCCGGAGTGCTTACTTTCTGTTCGCACCGCTGCCGAAGAGGTCAATGTTCCGTATTCGTTTGCCCGCTCGATTCAGCACGGTTTGGTCCAGGCCGGTATTGTGGAGAGCCTGCGTGGCGTCCACGGTGGCATGCGTCTCAAGGTCAGTCCGGACGACGTCACTATCCGCCAGGTCGTCGAGGCCGTTCAGGGTCCTATGGTTATGAACGATTGCACCGCGCCCGATGGTGACTGTGCGCGCATGGGCGCGTGCTGCTATCATCCCCTGTGGGCCGGAGCCCAGGCGTTGATGCGCGACTACCTCGATTCCGTTTCGCTCGGCGACATCGTCGCTCACCGCCAGTTCCCAGCCGTCGATCCCAAGTTCGCCGACCGCGAAGCGTTTCCCGAGTACGCCACCTGCGCGTGCGCTTACCGGGAGGAATAGCGCCGCATAAGGAGCATAGCCATGATTCAGGACCCCTTTCGTTCGATGATTCGTTCGGAAGGGGTCCTGCGTTATCGCGACCTTCCGTGGCGCCGCACACGCGATCCGTACATCATTTGGCTTTCTGAGGTCATGCTGCAGCAAACACAGGTGCCGCGTGTGGAGGCGCGCATGCCGGTGTGGCTCGATCGTTTTCCGACTGTGCAGGCGCTTGCCCAGGCCGCGCCTTCCGATGTTTTGGACGCTTGGCAGGGCATGGGCTACAACCGACGCGCTCTGGCGCTTCACGGGGCCGCTCAGCGCGTTGTAGAGGACTGGGACGGGGAGTTTCCGCGTGAGACGCGTGACTTGGTCGCTCTGCCTGGTATTGGCCCGGCAACGGCGCAGGGTATCCGTTCGTTTGCGTTTGATCTTCCGGGCGTGTATTTGGAGACCAATGTGCGCACGGTCTTTTTGCATCATTTCTTTCCCGATGTGCCGGCCGTTCCCGATCGCGAACTGGTGCCGCTGATCCAAGCTGCCTGTCCGGCGGTCCCCGGTGCGGCGGCGGACGAGATCGCGCCCTTTGCCGCGCCTCAAGACGATGCCGACACGCCGCGCGCGTGGTATTACGCATTGCTGGATTACGGCGCGTATCTTAAAAAGACACTGCCCAATCCGTCCAGGCGGTCGGCGGGCTATAGTCGTCAGTCCAAGTTTGAGGGCTCGCGCCGCCAAAAGCGCGCGCATATCGTGCGTATGTTGTTGGCAGCGCGCGATGGGCAGCCGGCGGGGATTACGCTTGCTGATGCCGTGGTGGGCGTTAACGAGATGGAAGCGGCAGCCGGTCGCGGGCCGGTCGAGTGCGACTTGATCGCGGGCATTCTAGCTGACCTGGAGCGCGAGGGCTTTTGCCGAGCCGAGGACGATCGTTGGTTGAGTGTGTAGCCCGCTCAAATCTGAAGAACGGGATTGTAAGGTTTAAATTCGCGGCTTGAGGGCATCCTAAAGACAAGGCCGCTCGAAGCCTACGGGCGGCATGCGTTAAAGGGAAGTACACCTATGGATTTTGAGAATTCCCAAACCAAGAAGAACCTCGAGACCGCTTTTGCCGGTGAGTCCCAGGCACACACCAAGTATCGCTACTATGCATCCAAGGCCAAAAAGGACGGCTACGTTCAGATCTCGAATATTTTTGCCGAGACGGCGGGCAACGAGTCCGAGCACGCCAAGCTGTGGTTTAAGTATCTGCACGACGGCGCCGTCCCCGATACCCTGGACAATCTGCGTGATGCCGCTGCGGGCGAGAACTACGAGTGGACCACGATGTACGACGAGTTCGCCAAGACCGCCGAGGAGGAGGGTTTTGCCGAGATCGCTGAGAAGTTCCGTGGCGTCGCCGCCGTCGAGAAGGCCCACGAGGAGCGCTACAACAAACTCGTCGAGCGCATCGAGTCGGGCGAGGTGTTTGAGCGCGAGGGCGTAAAGGTGTGGAAGTGCCTGAACTGCGGGCACCTGCACGTTGGTGCTGAGGCGCCTGAGGTGTGCCCGGTGTGTAACCACCCGAAGGCGTACTTTGAGGAGCAGGTGGTGAACTACTAGCGCGTGGCGCTAGCGTGAGCTGGGCCGGGAGGGCCGGACTACCTTCCCTCCTCGCTCACGGCTTCGCAGGGTCGCGTTGAGGGAAGGTAGTCCGGCCCTCCCGGCCCGCTTTGGGTCGTCGCGTGCTCGCTACAGAAAAGCTGATAAAAAAGTTTGTGTGCCGCCCCTTATGGGGCGGCACGTTTTTGTGGGGGCCGGTTGGGGCGGTGACGTTGCTTAGAGGGTACACTGGGTAGCGTTGGCTATTCGTTTCCTCTTGTGAGGTGTTGGTTATGGGTAAGAAGTCTCGGGCTCGGGTTGCTGCGGCGGGGACTCGCAAGGATCCTGGTCGTCGGGTTGCCGAGGGTAAAAAGGTCGATCGTGTCGAGAAGGACAAGAAGGTTGGCGCGCATGCTCATCCTGAGTGGGCGCCTCACCTCAATACGGCTAGCGAGGATCTGACTGCTAAGTTGTTTACTCTGGTCGAGGTTATCTTGGGCGTGGTGCCCGTGGTGGTCATTGGCTTGTTCTTGGCTTCGAAAGATGCCACGAGTGTCGATAAACTCACCGATGTCTTTTCTCAGGACCCCTCGATGGTGGTTACGTTTATCTCTGCGTGCCTGCAGCCGTTTGTGGCGTACATGTTGTACATGATTTATCGCAAATACTGCGAGGGCGACGCTGGTTTTGCCGCCGGCAACCTGATCGGTCTTTTGTGCTCCGAGATCCTACTGCTCAATATCCCAGGCGTCATCGGTATGGGCATCTTGCTGTGGCGTGTTTGGCGCAACGTCGCCCCGCACTTTGAGAGCTGGTTGTTTGAGCGTCGTGCAATGGGCGTGCTGGCAGACATTGCGGGCTCGCTCGTGATTTTAGCCTTGGCGTTTATGTGCGCCACCGCCGCCCGCGGTCTCGCGGGCATGTAGTCTGTCCTCACCGACCACGGAGCGCAGGGCAACTGCTGGTTTCACCGCTCCGGACGTCAGACCCGCGGCGCATCCCTTTCCCTCTCGCTCACGGCTTCGCAGAGTCACGCGAGGCAAAGGCATGCGCCGCGGGTCTGACGACGCGGGCTTGCCAACGAGTTTTGGCTAATAGATTGGTTTGTGTGCCGCCCCTTTGGGGCGGCACTTTTTGTGTGGGGTCCCGGTCTCCACAATTTTCGTCAAGCTTTTGGTTAGATTTTGGTCAGTTGGCGTAAGGGTGGAAGGCCAAAAGATTGCTGGCGAAAAAAGCTCAGAGAAAGTGCTGGTAGGGGAGTTGTTGAGCTTTTCGACAGCTTTTGAGCAGAAGAAACTTTGTGGCTATTGCCGGCGATTGCGTTGTCGCGGTCATGGCGGTGCGGGATGCTGGTCGTAAGCGTCGAATGCTCCGATTTTGGAGGCCAGCATGGATCTGTTTCTTGAGACTCCGCAGCAACAAGCCGAGCGCATGTTGCGCCAACAGCAACGGCTTATGGAGATGCAAATGCAAGGGGTAGCCGCCCAGCCCCCTGCGCAAAATGCCACGCCTGCGGTTTCGCCTGCGGGCGGATCGGCGCCAGAGAACTATTCCGTACAACAAGATTCATATGCGCAGGAGCTTGCGTTCGACAAACGCCGCACGCGTCGTCGCCGCGTGGGCCAGCGCCTGCGCACATTGGCGATGATCGTGCTCATTCCGCTAGGACTTGCGGCGATTTTCTTGGTCTCGTATGCGCTCACCTGCATCCTCAACGGTGCTTCGCCCGGCGAAGTGCTCCAACATCTGTCAGCCCTGGGCCAGCGCCTAGGCGACGTCATGACAACCATTCGCACCGGCTGGGAGAGCTAGCGTTTTAGCGTCCGCGGCTCTAAGAGAAATTTGTCTGCAAGGCAGTGGGTGATCCGTGCGTGTGGCGGGGTAAGATTGATCGCGGTTTTGATTGATGACCGATTGAGTTTGTTGGGCGGAGTCTATGTCTGCTATTGATATCGTGCTTGTTGTGATCGCCTTGGTGGCGGTGGGGGTTGCTGTGGCTTGTGCTCTGCAACTCAAGGGCCTTCGCACCGAGCTGCGGGGGCGCGGCGATAGCGGGGCAGAGATGCTGGCTGCGCTCGAGCAGGCCAACAACGCGCTCGACACCCTGAACGTCGCGTTGGCAGAAACCCGCCGCACGGCAAATGCCATCGCGCAGCAGCAGACGACCGATGCGGCCGTAGAGCAGCAGCGCTACCTGACCATCGCGCGTGAGTTCTCGCAGGCTGGCGACCGTATGGATGACCTGCGCCGCGAGACGGCCCAACAGCTCGGTGCCAACCGCGAGGGCATCGAGCGCCGCCTGGACAAGGTGCGCGAGACGGTCGATGCCCAGCTGGGCGCCATCCGCAAGGACAACAACGTGCAGCTCGATCAGATGCGCGCGACGGTGGACGAGAAACTCTCCCGCACGCTCAACGATCGCCTGTCTGCATCGTTTAAGCAGGTGAGCGACCAGCTCGAGGCTGTGTACAAGGGTCTGGGCGACATGCAGTCTATCGCCACCGGCGTGGGCGACCTTAAGCGCGTGCTGGGCAACGTCAAGGCGCGTGGCATTTTGGGCGAGGTGCAGCTGGGTGCAATCCTGGCGGACATCCTTACGCCCGACCAGTATCTGGAAAATGTCGCCACCAAGCCTGGCGCCTCGGAGCGCGTTGAGTTTGCCGTCAAGCTGCCGGTGGACGAGGGCGATCCCGTGCTGCTGCCGATTGACTCCAAATTCCCGGGCGATGCGTACGAGCACTTGCTCGACGCGCAAGAGTCGGGTGATGCCGAGGCTGTGGCCACCGCGCGCAAGACGCTCGACGCCATGGTGAAGCGCGAGGCAAAGGACATCTGCGAAAAGTACCTGAGCGTGCCCGCGACCACCAACTTTGGCATTATGTTCGTGCCTTTTGAGGGCCTGTACGCCGAGGTCGTCAGCCGCCCCGGGCTTATCGAGACCCTGGGCCGCGACTATCACGTCAACGTTGCCGGCCCCAGCACCATGGCGGCCATCCTCAACAGTCTGCAGATGAGCTATCAGACGTTTAAGTTGCAAAAACGTACCGACGACGTGCTGCGCGTGCTCTCCGCCGTCAAGGCCGAGCTGCCGCGCTATCAAAAGGCGCTGCGCCGCGCCCAGCAGCAGATCGAGACCGCGGGCAAAACGGTCGAGGGCATCATCACCACGCGCACCAACGTCATGGAGCGCAAACTCAAGGATATCGACGCGCTGGAAGATGCCGAGGAGGCCGACGAGATCTTGGGGCTCACATCCGCGGAGCTGCTCGCAGACCAAAAAGACGAGGACTAATTGCATCTGACGGCGGAGCGCCTGCGCAAGCACGGCGCGGGCGCTTTTCGCATCGCGCTTGTCTGAAGCGTGCTCCAATGTGCAACAATGGCGTTTCGCCCTATCAGACGCGAAAGGAAGCCCATGTCTCAGAGAAGCACCAGCCCACTCAGCCGCTCCACCGTGCGCCGCGCGCTGCAGCGGTTTTGGGGTGTCACGCGCACGCAGCCGCTGATTGTCTTTCTCTCGGTGTTCTCGTCGGCGGGCTACATCTTTTTGCTGACGTTTGCCAATACCTATGTGATGGCCCTCATTGTCGACCGCGTTCAAGCCGGTCCCGTGGCGGGTGACCAGGTGTTTGAGGTCTTCGGCCCCTATATCCTGGCGCTCGTACTCGTTAACCTGGTGGGTCAGATCCTCTCCAAGCTACAGGACTACACCGTCTACAAGCTCGAGATCGCAGGCAACTATCACCTGGCGCGTCTATGCTTCGACACGCTCTCCAACCAATCCATGACATTCCATACCAGCCGCTTTGGCGGATCGCTTGTGAGCCAGACAAGCCGTTTTATGAGCGGCTACACGGGTCTGGTCGACGTGACGGTGTATTCGCTCATCCCCACCATCACCTCGGTCATCTGCACCGTGGCCGCACTCGCCCCGGTGGTGCCGACGTTTACCGTGATCCTGGTGTGCATCATGGTCGTCTACATTGCGTTTGTCTGGCTTATGTACAAGCGCATCATGCCGCTTTCGGCCGCGACGTCCGCCGCGCAGAACAAGCTCTCGGGCGTGCTCTCCGACGCGGTCACGAACATCTTGGCCGTCAAGACCTGCGGGCGCGAGGACTTTGAACGCGATCTGTTCGACGCCGCCGATCGTGCCGCGCGCGACGCCGAGACGGTTTCGATGCACGCCATGATGCAGCGCAACTTTACGACCTCGGGCCTTATCGTCATCACCATGGCCGTGGTGAGTGTGTTCGTGGCGGGCGGCAACGCGTGGTTTGGCATTTCGGCCGGCTCGCTCGTCATGATCTTTACCTACACCTATAACCTCACCATGCGCCTGAACTACGTAAGCTCCATGATGCAGCGCATTAACCGCGCGCTGGGCGATGCGGCCGAGATGACGCGCGTGCTGGACGAGCCACGTTTGGTGACAGATGACCCGGACGCCCCTGAGCTCAAAGTGACCGAGGGCGCGATTGATTTTGAGCACCTGAGCTTTGCGTACCGTGACGCTGCGGCGGGCGAGAGCGTGTTCGATGACCTGACACTTCATGCGGCGGCGGGCCAGCGCGTGGGCCTGGTGGGCAAATCGGGCTCGGGTAAGACGACGCTCACCAAGCTGCTGCTGCGTCTGGACGATGTTCAGGGCGGCCGCGTGCTCGTGGACGGCCAGGACGTCTCGCGCTGCACGCAGCAGAGCCTGCGCCGCCAGGTTGCCTACGTGCCGCAGGAGGCGCTGCTGTTCCACCGCTCCATTCGCGAAAACATTGCCTACGGTCGTCCCGGCGCCACTGATGAGCAGATTCGCGAGGCCGCGCGCCTGGCCAATGCCCTGGAGTTTATCGACCGCTTGCCCCGTGGCTTTGACACTATGGTGGGCGAGCGCGGCGTCAAGCTCTCGGGCGGCCAGCGCCAGCGCGTGGCTATCGCCCGTGCCATCCTAACCGACGCGCCGATTCTAGTGCTCGACGAGGCGACCTCTGCCCTCGACAGCGAGTCCGAGGCGCTGGTGCAGGAGGCGCTCGAGAATCTGATGCGCGGCCGTACCTCCATTGTGGTGGCGCACCGCCTGTCCACCGTGGCGGCGCTCGACCGCATTGTGGTGCTGGCCGATGGCGAGATCGTCGAGGACGGCACGCATGCGCAGCTCGTCGAGGCGGGTGGCGAGTACGCGAGCCTGTGGAGCCGTCAGACCGGCGCATTCTTGGAGGCGTAAGCGTCTCGGACGTGGGACAATTGTGCCCATAAGTTTATTGTGCCGTTGAGCCGAGGAGTCGTTATGCCACGCGAGACCAATGCTGCCAAGCGCGAGCGCGCCATCGAGGTGTGTGAGCGCCTCAACCGTCGCTATGGCCCGGTCGAGTGCTTTTTGGACCACGAGAATCCCTTCCGCCTGCTGATCGCGGTGCTGCTTTCGGCGCAAACGACCGATGCGCAGGTCAACAAGGTGACGCCGCGGCTGTTTGCCCAGTGGCCCACGCCCGAGGCCATGGCCGGGGCGAGCGTGGCTGACGTGGCAGACACCATCAAGTCACTCGGCTTCTACAAGAGCAAAGCCAAGCATGCCGTCGAGGCCGCGCAGATGATCGTCGCCGACTATGGCGGCGAGGTGCCGGCCGACATGAAGGAACTCGTGAAGCTGCCGGGCGTGGGACGCAAGACGGCGAACATCGTGCTCAACGTGGGGTATGGCATCGTGGAGGGCATTGCGGTGGACACGCACGTCAACCGCATTGCGCACCGCCTGATGCTGAGTCCCAAGACGCATGCCAAGGAGCCGCTCAAGACCGAGCAGGATCTGCTCAAGATTTTGCCGCACGAGTATTGGGAATCGGTCAACCATCAGTGGATCACCTTCGGTCGCGAGATCTGCGACGCCCGCAAACCCAAGTGTGACGAGTGTCCGCTGGCAGATTTGTGCCCCAGCGTGCGCGTAGCGGGATAGGGCGGAACGCATCTTCGTCTGGCGTTTTTTGCGGGGCTGGGTTTGCCCTTGAGCCGGAGTCCTCTCCATGCGCTACCATGACAGACAATGTATTTGACGTACGACCCGCCGAGCTTGCCCCGGCGGGCTTTTGGCGTTGCAATGCCGGAGGAACAGCATGCTCATTCACCGTATAGCCGCGCAGCTCTACACTGCCGAGGCCTTGCAGACCGTCGAGGCGGGACTCGATGCCGGCGAGGACGTGACGCTGGCCGTGTCGCAGTCGGGTCGCACGCTTATGGCGGCCGCCCAGTTTGCGCGCCGTCCGCGCCCGACGGTCTACATTGTGAGTGGCGAGGATGCGGCCGATCGCGCCGCGCGCAGCCTTGCCGCCTACGTGGGCCTGGCGCACGTGTGCCGTTTTCCCGAGCGTAAGGACTATCCGTGGCGCGAGCAGGCGCCCGACGACGCCGTGGTGGCGCAGCGCTGCGAGGCTCTGGGGCGCATCGTGCGCGGGGACAACTGCATCATGGTTGCCTCGGCCCGTGCGCTGCTGCGCTGCGTGCCGCCGGTCGAGAGTCGCTATTGGGAGTCCACCACTTTTGCGGTGGGTGAGGAGATTCCTTTTGACGAGGTGCCGCAGCGCCTGGTGGGCATGGGCTACACCAATGCCGGCGCCGCCGATGCGCCCGGTCTGTTCCGCGTTCACGGCGACACCGTAGAGGTGTTTCCCGCGCAGGAAAAGGCGCCCGTGCGCATCGAGTTTTTCGGCGACGAGATTGACCGCATCCGCCGCATGGTGAGTTCAACGGGGCAGACCATCGGTAACGAGGGCAGTATCGAGATCTTCCCCTGCCGTGAGCTGGCGCTTACCGACGAGGCCGTCCACAACATGCATGTGGCGCTCTATCGCGCCAGCCAGGACGACAGCAAACTGGCGGCGCTGCTCGAGATGGTGGATGCGCGTATCGTCACGCCCGAGCTCGACCGCTTTTTGCCGGTGATGTACGGCCAGACCGTAAGCCCGTTGGCGCACGTGAGCGGCAAGGCACTCGTGGTTCTGTCCGAGCCGCGCTCGCTGTTCGACGACTGCCTGCGCGCCTACGAGGATATTGAGGCCCGTGCCGGCGAGGCGGGGATTGACCGCCTGGATGGTCTGTACGTGCGCGCCCAACAGCTCGATTTTGGTGCCCAGCAGCGCCTGAACTATGTGAGCCTCATCCGTGCCGGCGGTGCGGTGACGGCCGAGCTCAAGATTGAGCAGCCGGCCATCGCAGGCTCGGACAACCGTTTTATGACGCGCATTCAGGAAGTCGTGGGCAATCGCTATGCCTGCGTGTTTGCCATCCCCGACCGCGGTGCGCGCGAGTCGATGGAGCTCACCTTTGGCGACGAGGGCATTACCTTTGAGGAATCGCTGACCGCGGCGCCCGAAAATGCCGGTGCTATCGGCGACCGCGTTCGCGTGGCAGCGGCGGATTCCGCCGACCGTGCCGCACGCCAGGAGGCCCATGCTTCCATTCGCGAGCGTAAGGCCGACGCGCTCAACGCCCGCTCGCTCGAGGCGGGCGCCGCGCAGGCTGCCGCCGGCGCCGCCGTGCCCACTATTTCGCGCGGACGTGTGACCTTTGTCGATGCCGCCTTGCCGCAGGGCGTGGTGGTGCCCGATGCCAACCTGGCCGTGTTCTCGATCGCCGACCTCAACGCCCGCATGGACGCCAACCGCGCGCGCAGCCGCCGCAAGGTGGACATTACGCAGATCACGTTCCCGTTTAAGCCGGGCGATTACGTGGTGCACGCCACTCACGGCATCGCGCTCTTTAGCGAGATCGCGCGCCAGGAAGTGGGCGGCAAGGAGCGCGACTACTTTTTGCTGGAATATGCCGACGGCGACAAGCTCTACGTGCCGCTCGAGCAGGTCGACCGCATCACGCGCTATGTTGGCCCCGACGGCGACAAGCCACGCCTGACCAGGCTCAATACCGCCGACTGGACGCGTGCCACCAACAAGGCACGCAAGAACGCCAAAAAGCTGGCGTTTGACCTGGTCGACCTGTATACACGCCGCTCGTCGATTACCGGTATCGCCTGTCCGCCCGATACGCCCGAGCAGATCGAGATGGAGGAGAGCTTTCCCTACGACGAGACGCGTGATCAGCTGGAGGCTATCGCCGACATCAAGGCCGACATGGAGGCGCCCAAGCCTATGGACCGCCTGCTGTGCGGCGACGTGGGTTTCGGCAAGACCGAGGTTGCCCTGCGCGCGGCGTTTAAGTGCGTGGACTCCGGCCGTCAGGTCATGGTGCTCTGCCCCACAACCATTCTGGCCCAGCAGCACTACGAGACCTTCTTTGAGCGCTTTGCCCCGTTTGGCCTTGAGGTCGAGGTGCTCAGTCGCTTCCGCACGCCGGCGCAGCAGAAGCGCGCGCTCAAAGCGTTTGCCGAGGGCACGATCGATGTGCTCATCGGCACGCACCGCCTGCTTTCGGCCGATGTGAACCCCAAGAACCTGGGCCTGGTGATTATCGACGAGGAGCAGCGATTTGGCGTGCAGCACAAGGAGCAGCTCAAGAACCTGCGCGAGCAGATTGACGTGCTCACGCTTTCGGCAACGCCGATTCCGCGAACCATGCAGATGGCCACGAGCGGCGTGCGCGACATGAGCCTAATCACCACACCGCCGACCGGGCGTCGTCCCGTGATCGTGCACGTGGGGGAGTATGACCCCGACGTGGTGAGCGCGGCGATTCGCCTGGAGGTGGGCCGCGGCGGTCAGGTGTATTACGTGTCCAACCGCGTCAAGACCATCGACGACGCCGTGGCGCGCGTGCACGAGGCCGCGCCCGAGGCGCGCGTGGGCGTGGCGCACGGCAAGATGAGCCCGCGCGAGGTCGAGGACGTGATGATCGAGTTCGCGACCAAAAAGATCGATGTGCTCATCGCCACGACCATCGTGGAGAGCGGCATCGACAACGCAACGGCCAACACGCTCATCATCGAGGACTCGCAGCGCCTGGGTCTGGCACAGCTCTACCAGCTCAAGGGCCGTGTGGGCCGCTCTGCCACGCAGGCCTACGCGTACTTTATGTTCCCGGGCGAGCTGCCGCTCACCGAGGAGGCCACGGCGCGCCTGACCGCACTTTCCGAGTTCCAGGACCTGGGCAGCGGCATGCGCATCGCCATGCGCGACCTGGAGATTCGCGGCGCCGGCTCGCTTATGGGCGCCGAACAGCACGGCAACCTGTCGAGCGTGGGCTTTGACCTGTTTACGCAAATGCTGGGCCAGGCGGTGGCCGAGGCGCGCGGCGGTGACGACGCCGGCGTGGAGGCGGCGAGCGTGGGTATTAACCTGCCGGCCGACTACTTCTTGTCCGAGGAGTACTTGCCGGCGGTGGATCAGCGCGTGCTCGTGTACCGTAAGCTCGCGGCGGCCGAGGACCTGGAGAGCATCGACGAGGTGCAGGAAGAGACCGAGGCCGCGCACGGTGAGCTGCCGCTGGCGGGGCTCAACCTGTTCAACCGCGCGCGTATTCGTATCCGTGGCGAGCGCTTGGGGCTCGAGAGCGTCACGCTCAGCGGCGGCCGCATCACGTTTTTGGGCGTCGACGTGCCCAAGAAGGTGGCCTTTGAGCTTAAGACCCGCTATGGCGCGGTGAACTTCCCCAAGAGCCGCAAGCTGTCGGTGCCCTACAAGGCAGGCGCTGGTGTGGGCAGCGGCCTGGGTCGCGGCCTCGACGCCAACGACGGCACCGGCCCGGTGGCCGCGGCACTCATGCTGCTGCAGCAATTAGGCGCGAGTGACGATGACTGACAAGTAAGGGGCGTAGCGGGGCGGAGTCATCTTTGCCCCGCCACGTTGCAGGTTGATTCCAGCCACATCGAAAGGAAAGCATGTTCGGATACATCTATAAGAAAGATGTCGCCATTATCGCGGTTATCCTGTGCCTTTGTCTGGGCGTGGGCAGCTTCTTCGATTATCAGATCTCGTGCGCGCTGTTCAACATCGGCAGCATGTACGGCCGCTTTATCGAGGCTGCCGGCGAGCTGCCGTTTGAGCTGACGGCGAGCATCGCAGGCGTTATGCTCGTGCGAGCGGTGCGTCCCGACTCCAGGGGGAGCAAATGGCTCGCCGTGCTCGGCATCCTCGTTAACGTTGGTCTGGCTGGCTACGAGATCGTTTCGTCCCTGCGGGTTGGCGGCAAACTCATTGCCGTTCAGCTGGTGCTGACGTTTGTGCTGGTGATTGCTGCTAACTTTATCGTCTATCGTCTCACGCGCGACACCGCGCCCGACGAGCTTATGCGCTGGGCGTTGATGGTGCTGGCCGTGTGGGCCGCTCAAGCCATCATCCTCAACGTCATTGTTAAGCCGCTGTGGTCGCGCCCGCGCATGCGTGTGATCGAGGTGACGCAGGGACTCGAGTTTCAGCCGTGGTGGGTGATCGGCAACCCCGACAAGTGGGCCTATATTGCCGCCGGTGTAGTCAAGGACGGCTTTAAGTCGTTTGCGAGCGGACACACGGCGCACGCGGCGATCGGTCTTATGCTCGCTGGGCTTCCCGCGACGGCCTTTAAGGAAAAGCCGTCGCGCCGTCGTGTGGTCTTTTGGACGGCGGCTGTGGTCGCGGCGCTCGTCGCGTTTGGCCGCATCGTGATCGGAGCGCACTTTTTGAGTGACGTGAGCTGCGGTTTTGCCCTGGTACTGGCGCTTGAGTGCCTTGCCGCGCGCATTGCCTATCCCAACGGCGTACAATAGCTCCGTTTGAATCATCTGGCCGATACCCGGTAAGAGAGGATTGCCATGCTCGCGTTTAACAACGACTATTCCCACGGCGCACATCCGGCAGTGCTGCAGGCGCTTGTCGACACCAATATGGAGCCGCAGCCCGGCTATGGTACCGATGCGCACACCGAGCGTGCCAAGCAGCTTATCCGCGAGGCCTGTCAGGCGCCCGACGCCGACGTGTTTTTTCTGGTGGGCGGCACGCAGGCCAACGCGACGGTGATCGACATGCTGCTCGCGCCGTACGAGGGCGTCGTTGCTGCTGAGACTGGCCACGTCGCCTGCCACGAGGCGGGCGCCATCGAGTTTGGCGGCCACAAGGTGCTCACCATCCCCGGCTACGAGGGCAAGATGCACGCCGAGGACCTCGAGAACTATATCCAGGTGTTCTACGAAAACGAGAGCTACGAACACACGGTGTTCCCGGGCGCCGTGTACGTGAGCCTATCGACCGAGTACGGCACGCTGTACTCCAAGGCCGAGCTCGCGGCGATTCACGCGGTTTGCCAGAAGCGCGAGATTCCGCTGTTTGTGGACGGTGCTCGCCTGGCCTATGCGCTGGCGGCCGATGAGTGCGACATTACCCTGCCCGAGCTGGCGCAGCTGTGCGACGTGTTCTACATCGGCGGCACCAAGTGCGGCGCGCTCTGCGGCGAGGCCGTGGTGTTTTGCGGCATGCACGCTCCGGCGCATCCTATTCCGCGCATTAAGCAGCACGGCGCGCTGCTTGCCAAGGGCCGCCTGACAGGCGTGCAGTTTGAGGCGCTCTTTACCGACGGCCTGTATTTTGAGATTGGTCGCCAAGCGATCGAAACCGCGCAGGCGCTTCGTCGCGTGCTGCACGAGCGCGGCTACCAGTTCTTCTTGGAGACGCCGACCAACCAGCAGTTCGTGATTCTGCCCAACGAGGATATGGCCCGCATTCGCGAGCATGCCTCGATCGAGTACTGGGAAAAGTACGACGATACTCACACGGTGGTGCGCTTTTGCACCAGCTGGGCCACGACGCAGGAGGACATCGACGCGTTGGCGGCTGTCCTGTAGCTTGATGCAATGACGAGGGCCGCATTGCGCTGGGTTTGGCGCAGGGTGGCCTTTGCTTTTGGGGAGAAGGGTTGTATGACCGAGATGTCCGAGCCGACGATTCGCCTGGCGACGCCCGAAGACGCGCCGGCGTTGCTTGCCATCTATGAGCCGTATGTGCGCCAGACGGCGATTACCTGCGAATACGAGGTGCCGAGCGTTGAGGAGTTCGCCGGGCGTATCGAGCGCGCGCTCAAGCGCTATCCGTATCTGGTGATGGAGCTGGACGGGCGTCCGGTAGGCTATGCCTATGTGAGTCCGCTTAACAGCCGCGAGGCATACGACTGGTCGGTCGAGACATCGATCTACCTGGCGCGCGACGTGCGCCACGGCGGGCTGGGCCGCAAGCTGCACGATGCGCTCAAGCAATGTCTGGTCGCGATGGGCATCACCAACATGTGCGCGCTCATCGCCGTGCCGCACGACAAGGACGACGAGTACCTGACGCACAACAGCCAGGACTTCCATGCCCATATGGGGTATCGCCTGGTGGGTGCCTTCGACCGCTGCGCCCAAAAGTTCGGTCGCTGGTACGACATGTGTTGGATGGAGCTGGTCCTGGCCGAGCGCACGCCCAACCAACCCAAACCAACCTGGTTCCCCGACCTCCCCAAACCTACCATTTAGGGACAGGTTAGCCGATGGGCTCGGTGTATTTGGCGCGGTCGGTGCGCTGGATGCGCTTGGAGACATGGAGCGGGCGGCCGTCGGTGTCGTAGACGTAGTCGGTGATCAGGATCAGCGCCTGCCCGCGCTCAACGTTGAGCAAAAACGCCTCGTTTTGCGAGGCATAGCACACCTCAAAGGTCTTATGTCCCTGTGCCGGCGCGCGATGGAATTCTTGGCGCAGCGTGGCGTAGAGTGAACCGTTGATATCGCGATCGATGAGCGCCTCAAAGCTTGGCGGCAGATAGGTGGTCTCCAGGCACAACGGCGCATCGTCCAGATAACGCAGGCGGACAAGTTTGACGAGCTTGCTGCCCACGGCGGCATCAAAGAACTTAGCTATGCTGCCGCCCGCCTTGGTAAAGCCCGAGTCCACCGTGCGCGTGGTGGGCTTCATGCCCTGACCCTGGACCTGCGCCGTATAGCTCGAAAACACCAGGTTGTTCTCGTGGAGCGCCGGCGTGTCGGCCACAAAGGCGCCGCGCCCGCGCTCGGTTCGAACCAGACCCTCATCGACGAGCACCTTAAGAGCATGGCGCACGGTGCTGCGCGACAGCCCCGATTCGTCCATGAGTTCCATCTCGGACGGCAGCTTGTCTCCGCGTGCGTAGATGCCGGCGGCGATACGGTCACGCAGCGTACCCGCCAAGCGCTCGTATTGGGCCAGTTTCTTCTTAGACGAAGCATTCATGCGATCAACCTGTATCTAACTTGTATGTGAATCTAATTAAGCATGTATCCAATACAACAACAAAACCGCTGGTAGCTAGTTATCGAAAACCGCATCAGCAAATTATCTAAGACAAATATAGCATACAACTAGTCGACATAGCCAAAACATGTATGTAACTTGTATGCCTGTGATGAGCATCAAACGAGAAGAAAGGCTGATGCACGATGACTACTCAGGAACAGGTTAAGGATGTCGTCTCCCAGGTTTTGGCTGACAAGGTAGACAAGGGCGGCATCAAGCGCGTCGTGTGGATTGGCGCTGGCGGATCCAACGGCGGCAACTATCCTGCCCAGTACTTTATGGAGCACGAGGCCACGCAGGTCGTGAGCTCCAGCTACACCAGCAACGAGTTCGTGCACGCAACCCCTGCCTACGTTAACGAGAACACCCTGGCCGTCGTCGTGTCCATGCGCGGTACCAAGGAGACCATCGTCGCCGCCCAGGTCGCCAAGGACCACGGCGCCAGCACCATCGCAATCTATGTCGACGAGTCCGGCCTCACCGAGGTCTGCGACTACAAGATCCAGTATGACAGCCTGGCCGTCGACGAGTCCTGCATGGGCCGTACCAACTCCGCCGTCGTGACCATGATCGCCATGGAGCTCACGCAGCAGACCGAGGGCTATGCCGAGTACGAGACCGCTATGGCCGCCTTCGACCTGGTTGACCCCATCTATCGCAAGGCCGTCGAGTACACCCGTCCGCTTGCCGCCAAGTGGGCCGAGCAGAACGCCGACAAGCCCTGCATTAACGTCATGGCCCAGGGCCCGCTCTTTGGTGCTGCCTACGTCTTTAGCATCTGCAACGTGCAGGAGATGCTGCAGATCGACTCCTGCACCATCAACACCTGCGACTTCTTCCACGGCCCCTTCGAGATCCTGGACAAGCGCACCTCGCTGTTCCAGCTCATCAGCGTCGGCCGCAGCCGCTGCAACGACGAGCGCGGCATCCGCTTCGTCAACCAGTACGGTGGCGAGCGCGTCTATCAGCTCGACGCCAAGGAGCTCGGCCTCAACGACATCAAGGACAGCGTGAGCGAGTACTTCAACCACCTGATCTTCGCCCCGATCCTCAACAATGTGTACATGCGCGCGCTCTCTGCCGTCACGCACAAGGACTACATGACGCGCCGCTACATGTGGAAGCTTGAGTATTAGTTACGCGGTTTTACCAAACGCCGTAACGGCTCGACGCTGCAAACCCACCTGAGCGGCAATCTGCCTTTCAGCTTCAGCGGCATGACCAGAAGGTCAATGCCGCTTCGCTTCAAGGCACCTTGCTCGCTCAGGTGGGTTTTCGCTGGCGTTGCCAAAGCATCGGCGTCGCCTTGGCCCAGATGCGGCACTTGGAGACGTTCGGCACTTGGGGACAGTCCTAGTCATTGGGGACAGGTTACTTTGCACCAAGTTGGCGCATATGAACCTGACCCCTTTGCACCAATGGGTTGTAGCGGTAGAGCAGATTTTTCCGCTCGCCGATTTGTGTCTTGAAAAATGTATATAACGACTATAACGTAGTGTGAAACATATTGGAAACAATACCGAGGAGGCTGCGTTGAAGAAAAGCAATCTGGGCTATGTGCTGGTACTGATCGCCGCGCTTATGTGGGGCAGCATCGGAATCTTTGTAAACGGCATCTCGGCCATGGGCGTTTCGTCCCAGAGCATGGCTGCCTTTCGCTTGTTGGTCGGAGCGCTTATCTTGGCGCCGGTCCTGATGTTTATGGGCTGCCGTCCGGGTGAGGGGTCTACCGTGGCTCAGGGTCCGCTGGCCCTGTTCAAGGCAAGCCCTAAAGAGCTTGTTCCCTGCGCGCTTGTCGGTATCGTCGGTTTGGCCGCCGCCAACACCTGCTATTACGAGTGCATGCGTGAGGTGGGTATGTCTACGGCCTCGGTGCTGCTCTACACCTCGCCGGTGTTTGGTGTCATGCTCGGCCGCGTGCTTTATCGCGAGGACGTGACCCCCAACAAGCTCGTTGCCATTGTCTTTAACATCGTTGGCTGCGTGCTTGCGGTGACCAATGGCGACCTTTCCGGTTTTCATTTTTCGGTTTGGGGCGTCACGTCGGGCGTGATTGCAGGCCTTTGTGGTGCGTCGCTCGCGGTGTTTAGCCGAATAGCAACCAAGACGGTCCACCCGCTGGCTGTCACGTTTTGGGGTTTTGTTTTTGGCGGTGCGGTTATGGCGGCTATCGCGGCTCCGTGGCCGGATGTCGCCGCGGCAATGTCGCCACAGTTGCTGCTGCTGTTCCTTGGTTTTGGACTCATCCCCACAGCCGTGGCCTACATCCTATATATGCAGGGTCTGTCCATGGGGCTCGAGACATCGAAGGTTCCCGTCGTAATGTCTTTCGAGACGGTCGTCACCGTACTGGTGGGCATTGGTGTCTATGCCGAGCCCGCCGGCGCGATCAAGGTCCTGGGCATTGTGCTGGTGCTCGCGTCCATCCTGATTATGAACACCGACTTCTCCAAGCTGCGCAACAGTGTGTTTGTCGGTCATGTCGTTGAGAGCATGACCTTTAAGCCCAACGCGTGGTGGACGGAGAAATCGCAGGACATGGATCTGTTTAAGGAACGCACCGGCATTGCGCTGGAACCCACCGTGCAGGAAAGCCCCTGGTACTTCGTGCGATAGAGGATTGTGTGCGGCGTCTGACCTGGGGTTATCCAGCCAGCGCCGGCCTATCCAGCCCCAACGTTTCAAGTACGTTAAACCCGTCAACGGTCGATTTTCACCCGCGAACGGTCTTTATACTAATTAGCAATATCCGCAACGTATAAGACGTTATAATGACCATAACGAAAAGGAGGAGGCAAGATGAATCAGATCATTCTCGCATCTCATGGCGGCCTGGCCGCAGGCGCCAAAGACACGCTCGAGATGGTTCTCGGCGACGTGTCGAACGTCCACGTCGTGTCGCTTGCTCGTGACGACAAGGAGCCCATCACCAATAAGGTGGACGCCATGATCGCCACGTTCAACGCGGACGACACCGTCTATGTGCTGACCGATATGCTCGGCAGCTCGGTCAACAACAACATGGTCGAGCTTTCCAAGAACGGCACGAAGTTCACGGTTGTCAGCGGTTTCAACATCCCGCTTGCGCTCACGCTCGCTATGAGCCCCGTCCCCGTCAAGGGCGCCGAGCTCGCGGCCCTCATCAACGAGGCCCGCACCGGTCTGACCAACCCCAACGCACCGGTCGAGGCCGCCGCGGCTCCCGCCAAGAAAGCCAAGGCGTCCCGTCACAGCTCCGGTCCCGCCAAGATCGTCCTCGCACGTCTTGACTACCGTCTGCTGCACGGCCAGGTCGTCTTTACCTGGACCACCAAGGTTCAGGCCGAGCGCATCATCGTCGTCGACAACGCTGCCGCCAACGATGACATCAAGAAGGGCGCTCTTAAGCTGGCCAAGCCCCAGGGCGTGCGTCTGAACGTCTTCACCGTCGAGCGTGCCCTCGCCAAGATGGACAAGCTCAACACCCTCGGCGAGCGCGTCATGTTCGTCTTTGGCAACACTGCCGAGATGCTGCAGTTCTGCCAGGGCTACAAGCTCGACGCCATCAACCTGGGTGCCACCGCCAACCACGACGGTGCCGATCAGATTGGCGGCAAGGACAGCTCCGTCTTCCTCGACGCCACCCAGAAGGCCGACGTCAACCAGCTGCTCGACATGGGCATCAAGCTCTATGTCCAGCAGACCCCTACGTATCAGAGCGTCGACATCGACGCCAAGCTGTAATCAACCAGGCTTTTGCCTGACTGAAAGGAGAAGGGTATGAATACGTTCATCAGTGCGGTGCTCGTCGGCCTCGTCGGCGTGTTCTGCATGTGGGACTCCCGCCTGCTCGGTCGTCTTAACTTCGAGCAGCCCCTCGTTGGCGCTACGCTCGTCGGTCTGCTGCTGGGCGATGTGCCCACCGGCCTTGCCGTCGGTGCCGCCGTCGAGCTCGTGTCCATGGGCCTGGTGCAGGTCGGCGCCGCCGTTCCGCCCGATATGGTCCTGGGCGGCATCGTGGCCGCTGCCTTTGCGTGCCTGACCGACGCTTCCGCCGAGACCGCCATGACGATCGCCATCCCGGTCGCCGTCCTGGGTCAGCTCCTCGGCATCGTGTTCCGTTCCATCATCGCCGTCCTCACCCATGTGGCAGATAACGCGATCGATAACGGAAAGTTCAAGACCGCCTACCGTATGCACATCTGCGCCGGCTCCGGTTTGTACGCCATCATGTACTTCCTGCCGATCTTCCTCGCCGTCTTTGTTGGCACCGACCTGGTTCAGGCCATCGTCAACATGGTTCCCGAGTGGCTGTCCACTGGTCTTAACGTTTCGACCAAGATCATGACCGCCTACGGCTTGGCCCTGCTGCTCACCATGATGATCAAGAAGGGTATGACTCCGTTCCTGTTCATCGGTTTCCTGCTCGCCGCTTACCTCAACCTGTCCGTCATCGCGGTCGCTCTGATCGGTGTGTGCCTGGCTGTCGTCTTCATGGGCTTCAAGTTCAACGGTTCCCATGCAGCCGCCGGTGTCGATTCCGACTACGATCCGCTCGAAGACGACGAAGACTAAGGAGGAACACACTATGGCAACCGCAACCAAGGACGTGTCCCTGAACAAGAAGGTCAGCCAGTTCTTCTGGCGCTCCTGGGCCATCCAGGCCTCTTGGAACTACGAGCGTCAGATGAACATGGGCTTCCTCTACGGTATGGTTCCCACGCTCGATCGCCTCTATCCGGACGAGTCCGACCCCAAGCAGCTTGCTGCTAAGAAAGAGGCTTACCACCGTCACATGGCGTTCTACAACTGCACCCCGCAGACGAGTGCTTTCATCCTGGGCCTCGCCGCCTCCATGGAGGAGGAGTACGCCAAGGATCCCGAGAACTTCAACCCCGATTCGATTAACGCGGTCAAGACCTCCCTTATGGGCCCGCTTTCCGGCATCGGTGACTCCTTCTTCCAGGGCACCATCCGCGTTATCGCCTTTGGCTTGGGCGTTCAGCTGGCTCAGCAGGGCTCCATCATGGGCCCGATCCTGGCCCTTCTCATCTCCATCGTCCCCTCCGTGCTGATTACTTGGTTCGCAGCCAAGATGGGATATCAGGGCGGCCACGAGTACCTGAGCAAGCTTCAGGGCGGCGACCTCATGGAGAAGCTCATGTATGTCTGCGGCATCGTGGGTCTTATGTCCGTGGGCGGCATGATCGCCACGCTGATCGGCGCCACCACCCCGCTGCAGTTCGCTGACGGCACCGTCGTGATCCAGGACATCCTGGACAGCATGATGCCCCAGATGATCTCCCTTGGCCTCACCGGCCTTATGTACTGGCTCATCAAGAAGAACGTCAACACCGGTTGGCTTCTCGTGATCGCCATTGTGGGCGGCATCGCCCTCTCCGCGGTCGGCATCCTTGCCTAGTCGCGACTAAGCGCCTAACCGCTTTCCCCCGGGGGCCTGCCTGGCATCCCATACCCCAGGCAGGCTTCCATCCCTAAATGTGTCAAAGGGACAGTTCCTTTGACACATCCTCAACGGACCGGCGACTCGGTCCAAATCACGGTAACCCTGCGAGCGCCCGGCAATGTGGCGCCGCAAATAATTGAAAGGAATGTGTCAGATGTACGAGATCGACCTTAACCTCCCTAAGCAGATCGTC
>CAJMRE010000020.1 GCA_905215755.1 uncultured bacterium
TGCGGCTCATCCGGTTCGACCGGGCCGCGCGGCAAGGAGATATATTGCCAGACCGCGAAGCGATGTGGGACGTCAATTCCACTCTTCACAAGTCCTACACAACTTATCGCTTCCTATATAAGTAATAGAAAGGCTGGTGCAGAAATACTGCGCGTATCAGATGATGACCCTTCGGTTAAGAGATATATAAAGATCGGTCACCTGTAAGTGTATATCTACCCGCGCTTTTGCTATATAAACCAGCGCTCTAGATAAAAAGAGGGAGTGCCGCGCACAGTGCGACACTCCCCTAGCGATTCAACAGAATCTATTAGGCCTCGAGAGCCTTCTTGGCAATGGCAGCCAGCTCGTTGAAGGACTCGATGTCCTCGTAAGCCATCTGAGCCAGGACCTTACGGTCGAGCTCGATGCCGGCAACCTTCAGGCCGTGCATGAACTGAGAGTAAGAGATGTCGTTCAGGCGAGCGGCAGCGTTGATGCGGGTGATCCAGAGAGAGCGGATCTCGCGCTTCTTGTTGCGGCGATCACGATACTGATACTGCAGGGAGTGCTGGACCTGCTCTTTAGCATGCTTGTAAGTACGCGAAGCGGCACCGTAGTAACCCTTCGCACGGTGCATAACGGTACGGCGCTTCTTCTTGGCGGCAACAGCGCGCTTAATACGTGCCATGTTCTATCAACTCCTAGACGGTAAAACGAAAAACGGGAACGCGAACTTAGGCGAGACGCGACTTGATGACCTTGCGGTCGGCAGCGGCGATCTCGGTCTCCTGACGGAAGCCACGCTTACGCTTGGTGGACTTCTTGCTCAGGATGTGGCTCTTGAAAGCCTTGGCGCGCATAAGCTTGCCGGTACCAGTCTTGCGGAAACGCTTCTTGGTGCCGCTGTGGGACTTCATCTTAGGCATGAAATACTCCTTAATCGGTTACAGAACACTAGTTACTTGGTATCGCTTGCCGCTTTATCCTCATCGAAGGCGCCCTTAATCGGGGCGAGCAGCATAAGCATGTTACGGCCTTCCATCTTAGGCTTGGACTCGACCGTAGCGTAAGGCTTGAGATCCTCGGCGAGACGCTCGAGAACGTTAAGACCCTGCTCCGGGTGAGCCATCTCACGGCCGCGGAACATGATGGTAATCTTAACGCGTGCGCCCTTCTTGAGGAAACGCAGAACGTGGCCCTTCTTGGTCTCGTAATCGCCAACGTCGATCTTGGGTCGGAACTTCATTTCCTTGACCTCGACCTTGGACTGGTTCTTACGAGCGGCCTTAGCCTTCATGGCCTGCTGGTACTTGAACTTACCGTAGTCCATGACCTTGCAGACCGGCGGCTCCGCGTTGGGAGCGATCTCGACCAGGTCGAGACCCTGATCGTCAGCAACGCGCTGGGCATCGCGGATGGCGAACAGGCCGAGCTGAGAGCCATCGACGCCAATCAAACGGCACGAAGATGCAGTGATCTCGTCGTTGATGCGGGTGTCATCAGACTTAGCTATTTTCCCTACCTCCATTCATAAAAAAATAACCCGGCGCTTTTCAGCAACCAGGTCGTACACATAGACATCCTCGGTATGAGGAAGGGAATCTAGGTTGTATGACCAGTCAGCTGCTCATTGGCGCCAAAAGGTGGGAGCCCTCGGGTTCCTCTTTAGGGCATTGCGGGAACAACGCCTTGCGAATAATAACACGTACAACGCGCTATCACATTACGTACACGAAAAAGGGGGCCTTGACCCCCTTGAAGCGCAGGTGCATGTATGGTGCCCGAGGCGAGACTCGAAGGGCCTTCGCTTCGCGAAGCCCCGGGCTTCGGGCGCATGGCGCCCTCGCCACGCTCCGCTACAAACAGGCCACAGGCCTGTTTGCTTAACGCTCCGCGCGCTCACGCGAGTTCGGCACGAAAAAGGGGGCCTTGACCCCCTTGAACGCTCACTTGCATGTATGGTGCCCGAGGCGAGACTCGAACTCGCACGTTGTTGCCAACGGTGGATTTTGAGTCCACAGCGTCTGCCAATTCCGCCACTCGGGCACGTAATGCGTGAGTTAGTTTATCACAGCTTTCTGTTGATTAGTCCGAAAATGGAACTTCGAGCATTTTGATAAGCTCAACCTTGCGCAACATCTCCCGCTTACGACATCCACGTCCGTCAACCGAGGCCTCGCCCATCTGGTTGTCATAGGGGTCCTCACGCATGCCGTCGAAAGCAGGCACAAACTCAGCCTGGAATCGATTGTTGGCCACCATACGCCACGGATCGAGATTGCCAAAGTAGTGACGGCGGCGCCACTCCTCGCCCATCCTGCGAGCAGAAGATCCAAATGACACGTCGGCGTTGAGCCACCCGGTTTGCGGCGTATAGAACTCTGCCCAGTCGTGCGGCCCCACCGAATCAGGCGCAACATACAGGCCACTCTGCCAGCGGGCGGGCACGCCCGCGATGCGGCACATGGTGATAAACGTGAGCGCCATAACGCCGCAATCGCCGCGGAGCGAGTGTGCACAGTCATCGGCGATGGAGCCCAAAAGCAGGTACGGTGGCTGATAGCGATAGTCAATATGCTGTGTCAGGTAATCATAGATAGCACGAGCGCGATCGAGCGGATTCTCGAGACCGTCAATAACACGCTCCGTCAACTGTCGCATGTACGGCGTGAACGCAATGTGCGGACGGTCCTCGGAGGTGTCCTCGGGCAGTGGCGCGTCTATACAGGGATGCGATGGGAGCGCGCCACCATAGATATCGCAATAGGCGGCATCGACGTGATAGCGATAGGTCACCGAGAATGAATGTTCAGTCGAAGATGTCCAAGAGGCAGCGCGAGCCGAAACGTTTTCAGGGGCAACGGTACCCCCCGACGTCATATCGAGAACCTCGATTTGAGACTGTTGACGACAGGCGGCAGCAACGGGTAGCCACGCGCGAACAGCCTCTCCCTCCAGAGCTCCAGGGACAGACACGGATGCCTTAAGCGTGATGACGCGAGCCAACCCGTTTTGCGACTCCATCTCCCTGAGCATCTGGTTACGCAGCGCGATGCCGTCCGCAGAATCGGGACGCAGGCCCGGAACCTCCTTGGGGTACACGCGAAGCGAATCGAGGAAGTTGTCGAGAACGAACAGCTCGCCATCGATAAAGCGCCAGTCAATACGCTTACGATTGATCAGGTCGTCAAGCTGCTCTTCGGTAAACTCTGGCCACTCCTCGCGAATCATCGCAATAGCCTGATCGCGCGACACCGAAAAATGAAGCGGCGTCTCGAGCATGCGATACCGCTCGGCACGAACACAAGCAGCCAGCGAAGGCTCAGGGTTCTGCTCCAGAAGGCGATCGCAAGCAGCAACAGCCTGCGTCAAATACCCGGCATCCTTGAGACGAAGAATCTCAGGCGGCAGTCCAATATCGAGATGACGAAAGTCATCACAGCAAACATCAACAGAGCAACCAACAGGACCCTCGCCAATAACCTTCCCATCCGAAGGCAGCACATCAATAACAGCCATACCAAAACTCCAAGTCACTAGAACGCTTGAAGCCCATTGTAGCGAGATAAAAAGAAAGCCCCAACAAGGGAGCCATCAACGCCGCCGAACGGTAGTCAATAAATAAATTCAGCCCAGTAACCCTGCGGCGTTAAACAAAGGAAGCCCCATCCCCCGGAACTGTTTCCTTGGCGCGACTTCTGGCGAAGCCAGGTGAGCGCAAAGGAAACAGTGTAGGGGGACGGGGCTTCCGGCGGGAAGTTTAGCGACGCTTACGCCTTGTTGACGGAGCCAAACTCCTCCATGAGCTCCTTGGTGCGAGCAACGATGTTGTCGCGACCAGGCTTGAGGAGCTTGCGGGGGTCAAAGCCCTTGCCCTGCTGATCCTTGCCAGCCTCGATGTACTCGCGGACGCCCTTGGCGAAGACGAGCTGCAGGTCGGTGTTGACGTTGATCTTGGAGATGCCCAGGGAGATGGCCTTCTTGATCTGATCCTCGGGGATGCCGGTACCACCGTGCAGAACGAGGGGCAGGTCGCCGGTCTGAGCCTTGATCTCGCCCAGACGCTCGAAGGAAAGGCCAGCCCAGTCGGCGGGATACACGCCGTGGATGTTGCCGATGCCGCAGGCGAGGAAGTCGACGCCCAGGTCAGCAATCTGCTTGCACTCAGCGGGGTCAGCGAGCTCGCCGTTGGAGGTCACGCCGTCCTCGGTGCCGCCGATGCCGCCGACCTCGGCCTCGATGGACATGCCCTTGGAGTGGGCAAGCTCAACGAGCTCCTTGGTGCGGTCGAGGTTAAGCTGGAAGGTCTCCTCGTGAGAGCCGTCATACATGATGGACGTGAAGCCGGCCTCGATGCACTTGAAGCAGTCCTCGTAAGAACCGTGATCGAGGTGAAGGGCGACGGGAACGGTAACGCCCGTGGCCTCGACGGCAGCCTTGACCATGTCGGCGCAGACCTTGAAACCGCCCATCCACTTAGCGGCACCAGCGGTGCACTGAAGGATCAGCGGAGACTTGGCCTCCTCGGCGGCCTGGAGAATAGCCAGGGTCCACTCGAGGTTGTTGGTGTTGAAGGCACCGAGAGCGTACTTGCCGGCCTCGGCCTTCTTGAGCATGTCTGCTGCGTTGACGAGCATAAAAGAAACCTCCTGTAAGGTTGCTCCGATAACGCCTGAGATTTTACCACGGCGTACCCGAGCATAAACGTTCGTTTGTTCACGAATATCGTCCAAACAGACTTTTTTTGACCGTTTGCCCTACGGAATCGACCCGTTGGGGAAAAATAGCTTGACGTTTAGACGCTTCTCGTGCTTTAGAAGCTGACTATAAAGCTACACCTGCATGAAAGTGTTCTGCATGAGCTCGCGTGCCATGGTGGTCGAATCGCCATGGCCGGTTAAGCAAACGGTGTCGGGCGGAAGAAGCCGGGCGAGCTTGGAGAGCGAGCGCAGAATCGCCGCCTCGTCTCCGCCGGAAAGATCGGTGCGGCCGTGCCCACCCGGAAACAGGGTGTCGCCCACAAAGGCGATGTTCCCCTGCTCGGTGGCAGCAAACAAGACGATCCCGCCCGGCGTATGCCCTGGTGTCTCGATCACCTGCAGGCAGATATCGCCCACCTCGAGAGCATCGCCCTGGGCGAGCAGGCGCGTCGGCTCCCCAGGGTCGGGCGTCTCAATGCCCCACATAGCTCGCTGTTCCTCGATGTTCGCATGCGGCACCGCCACATCCTTAGCACACAGCTCATACTGACAGCCCTCGCCAACGGTGGTTCGCACGCCGGCAACACCACCAACATGATCGGCATGGCCATGAGTGCATACGGCGCCAAGCATGCGTACGCCGGGATGCTTGGCTCGAATATGCTCTACCAAGCGCTCGCCTTCCCATGCGGGGTCGATAATCACACACTCATTGTCCGAAATAACAGCATAGCTATTGGTCTGAATGGGACCGTTTACGAGCGTCTCGATCTCGACCGATCCCTTGGGAGTTACATCCAAGGACACACCACTCATGTCCCTCTCCTCTCTATAGAACTCGAGGCATCAAACGATGCCTCGAGTGTAGCGAATATCGATAATGTGGCACGTTCGTCGCGACTAAACGCGGCGCTTAAGCTGGGCTCCACCCTCGCCGGGCATCAGGCGGCGCGCGTCGTAGACCGAGTCAACGCTGCTGATGGAGGCTAGCAGCGGATCCAGCCCACTCGCGTCCGAGATCTCGACCATAAAGCGTAGGGTTGCAATACCCTCGCGGTTGGTCGACGTGGCGGCAGAAAGGATATTGCCGCCCGCATCGCCAATGGCAATGGTGACATCCTTGAGCAGGCCCATGCGGTCCAGGCACTCGACCACGATCTCGACCTGGAAGAGGGTGTCGGCAGCGCCGTCCCACTCCACTTCGATCATGCGCTCGGGATGCTCCATAAGACCCTTGACGTTGGGGCAGTTGGCGCGATGCACCGAAACGCCACGACCGCGCGTGATGAAGCCGACGATATCGTCGCCCGTCACCGGATTACAGCAATGCGCCAGACGGACCAGCAGTCCGCTGTTGCTCTCGCCCTTGACGATAATGCCGTTGCTGGCGCTCTTGCCACGCTTTTGCGGCTTGCGGTTGGAGCCGCGGGCCGGCTGTTTCACGACCTCGGCGATAGCCTCGGCCTTGGTGACCTGTTCCTCGGGCTTGGGGTCCAAGATTTGCTCGACCTTGTTACCCACAGCGCGCGGGGCAACCTTGCCGGCGCCGACGGCGGCAAACAGGTCCTCAAGCTGCTTGTAGTTAAACTGCTCCGCCACGGCGTTGAGCGCACGCGTGGATCGCGGCGTAGAGATGCCATACCCGCGCTTGCGCAGGTCCTTGGCCAGTATATCGCGGCCGGCAGCAGCGTCATCGTCTTTGGTCGCGGCGGCGAAATAACGGCGAATCTTTGACTTGGCCGAAGGAGTCTTAACGATCTTGAGCCAATCACGCGACGGCTTGGAACTCTTGTTGGTCAGGATTTCAACGCGGTCGCCCGTCTTGATTTCGTGCGTGAGCGGGGCCACCGCACCGTTGATCTTAGCGCCGACGCAGTGGTTGCCCACCTCGGTGTGAACGGCGTAGGCAAAGTCGAGCGGCGTGGAGCCGGCACGAAGCGCCATGACCTCGCCCTTGGGTGTAAAGACAAAGATCTCCTGATCGAACAGATCAACCTTCAGCGAGTGCAGGTATTCCTTGGCGTCCGTAATCTCATCAGACGCTGCCCAATCGAGCGAATGTTTGAGCCAGTTAATCTGGTCGTCCAGACGCTGGGCATCATTGGTCTTAGACGCAGACGATCCGCCCGACTTCTTATAGAGCCAGTGGGCGGCAATGCCGTACTCGGCCTGCTCATGCATCTCATAGGTTCGAATCTGAATCTCGAGCGGGCGGGCCGTGGGGCCGATAACCGTCGTGTGGAGCGACTGGTAGTTATTAACCTTGGGCATGGCGATATAGTCTTTAAAGCGACCGGGCATGGGGTGCCACAGTGTATGCACCGCGCCGAGCGTGGAGTAGCAATCGCGCACCGAATGCGTGATGACGCGCAGTGCCACCAGGTCGTAGATCTCGGAGAACTCCTTGCCCTTGCGCTTCATCTTTTGGTAGATGGACCAATAGTGCTTGGAGCGGCCATTGATCTGGAAGCCCTCCAGGCCGATGCGGTTGAGCTCGTCGGTGAGCGTCTTGATGGTCTCGGCCAGATAGCGCTCACGGACCTCACGAGACTCCGCCACCATGCGCGCGATGCGCTGGTAGGCGTCGGGCTCAAGGTAGAAGAAGGACAGGTCCTCGAGCTCCCACTTAATAGAGCTCATGCCCAGACGGTCGGCCAGGGGCGCATACACGTCCATGGTCTCGCGAGCCTTAAACAGGCGACGGTCCTCACGCAGGGCTGCAAGGGTGCGCATGTTGTGCAGACGGTCGGCAAGTTTGACGATAATGACGCGGATGTCCTTGGACATGGCGAGGAACATCTTGCGCAGCGTAAGCGCCTGCTTCTCGTCCATGCTATCGACTTCGATGTTGGTGAGCTTGGTCACGCCATCGACGAGCTCGGCAACCGTATCGCCAAACAGGCCGGACACATCGGCGAGCGAGGTCTCGGTATCCTCGACGGTATCGTGCAGCAGCGCGGCGCACACCACATCGCAGTCCATCTTGAGATCGGCCAAAATGATGGCCACCTCGACGGGATGGTTGATGTACATCTCACCCGAACGGCGCTTTTGGTTGCAGTGCTTCTCGGCAGCAAAGCAATAGGCCTGCTCCACCTTGGAGAAGTCGTCCTCATTCATATATTTGAGGCACAGGCGCTCCAGCTTGTCGTAGCTGTCCGCCATAATCTCGGGCGGCAGCTCATCGGCATGCTTATAGTGCTCCATCTCCGAGAACGGTTGGAGGGTGGAATCATGGGCGGTACGGGCTGCGGCATCCATCGAGGTCCCCTTCCCCTAGGCCCGCGGTACGATCGGGCGGTTAACTTTGGCTAGCATATCAGAAGCGCACGAATCAAGCGCCCAACTCCGGAAAGCCGAGAACTCCATGCGCGAGCGCAAGCCCTCCAAATAGCGGATTGACCTGCTCAATTGCACACGGCCGGGGTTTTCGGCCATCGCAATGCGACGGGTGTCATCAAACCCCAAAACGCGACAGAAGCCAAGCTCTTCGAAGATTCCCAGACCGCTTGCCACCGAGCGCTCGTCAACCGGCGTGCGGGCATCGATGGCAAGGCACATCTGCGCGATGTCGATATCGCTCGCACTAAATGAGTCGGCTCCGGTCTTGCCGCGGTTGGAGCGCCACATAGTCTGCAGCGCGCGATAGAGCGTGACGAGCTCGTCGCGCTCGGGCGCGTAGCAGTCGAGCAGGCGCTCGTTAATGCGAGCGTCACGCGACGAATAGAGCAGGTGAATCACGGCAGGTTGCCCGTCGCGACCGGCGCGTCCGCTCATCTGGTTGAACTCAATGCTGCCAAACGGCATGTGATAGAGCACGACATGGCGGATATCGGGCAGGTTCACGCCCTCACCAAAGGCAGAGGTCGAAACGATGCAACTGAGGCTTCCGTCACGAAACGCTTCCTCCACGCGGCGACGATCGGAGCGCGCAAGCCCCGCGTTATAGAATGCGATGCGGGTCGCGCAATCGGGTACCCGCTTGCGCAGCGTCTTAGCAAGCGCCACGGACTGGTCGCGCGAGTTGACGTAGATGACGGTCTTCTCCCCCGTAGCCACGATTGACACCAGGCGGTTCTCGCGGCTCGCAAGGTCCCGGTCATCCTCGAGCCGCAAGTTCTCGCGCACCGTCTCGTCGACCACTGTACGGGTAATCGGTAGCACGCGGGCGAGCTCGGCCACAACCGGAGCCGTTGCGGTGGCAGTCGCGGCCAGAACGACCGGGTCACCCAGGGCCTTGAGGATATCGGGCATGTCGAGATAGGCACTGCGGTCGCCGCCCTTGGCAAGACCGGCATGATGCGCCTCATCGATAACGACAAACCCGATACGCCCCGAACGCGCAAAGCGGTCGCGGTGAATGGACAGGAACTCGGGCGTCGTGAGCACGATGCCGGTACGGCCCGAAGCCAAGCCGGCAAACACGTCATCGCGCGCCGCCTCCACGGTCTCGCCGGTCAGCACGCCAACGCCAATGCCAAGCGATGCCATCGTCGACGAGAGGTGATAGGCCTGGTCGGCAACAAGCGCACGCAGCGGATAGACAAAGATGCTCGCACGTCCGCGAAGCACCGCCTCACGCGCGGCATGTACATGGAAGATGAGCGACTTGCCGCGCCCCGTTCCCATAACGGCCAGAACACTTTGGTGATCGGCCAGGGCATCGAGCGCCTCGACCTGCGCGCGGTGCGGCTGGTTCGAGCCGATAAAGCTATGGATAAGCGAGCGCGTGAGCTCGGTATAGGAAAGCTGGGCGAGCGTCTCGCGCTTGCGCGACTCCAGGCGCAGGCCAGAATCCGCCGGCTGCACGCCACGACGAAGCTCGCATGCCGGATCGTCGACGCCGGGCAGCGTGGTATCGCGGACCAGAACATCCTTGATCATGAGCTTGGGCTTCACACGCCCCTGCCAATGCTCGGCAACGGCCTCGAACACCAAGTCGACAGCGCTATCGCAGTTGATGAGCTTATCGATTTGCGGCACGCGGAACATAATGGCCGGCACGCTCGCGGCGCCATCGGTCGCCACAAAGCGCATGTGCTCGCCGGTCTTACCCACCACGGCGCGATCGCACATCGTCACGCCCTCGGCAGCCAGCAGCGGCACCTTATTACCCTGGCCAAACGGCTCAAGGCGGGAAATCTGCTCTATAGTCTCGATATTCAGCTCGGAAAGGTCGACCGTGGCGGCAACCTCGTCGATGTCTTCAAAGTCCTCAGCGGGAATCTCCGATAGCACGGCGGAAAGGCGACGACGGAATTCATCGAGCTTGGATGCCTCGATGGTCACACCCACCGCACCGGCATGTCCGCCGCGACGAATCAGCAGGTCGGAACAGCGCTCGACGGCGTCAAACAGGTTAACTTTGCCCACCGAGCGACCAGAGCCGCGCGCGATACCGTCCTCGATCGAGAACAGCAGCGCCGGCACGTGATAGCGGTTGGTCAGACGGCTTGCCACGATGCCCTTGACGCCCTCGTGCCAGCCTTCGCCGCCCACAACGATCGCGCGCCCGCCGTCATAGGTCTCCTCGACCTTTGCCATGGCATCGCGCGTGAGCTCCGCCTCGATCTCACGGCGCTGGCGGTTGATTTCCTCGAGCTCAGCCGCCAGCGCGCTTGCTTCGATGGGATTGCGGGCAAGCAGCAGGTCGAGCGCCAGCTTGGGATCGGCCATGCGGCCGGCAGCGTTTAAGCGGGGAATGAGCGAGAATGACAGGCCATCCGCCGTAATGCTCGAAAGGTCCGCCTTGGCAAGCGCGGCAAGCGCGATATAGCCGGGGCGAGCGGTTACGCGCATCTGCTGGATGCCCTCGGCAACCAGCGCGCGGTTCTCGGGCGTGAGCGGCATCATGTCGGACACGGTGCCCAGCGCCGCGACCTCGATTAGCGAACGCCAATACGACGGCTTGCCCAGGCGCTCACCCAGGACTTGCACCAGCTTGAGCGCCACACCAGCACCGGCAAGCTCGCGCGAGGGGCCCTCGTCCTCGAGCTTGGGGTCGGTCAGGGGCACACCCTGCGGCACCTGGTCGGAGGGCTCGTGATGGTCCGTGACCACCAAATCGATCCCCAGGTCCTCCAAATAGGAAACCTCTTCCTTGGCGGCAATGCCGTTATCGACGGTCACGATCAGCTGGGGGCGAGCGAGCTCGTTAACGCGGTCGAGTGCCGCGCGCGAAAGACCGTAGCCCTCATCAAAGCGATGCGGAATAAACGGCGTGACATCGGCGCCAAACGTGCGCAGCGCCTCGGTCAACAGGCAGGTCGACGTAATACCGTCAACGTCAAAATCGCCAAAGACTGCAATGTGCTCGTGGTTGCGAATAGCACGCTCGACGCGGTCGGCAACGACCGACATGCCCGGGATAATGAGTGGATCGGCCCAGTCGCGATCGAGCGAAGGCGTCAAAAACAATTGGCCCTCTTTGATGGAGCCAATGCCGTGCGCGACCATAATGCGCGCCACCAGCCCGGGAATGCCCAGACCAGCCGAAAGCTCCTTTTCGAGCTCGGGGTTTTGCTGAGCGACCGCCCAGCGATGCGTCGTCTTAAGCGATGACATAGGCGCCCACCCCCGATAGGGGCAGGTCGCCGCGATACCTCTCACGGTTCATAGCGATGAGTCCTCTGTGTATGCCCGCTTCGGCAGGCAGATCTGTTGAACGGATTTATTATACCGTGCGGCGCGGACGCAAATCGCCGCAGCACGCCGCGGTTTCGGTAAACGATGCCGGTAATAGCCTCGAAATAATCGAGCGTTTCAGCCGCACGGACGCATACGAGCGTCTAGCATATCCATACAAACGAGTTCGCGGATAAAGGGAGTCACGGGACATATGAAGCAATGGACTGGACTGGGAAAGTTCCTCGCGGGGCATATGCAGGTCATCGTTCCGATTTGCGTGGCGCTCGGCGTGCTCTTTCCCCAGCAGATTGGCGTGCTCAAGCCCATTGTTCCCGCCCTCTTCGCCTTTATGACGTTTCAGGGTGCGCTCAGCAACACCTTCCACCAGGTAGCCGAGGTGTTCCGCCGTCCCCTGCACCTGATTTTGGCACTGCTCGTCTCGGCGGCGCTTATTCCCATCGCGGCCTATGCCATGGGATCGTTATTCTTTGGCTCCAATCCCAACCTTGTCTGCGGCATCGTGCTCGAGTACAGCGTACCCGTGGCGGTCACTGCCTTTATGTGGATTAGCATGTTCGGCGGCAACGGCCCGCTCGCGCTCACCATCATCCTGACGTCCTCGGTTATCTCCCCTGTGACGATTCCGCTCACGCTCAAGCTCCTGCTGGGCGCCACCGTCTCGATCGATGTGCCGAGCATGATGCAAGACATGGCCTTTATGATCGCCATCCCCGCCGTGCTCGGCATCGTGATCAACGAGCTCACGCGCGGATGGGGGCACGAAAAACTCTCCCCCGTGCTCTCGCCCGCCTGCAAATTCATGATGATGGGCGTTATCGCCTCCAACTCCACCGCCATGAGCGAGTACGTGCTGCACATGAACGCGGTGCGCTTGGAAGTCGCCCTCTTTATTTTGGTCTTCGCCATCAGTGGCTTTGTCGTCGGTTTTCTGGTCGCCCATACGCTGCATCTGCCATATAGCGAGACGACCACCATGTGCTTTACCTGCGGCATGCGTAACATCTCTTCGGGCGCCGTCATCGCCACGCAGTACTTTCCGGGCGAAGTCGTGTTTCCCGTCATGTGCGGAACGCTGTTTCAGCAGGTACTCGCCTCGCTTATCGGGCATCTCTTTGAGCGTCTGACCGGCGAGGAGCGCGCCGCCCAGCGCAAGCGGGTCGAGGCCGGCCGCGACGCCATGGGACGCTAGACTGTCCGCAGTGCGCGGGCGCTCACTTTACGATGTGAGCGCCTCAAGATGTGCGCGGAGTCGTTCTGCATCGACATCGAGCGTGGTCTCAGCATTGACCTGAGCCAGCCGATACCCGACAAAGTAGGGCGAAACCACCCAACGCGGCAGCGCCTTGGCAATGGTCCGACCGCCCAGGTGATAGAAGAACAGGTTGTACGACTCTGCGCGACCACCGTGGTGCTCGTTCAGGATATAGCGCAGAGCTACCTGGATCGCATCGGCGAAGAGATCCGCCTCGGCTTGGTCTCTCGTGTCATCGCTGGCGGCGATTCCCTGCGGAGCTGAAACGTTGATCTCAAAGAACCCCATGATCGGTTCGGTTGAGATATTGACCGAGATTCTCCCCTGTTGCCAGACATTGATACCTTCGAAATTGGCGGAAACCAGCGAAGCATAGCCGTCTTCCTGCTCCAAACCCACAATCTGCATGTGCGGATGGACCAGACTGCCGCCCGAAAGCGGACCCTTGTTCTTGTACATGAGCACGCTTCGATACTGCTGCGAGTCGATCATCCGCCGCCAGCAACCCAGAGCAAACCGCATCACATGGTGGAGTTCATCCGGCTCATAGGTCACCAGGTCGGCATCGTGATCGGCCGACTCGATCAGCACGGTTTGATGGGTGGCGCGCAGGGTTTTGAACTTATTCTCGAGCCAGATGCAGTCACCGTCGCGCTGGATGATGTTGGTGAGCCCCTCCGTGTTGCAAAAGGGGCACGCGGTACCGGGGCGACGGTTGTCGTCGGGCTTGCCGCTCGCCTGCTGAACATCGAATACAAGCGCCACGGGCTACACCTCCAGCGGTACGATCCTTGTGCCATGGAGCTCGGAGACGCCCAGTGCCGCCGCCACGGTATCGCGGTTGGCCGTGGAAATGCCGCCGCCGGGAAGGATGGTCAAGCTGTCGCCCGCATACTCGATCAAGCGGGCCAGGTTTTCGAAGTTGTCCTCGATCGGCGTACCGGCAGCGCCACCATGCGTCAGGATGCGTGTGATGCCGCAGTCGGCGAGTGTGTCAATCGCGTCGAGCTGAGCCTCGGGCGAGAGCTGGTCAAATGCCATGTGGAAGGTGATGTCGATGGGCTCACGCTTACATTCCTCGGTCGCGCAGCCCGCAGCCATCACGAGGGCGCCAAGCGTAAGCTCGTCGAGCGCCCATCCGCCAGCGCAGGGCTTGCAGCAGCCAAAGACCAAGCCGTCAACGCCGGCGCTCACGGCAAGGCCCAGGTCCATCTCCATCATACGCAACTCGTCCTGGTTGTAGTGAAAGTCGCCGCCACGCGGACGGATCATGCACATCACCCGTGCATCGTGTTCGTGGGCATAGTTGGTCGTAGCGCTGATAACGCCGGCCGAAGGCGTGGTGCCGCCAACGGCAAGGTTGTCGCACAGCTCGATACGCCTTGCACCGGCATCGATAGCCGCCGGCACCCGCTCAAAGTTCTCGGCACAAAACTCGTACAGCATAGATAGACCCCCAAAGGCAGCAGATGTTTTCCGACGGGCATTGTCACACATCCCCATGAAGTTGCGGTGGAATAGGGACTGTTTTGGCCTCTTAGACTCCCATTTAGTCCCTATTCCACCGCAACTTAAAAGGGGGCGCTGACCGGGTTGGTCAGCGCCCCCTTTGTTGAATGGATTAACCGCCCAGATAGGCCTTGCGGACGTTATCGTCGTGCAGCAGCTCTTGACCGGTGCCGGTCATGGTGATCTTGCCAGTCTCGAGCACGTAACCGCGCGTGGCGATGGAAAGCGCCATCTGCGCGTTTTGCTCGACCAGAAGCACCGTGGTACCGGCCTTGTGCAGGTCCTCGACAATCTGGAAGATCTGTTCGATCAGAATCGGTGCCAGACCCATGGAAGGTTCGTCGAGCATAAGCAGTTTGGGGTTACTCATAAGGGCGCGCCCCATAACGAGCATCTGCTGCTCGCCGCCCGAAAGGGTGCCGGCGACCTGGCGACGACGTTCCTTCAGGCGCGGGAACTGCTCGTAGACGCGCTCCAGGCCCGGAGCCACCGTGGACTTGGGCTGCGTATAGGCACCCATCTCCAGGTTCTCCTCGACCGTCATCTGCAAAAAGGCGCGACGACCCTCGGGAACCTGAGCCAGGCCCTTACCAACCAGCTTATCAGCGGGCGTATGAGTAATGTCCTCGCCCATAAACTTGATGGAACCGGTCTTGGAACGCAGCAGGCCCGAGACGGTCTTGAGCGTTGTGGACTTGCCGGCACCGTTGGCACCAATCAAGGCCACGATCTCGCCCTCGTTAACGTTAAAGGAGATGTCCTTGATGGCGTGGATGGCGCCGTACCAGACGTTGATGTTGTAGACGGAAAGCATCGGCTCTGCCATTTAGTTCTCCCCCTTATCCTGCTTGCCCAGATATGCCTCGATAACAGCGTCGTTGTTCTGGATTTCCTCTGCCGTGCCCTTGGCGATGACCTTACCAAAGTTGAGCACGCAGATGCCCTCGCAGATGTTCATAACGAGCGACATATCATGCTCGATAAGCATGATGGCAATGCCAAAGGTGTCGCGAATCTTAACGATGTTCTCCATGAGCTCCGCGGTCTCGGACGGGTTCATGCCGGCAGCAGGCTCGTCGAGCAGCAGTAGCTTGGGGTTGGTGGCAAGCGCGCGGACGATCTCCAGACGACGCTGAGCGCCGTAAGGCAGCGATCCGGCCTGCTCGTTTGCCAGATGCTCCATATCAAAGATGGACAGCAGCTCCATGGCGCGCTCGTGAGCAGCCTTCTCGTGCTTCCAATACGTCGGCAGGCGCAGCACGCCCTCAAAGCCGGAGTAACGCTCCTGGTTATGCAGACCGACCTTGACGTTATCCTCCACCGTCATGGTGTTGAATAGGCGAATGTTCTGGAAGGTACGGGCAATACCCATGCGGTTGACCTGGTAGACCGACTTGCCCGAGGTGTCCTCGCCGTCGAGCAGGATGGTGCCATGCGTGGGCTGGTACACCTTGGTGAGCAGGTTGAAGACCGTGGTCTTGCCGGCGCCGTTGGGACCGATCAGACCGGCGATCTCGGTCTTGCCGATAGTCAGGCTAAAGTCGTCGACTGCCTTAAGGCCACCGAACTCAATGCCCAGGTGGATGCACTCGAGTGCAGGGCGTTGGCCCAAGTCGCGGTCGGGAACGATGGCGCCAGAAGGATACGGGACCATCTTGCCCTTCTTGAACTCAAATTTACTGGGCATCGGCTGCCACCTCCTTCTTGGAAGCAAAGCGGTCCTTGACGCGACCGAAGAACGCCTTGAGCTGCAGGTTGTTGGTAAAGATCATGACCAGAATCAGCACGATGGCGTAGATGAGCATGCGGTAGTCCGAGAACTGACGGAGCAGCTCGGGAAGCACCGTGAGCAATGCCGCCGCGATGACGGAGCCGCGCATATTGCCCAGACCGCCCAGGACCACGAACACCAGGATGAGGATGGACGTGTTGAAGTCGAACTTGGTGGCGGAGAGCTGCGAGAAGTTACCGCCGAAGAGAGCTCCGGCAGCACCGGCGAGGGCAGCGGAAACCACGAAGGCGATCATGCGGTACTGGGTGACGGAGATGCCCACGGACTCGGCTGCAATCTTGTTGTCGCGCACGGCCATAATGGCACGGCCGGTACGGCTGCGAACCAGGTTGAGCACGATCACGAGTGCGACCATGACCAGGATGGCACCGGCGAGGAAGGTCGAGTACGTCGACACACCCGATGCGCCCTGCGCGCCCTTGATGATGGCGGTGCCGTCCTCGAGCAGATGCAGGTCGTCGATCGTGGAGTTACCCGTGATGTTAAAGATCACGTGCAGGCCGCGCGAGTCGACACCCACGATAAGGCAGGTGACGATCTCTTTGATGATCTCACCAAAGGCCAGCGTCACGATAGCCAGGTAATCGCCACTCAGACGAAGGACCGGGATACCGATCAAGAAGCCCAGGATGGCGGCAGCAAAGGCGCCGACCACGATGCTGATGATCAGGCGCACCGGATCGGAGGGAACGGCGCTCTCAAGGGCGACCGCGGTGACGATGCCCGTATAGGCACCGACGCTCATAAAGCCCGCATGGCCCAGCGACAGGTCGCCCGCGATGCCGACGACGAGGTTGAGGGAAATGGCCATGACGATATAGGCCGTGATGGGAACCAGCTGACCGGCGATCATGCGCGGAATCATGTGGTTGGACTGCATAAAGAACACGATGGCGAAGGCCACGATGCACATGGCGTACGTGACAAAGTCGTGACGCGTCTGCTTGTCTTTAAGAAACTTCATAACGCTCACCTACACCTTCTCGGGGACGTACTTGCCCAAGAGGCCGGCAGGCTTGACGAGCAGGACGATGATCAAAACACCAAAGACGATGGAGTTGGCAAGGCTCGTGGAAATGTAAGCCTGCGCCATCGCCTCGATGATGCCGATGAGAATGCCACCGACAAAGGCACCGGGGATGGAGCCGATGCCGCCGAAAACGGCAGCGTCGAAGGCCTTGATGCCAGGCATGGCGCCCGTGGTGGGCTGCAGGACCGGCGAGTAGGAGCACAGCAGCACGCCGGCGATGGCGGCAAGGGCGGAGCCGATGGCAAACGTCATCGAGATGGTGCGGTTGACGTTGATGCCCATGAGCTGAGCGGCGGCTTTGTCCTCGGACACGGCGCGCATGGCTTTGCCCATCTTGGTCTTACCTGTAAAGAACATCAGGCCGGCCATGATAACCAGGCAGGCGACGATGGTGACGAGCGAGACGGCGCTTACGTTGAACTTGGCCAAGAACTCCGGTACCTGGAAGGTGACGAGCGAAGTGAAGTTCTTGGGCGTGGCGCCCCACAGAAGCTGCGCGGCGTTCTGCAGGAAGTAAGACACGCCGATAGCCGTGATCAGAACGGCCAGCGGGCCCGCCTGGCGCAGCGGTTTGTATGCCAGACCCTCGATGAGAACACCGAGAACGGTACAGACCACACAAGAGAGAACTACAGATGCCCAGCCCGGGAGGCCGAGATACGACGTGGCACAGAACGAGACATAGGCACCGACCATGATGACGTCGCCGTGAGCGAAGTTGAGCATCTTGGCGATACCGTAGACCATGGTGTAGCCCAACGCGATGATGGCGTAGACGCTGCCCATGGACAGGCCGTTGACCAGGTATTGGATAAAGACCGTCATGTTCCACATCCCCCTTTCGAATAGGTTTCCAGTTGATGTATGAAACAGGGACGTTACATCGTCCCTAGATACCAAGCAAGCAGGGAAGGCCAAACCTCCCCTGCTTGGGATCAAAACCGCTCTATGTAAGGCGGCCTATTAGGCCTGTACGTACTTGCCGTCGGTAATGACGTACGCCGTCGGGTCCTTCTGGACCTGGCCCTTGTCGTTCCAGGAGAGCTTGCCAGTCAGACCGTCAACAGTAATGTTGCGCATAGCCTCGGGAAGCTTCTCGGCAACCTCGGTGGGGTCGGCGTCGACACCCAGGCCGGCCTCCTTGAGGGCCTCGACCACCGCATGCACGCCGTCGTAGGCGTCGGCGGCAAACTGGTCGGGGGTATCGCCGTACTTATCTTTGTAAGCGTTGACGAAGTCGGCGTTCTTCTCGTCGTCGGCGGAGAACGGGGTCATGAGCAGCAGACCCTCGGCAAGAGAGGTGTCGAAGCCCTCAACGCCCAGGATGCCGTCCATGCCGTCGCAGCCCATCATCTTGACGTCGTAGCCCATGTCCTTGGCGTTCTTGAGCAGGACGGACGCCGGCGTGTAGTAGATCGGCGCAAAGATCATGGTGGCGCCTGCCTGCTTGGCCTTGGTCAGCTGGTTGGTAAAGCTCGTGGCGGAGTCGTCCTTAAAGGTCTCCTCGTCGACAATCTCGAGCTTGGACTTAGCGGCCTGGGCCTTAAAGGAATCTGCGATGCCCGAAGAATAGGCGTCGCCGGAGTTATAGAACAGCACGAACTTCTCGTCCGCATACTTCTGCGCCAGGAACTTGGCAGCGTTGACACCCTGGTTGGGGTCGGTAAAGCAAACCTGGAAGACGCAATCCTTGCCCTTGGTAACGTCCTCGGAAGACGCGGACGGGGTGATCATGAACGTCTCGGGGTCGTTACCGCACTCTGCGGCAACGGCGACCGACGCACCCGTGGTGGTCGGACCGACGAGGGCCTGCATGCCCCAGTCGAGCAGGGTGTTGAAGGCGTTGACGGCCTTCTCGCCATCGGCCTGGTCGTCCTCGGCCTTGCTGACAAGCGGCAGCTCCTTAGTCGAGAAATCCTTGCAGCCAAGCTCGACAGCCTGTGTAACGGACTTGCCGTAGGACGCGTTGGCGCCGGTCAGCGGGCCGATGGTGCCGATCTTAAACGAAGCGTCGCTCGAAGCGGAACCGCTGTCGCCGCCGTTGGAGGAGCAGCCAGCTAGAATGGACATCGCCCCCAGACCTGCTGCGCTCGCGATAACGCTCCTGCGATTCATAACAGGGTTCAATGACTTACCGGTGAGGCTCGACATGCGGCTCTCCTCTCAAATCTCGTCGGGTTTCGGTTACCCGACAGGCCATCCTTCGCCGTGTTCGGCGTTCGCAAAATACTAGACGCTTTAGTTAAGGAAAGTGGCGATTATTTCAACTTTTCTTTGGATTTGTTGATTTATCCATAATTCTGCGTATTTCTATTACTTTATACAGTATTGCCACTTTATTATGTAAAAGTAATGTTTCCGTTCTGTTACAAGCATACCTGCCTTAAATAAAACAGCCTCACCGGTCGTGCTTTATGCGCACTTAGGAAGCGATGTACTTGCCGTCCTGGATCACATAGGCTGTCCATGCCGTCGACACCCATTAGTGTCATGTCGTAGCTCATGTCCTTGGCGTTCTTGAGCAAAACGGACGCTGGGGTGTAATAGATCGGGGCAAAAATAAGCGTGGCTCCGACAAGGAAACTCCTGCGGTTAAGTACGTTGTTGATGCTAAACATGGTGTCCCCCTTTTCGCTGGCCGCGGTGCGGCCGTCTTGCGGTACAGGGCAAACCTTATGGCGCAAACGTTGACAGTTTGTTGCGGAAGTTCGTTTGTAGCGAGCATGTTTCCAATGTTTCCGCAGCGTTTCGGGGGTGCCGTTTTGTGCGACTCCTGTTGCCTGGCGAGCACGCGCCCTCGGTTCACGCTAGAATGCACTCAACCTTTAAGCGGTTAATCCATCCATAAGATGCACGAAGGAGCTATCTATGAGCGAACCCCTGCGCACCGTGAACGTCGGCCTCATCGGTCTGGGAACCGTCGGCGGCGGCGTGGCCCGCCTGATCAAGAGCCACCACGATGAGTACCTGGCAGCCTACGGCATCGACCTTAAGCTGACCCGCGCCTGCGCGCTTGCTTGGGAGCAAGCCAAGGCAGCCGGTATTGAGCGCGAGGCCTTTACGAGTGACTGGCATGACGTCGTCACCGACCCCGCCGTCGATATCGTCGTCGAGCTGATCGGCGGCGAGCATCCCGCAACCGAGATCTTCACCACTGCCTTTGAGCACGGCAAGCACGTCGTCTCTGCCAACAAGGCCCTGCTGGGCCGTCATGTCGAGACGCTCGCCGAGAAGGCGCGCGCGTGCGGCGTGCAGATTAAGTGCGAGGCCAGCTGTGGCGGTGGCATCCCCATCGTGAGCACGCTCGAGCACGACCTGGTGGGCAACAAGATCCTGACCATCGCCGGCATTCTCAACGGTACCACCAACTATATCCTGTCGCGCATGGACGCCGAGGGCGCCGATTACGCCGATGTGCTTGCCGACGCGCAGGCCAAGGGCTATGCCGAGGCCGACCCGTCCGCCGACGTCGACGGCTTCGACGCCGCCAGCAAGACGGCAATCCTCGCTTCCATCGGCTTTGGCACCCGCGTGACCACCGACGATGTCTACCAGCAGGGTATCCGTACCATCGGCGCCGAGGACATCGCCCAGGCCCGCGAGCTCGGCTACACCATCAAGCTGCTGGGCATCGCACGCAACACCGACGCCGGCGTCGACGTCCGCGTGCATCCCACGCTCATCCCGGCAGACCATATGCTCGCCAAGGTCAACGGCGCCATGAACGCCGTCTACGTGGTGGGTGACGCCGTGGGCGAAACCATGTTCTACGGTGCCGGCGCAGGCTCCTTCCCCACCGCGAGCGCCGTCGTGGGCGATATCCTGTCGCTCTCCGAGCAGATCAGCCGCGGCGTGGCTCCGCTGCCCGAGATTGAGCCCTATGGTCACAACCTCGCCTTTAAGCCCATGGACGAGCTCCAGACTAAGTACTATGTGCGCCTGAAGGTCGCCGACCGCGTGGGTGCCCTGTCCGAGACGGTCGACATCTTTGCCAAGCACAACATCTCGATCTCGCTCATCAACCAGGTCGAGGACGGCAAGTCGGGCGCCAGCGATACTTGCTCGGTCATCTTCCTGACGCACCGCGCGCTCGAGAAGGACGTCCAGGCTGCCACCGCCGAGCTTGCCAGCGTCGACTGCGTAGCCGAGGTCGCCAACGTCCTGCGCATCGAGGACGTTGAGGCTTGGACCGAAGGCGTCATGGCGAACTAGCTCAACGCTCGCCTAGCAATACACGCTTTGAGGGCTCCCGTCCGATGCGGGACGGGAGCCCTTTTGTCTCCTGCCCTAAGCACAACGGCAGAGCACATTTGCGCGAGCCGCTCATCGGTAACGCGGGCTACCGTTCACCGATATGCAAACACGGCCGATTCCAGTTACGGCTACGCTGTGCTGCGAATGTCCGCCCGCGATGAGAGGAAATACCATGTTGCTCGAGGGCAAGAAAGCAATCATCACCGGAGGCACGCGCGGTATCGGCTATGCCATCGCCTGCCGTTTTATCGAGGAAGGCGCCGCCGTCACCGTCTTTGGCTCGCGTCAGGAGACCGCCGATGCGGCCGTTGAGAAGCTGACAGCCGCCTATCCCGACGCCAAGGTCTGGGGCCGCTCCTGCGACCTCACCTCACTCGAAGCCGTGACCGAGGCCTTTACCCAGGCTGCAGCCGACATGGGCGGCTTGGACACGGTCGTCAACAATGCCGGTATCTCCCAGCGTTCACCCCTCTTGGACTACACGGCCGAGGAGTTCGCAAAGGTCATGGACCTTAACGTCGTCGCCGTCTTTAATGGCCACCAAGCTGCCGCCAAGATCATGACCGAGGCCGGCCACGGCGGCACCATCACCACCACGAGCTCGATGGTTGCCAAGTACGGCCAGCCCTCTGGCGTCGGCTATCCAACGTCCAAGTTTGCCGTCAACGGCATGGTCCAGTCGCTCTCGCGCGAGCTCGCCCCCATGGGCATTCGCGTCAATGCCGTAGCACCCGGTGTAACCAAAACCGACATGGTCGCCAACCTGCCTGAAGAGGTTATTAAGCCCATCGTCGCCACCATTCCGCTGGGTCGCATGGGCGAGCCCGAGGATGTCGCCAACGCCTTTGTTTTCCTGGCGAGCGACATGTCCTCCTACGTCACGGGCGCCGTGCTCCCCGTCGACGGAGCCGCCCGCTCTTAAGGGACCACAAGCCTCAGCTCCCAGCCTCAACATAGTCCAACAAAGAAGGCGCGCCGTCTGCATCAACTGCAGGCAGCGCGCCTTCTTCTGTTTGAAAGGGAAGCTGTGTCCCGGAATTCCGACTCAGACCGGGACGCAGCTTCCCTCAGGGCCATGTTTCGGAAAGAGCGCCCCGTTTTGAACGCCGATTCTGGGATACCGTTTCCGCAACGGATCTCTCGCGGAAACTGCATCCCACTCTGAGCGCCCATTCCGGGACACAGTTTCCCAACGGCCCCCGTTTCGGAAACCACATCCCGTTCCGAGCCTTCAAAGCGGGACGCGGCTTCCCCGAGAGAGTATCGACTACTTGCCGTCGTCGTCCTCGGCTTCTTCTCTTGCATAGAGCTCCAACATGCGGCGGCGGTATTCGCGCACGGCGAGCTTGGCGCGCTCCAGGCGGCGACGCTCGCGCGGGGTCAGCTCGGACGGGTCGACCTCATCACCATAGGTCTTATCGGCAAGAAGATGCGCCGCGTCCACGATGCGGGCATCGATGTGGCCGCTCGCCGCCTCGGCGGAAAGACGCTCGGCAATCGTATCGAGCGTAGGCAAGCCCTCGAATACGCGACCATGGCCATGCGAAGTCAGCAGCTCGTGCTCACGTGCGAGCAGGCTCGCCAAATCGTGATGGGCGCGCAGGATGTCGAGCGCATCGGATGGATGCTCGGCAACTTCTGCCACGGCGGCGACCGGCGCGGCGTCGACCACGCGGTAGAAGAGCTGCGCGAGCAACGGCATCAAGAACACCGTGATGGCACCGGCAGCGACCATGACCGACGCAATATCTTGCGACAGCGCGCCCGCGTTGACGGCAACGCTTGTCACGGCAACGATGATCGGCAGGGCCGTGGTGCAGTACAGGGCCACGGTAATGCGACCATACGCCGACACATCGCGCGTCGCAGGACAAATGCTCATAGAAATAAGAATGGGCACGGCACGAATAATCAACAACGCCACGATAAAGCCCACGAGCAGACCCGGGCGCGACGCCACGGCCGTCAGATCGATCTTTGCGCCCGATACGGTAAAGAATACCGGAATCAAAAAGCCGTAGGCCAGGCCATCGAGCTTGGTCTCGAGCGTATGGTTGCCCTCGGGGATGATATAGCGCAAGACAAAGCCGGCGGCAAAAGAACCCAACACGATGTCGAGATCAAAGACGGCCGAGAACGCCACGAGTGTGACCAGGATGAGCACCGTCAGGCGCACGAAGGTCTGCGACGTGGTATCGGCGCGTTCCTCGACAAACGCAAAGAAGCGGCTGCCGACACGCTTGGAGCGGCTTGGGACCACAGCCAGCAACACGCAAACCACCGCAAACAAGCCAAGGATTACGAGCGTTTGGATGCCAGTGCGGGCAGACAGCAGCACCGACATGGCGAGCACAGGGCCGAGCTCACCCCAGGTGCCATACGCGAGAATCGAGTCGCCCACACGCGTGCCAGTGAGCGAGCGCTCACGCATGATGGGCACGAGCGTGCCGAGCGCCGTCGAAGTGAGGGCAAGCGTCACGGCGATACCGTCGAAATGACTGACTGAGAACCACGGGGTAAAGCGCACGGCAAGCCAGGCGATACCAAACGTGACGACCCACGTCGCCAAGCCGTAGCGCCCCTCGACGCCCGTGATGCTCTTGGGGTCGATCTCAAAGCCGGCAAGCAGGAACAAGAAGGCCAGGCCCAGCTCGGACACAAGCGAGACCTCAGCATCTACATGGATGACGCCGAGCATATGGGGTCCCAGCACCGCGCCGAGCACGAGCAAAAAGACCGTCTCGGGAACGGGTTTTCCGGGAATCGCCGAGGCGATAAAAGGACTCGCAAAGGCCACGAGTGCGATGATGGCGAGCGAAACGAATGCCATGTGATGCCTTTCTCTTGTTTGCGCTTCACTGTAGCACCCTCGCCGTCCTCAACGCGCCGCGAGCTGTCGTATCATAGTGAGGTTTACAAACATGTGGCTCAAGGCGACCGCAGGGCAGACCCCGCAAACCGACCGCTGCCGCATACCGTACCGTACGCCCAACCGATCAGGAAGGCAGGAACCAATGGTCTCTCGTATCTACGTGGAGAAGAAACCCGGGTTCGACGTCGAGGCTCAGCAGCTCAAGGGCGAGCTGACCGAAATTCTCGGCATCAAGGGCATCGAGGCCCTGAGGATCATCAACCGCTACGACGTCGAGGGCATCGACGAGGAGCTTTTCCGCTCCTGCGTGCCGACCGTCTTTAGCGAGCCCCAGGTCGATGTGACCTACGACGAGCTCCCCGCAAGCGATGGCGCCGTCTTTGCCGTCGAATTCCTGCCTGGCCAGTTTGACCAGCGCGCCGACTCCGCCAGCGAGTGCGTGCAGCTCATCAGCCAGGGCGAGCGCCCCGCCGTGCGCTCCGCCAAGGTCTATATCATCTCGGGCGCTCTGGACGAAGCCGCCATCGAGGCCATCAAGCACTACGTGGTGAACCCCGTCGAGGCGCGCATCGCCTCGCTCGACCTGCCCGAGACGCTGTACATGGAGACCCCCGAGCCCCAGCCCGTCGAGGTGCTCGACGGCTTCCGCGAGCTCGACGAGGCCGGCCTTGCCGCCTTTATCGCCGATCGCGGCCTTGCCATGGACGAGGCGGACATCGCCTTCTGCCAGCAGTACTTCCGCGATGAGGACCGCGACCCCACCATCACCGAGATCCGCGTGATCGACACCTACTGGTCCGATCACTGCCGCCACACCACCTTCGGCACCGTCCTGGACGACGTGACGATCGACGACGCCGTGGTGCAGCAAGCCTTCGACCGCTACATGGAGATGCGCCACGAACTCGGCCGCGACGCCAAGCCCGTCTGCCTCATGGACATGGGCACCATCGGCGCCAAGTATCTTAAGAAGACCGGCGTCATGACCGATGTCGATGAGTCCGAGGAGATCAACGCCTGCACCGTCAAGGTGAAGGTCGATGTCGACGGCGAGGACCAGGACTGGCTGTTCCTGTTTAAGAACGAGACCCACAACCACCCGACCGAGATCGAGCCCTTCGGCGGTGCCGCCACCTGCGTGGGCGGCGCTATCCGCGACCCGCTCTCGGGCCGCAGCTATGTGTACCAGGCCATGCGCGTCACCGGCGCCGGCGACCCCACCGTCCCGGTTTCCGAGACGCTCGAGGGCAAGCTGCCGCAGCGCAAGCTCGTGACCACCGCTGCCGCCGGCTACTCCAGCTACGGCAACCAGATCGGCCTTGCCACCGGCCAGGTCAACGAACTCTATCACCCCGGCTACGTGGCCAAGCGCATGGAGGTCGGCGCCGTCGTGGGCGCTACCCCGGCAAACCACGTGCGCCGCGAGTGCCCCGCCCCCACCGACAAGATCATCCTGCTGGGCGGCCGCACCGGCCGCGATGGCATCGGTGGCGCCACCGGCTCCTCCAAGACCCAGAACACCGAGTCCATCGAGACCTCGGGTGCCGAGGTCCAGAAGGGCAACGCCCCGGTCGAGCGCAAGCTGCAGCGCCTGTTCCGCCGCGGCGACGCCTGCCGTCTGATCAAGCGCTGCAACGACTTTGGCGCCGGCGGCGTCTCAGTCGCCGTGGGCGAGCTTGCCGACGGCCTGTACGTGGACCTGGACACCGTGACCAAGAAGTACGACGGCCTGGACGGCACCGAGCTCGCTATCTCCGAGTCCCAGGAGCGCATGGCTTGCGCCGTCGCCGACGGTGACGTCGAGGAGTTCATGGGCTACGCCGCCGAGGAGAACCTGGAGGCGACCGCTATCGCCGAGGTTACCGCCGAGCCGCGCATGCGCATGGCATGGAACGGCGTCGCCATCGTCGATCTGTCCCGCGAGTTCCTCAACTCCAACGGTGCGCCCAAGCACCAGGTCGCCCACGTCTGTGCCCGCAGCGTGTGGCAGCCCAGCTGGGCCGGCACCACGCTCGCCGAGCGCATGACCTCGCTCGTCACCGACCTCAACGTCGCTTCCAACAAGGGCCTTTCCGAGCGCTTCGACTCCACCATCGGCGCCGCGACCGTGCTCATGCCCTTTGGCGGCAAGACGCAGCTCACCCCAAGCTCGGCCATGGTCGCCAAGTTCCCCGTGGACGGCGAGACCACCACGGCGAGCGCCATGGCATGGGGCTTCAACCCCTATCTGATGGAGGCCGACCAGTTTGCGGGCGCCTACCTGTCCGTGGTCGAGTCCATCGCCAAGCTCGTTGCCGCCGGCTTTGAGCACAAGCGCGCCTACCTCTCCTTCCAAGAGTACTTCGAGCGTCTGCGCACCGAGGCCGAGCGCTGGGGCAAGCCCACGGCAGCCGTCCTGGGCGCCCTCATGGCCCAAGTCGACCTGGGTGCCGGCGCCATCGGCGGCAAGGACTCCATGAGCGGTTCGTTTGAGGACGAGACCGGCGAGCTCAACGTTCCGCCGACCCTGATCAGCTTCGCCGTCGCCGTGGGCAAGGCCGCCCGCGCCGTCTCGCCCGAGTTCAAGGGCCTCACGCACCGCGTCGTCCGCATCGCCCCCGCCACCTATGGCGAGGACTACCGTCCCGACGCCCAGCAGTTGCTCGCCGCGTTTGACGCCGTCGAGGCGCTCACTGCTACCGGCAACGCCCTGGCCATATCCACGCCCGGCTACGGCTGCGGCGCCGAGAGCCTCTTTAAGATGTGCGTCGGTAACCAGATCGGTATCGAGCTTGCCGAGGATGTAGACGTGGAGAGCCTCTTCACCCCGCTCTACGGCAGCTTTATCGTCGAGCTCGCCGAGGACGCCGAGCTGCCCGAGGTCGCCGACGGCGTTGTCGTCGAGCCCCTGGGCACCACCGTCGAGGGCTATGTCATCGACACCGGCTCCGAGGTCATCGAGCTCGCCGAGCTCCAGGAGGCCTGGGAGAGCGGCATCGAGGGCGTCTTCGCCTACCGCAGCGCCGGCGAGACCCCCGAGGTCGAGACCATCGACTTCCGCGCCAAGGATATCCACGTGTACGGCGGCGCCAAGATCGCCCGCCCGCGCGTGATCATCCCCGTGTTCCCCGGCAACAACTGCGAGTACGACAGCGCCCGCGCCTTCCGTGCCGCCGGTGCCGAGGCCGACACCTTCGTGATCAACAACCTCACGCCCGAGGCCGTCGCCGAGAGCACCCACGAGCTTGCCCGCCGCATCCGTGCAAGCCAGATCGTTATGATCCCCGGCGGCTTCTCGGGCGGCGACGAGCCCGACGGCTCTGCCAAGTTCATCACGGCGTTCTTCCGCGCTCCCGAGGTCACCGAGGCAGTCCGCGACCTGCTCAAGGCCCGCGATGGCCTGATGCTGGGCATCTGCAACGGCTTCCAGGCCCTGGTCAAGCTCGGCCTGGTGCCCTACGGCGACATCGTCGACGCCACGCCCGATGCGCCCACGCTGACGTTCAACACCATCGGTCGCCATCAGAGCCGCCTGGTGCGCACCCGCATCTCGTCCAACCTGTCCCCGTGGCTGTCGCAGTGTAGCCTGGACGACCCCTACACCGTCGCCATCAGCCACGGCGAGGGCCGCTTTGTCGCCAATGACGAAGTGCTCGCCCAACTAATCGCCAACGGCCAGGTCGCCACGCAGTACGTGGGCGAGGACGGCAATCCCAGCATGGATCTTTCCGTCAACCCCAACGGCTCCGCACTCGCCATCGAGGGCATCACGAGCCCCGACGGCCGCGTCCTGGGCAAGATGGGCCATGCCGAGCGTCGCGGCGACAACTTGTACCGTAACGTGCCCGAGCATGTCCCCGGCGACAAGTTCATGCCGATCTTTGAGAGCGGCGTAGCCTACTTCGCTTAATGCGTCCCATCGGGTACAATCCCTTCGGGTAACATCACCCGCCACCGACACATCCGGTGGCGGGTTCTTTTTTGCTTCGCGCATGTAGAAAGGACATCATGGAAAGCCGCAAGCCGTATCTCGCCACCCTGCCCGGACTCATCCTGGGCTGTCTCGTTTGCTGCGCGCTCTGGGGCTCCGCCTTCCCCTGCATCAAGATCGGCTACGGCCTCTTTGGCATTCCCGCGCACGACAGCGCCTCGCAGCTGCTCTTCGCGGGTCTGCGCTTCACCCTTGCCGGCATGCTGGTCATTGTTGGCATGAGCGTGGCCCAGCGCCGACCGCTCGTTCCGCAAGCCCGTGATATCAAGCCCATCTGCATCTTGTCGCTCTTCCAGACCATTGGCCAGTACTTCTTTTTCTACCTTGGTCTCTCCCGTGCAAGCGCTATGTCAAGCTCCATCATCGAGGCCAGCGCCAACTTCTTGGCTATCCTCTTTGCCGCTCTGGCGTTTCGCACCGAAAAGCTCAATACGGCCAAGGTGCTCGGCTGCGTACTGGGCTTTGCCGGCGTCGCACTCGTCAACCTTTCGGGCGTGGACGGCACCTTTGGCTTTACGCTCGACGGCGAGGGCTTCATCCTGGCCTCCACCGTCGCGGGTGCCCTTTCGACCTGCCTGATCGGCATCTTCTCGCGCGAGCACGACGGCGTTTTGCTTGCCGGGTGGCAGTTCTTGGTCGGCGGCCTGGTCCTCACCGCCATCGGCTCTTTGATGGGTGGCGCGCTCTCCCCCACGGCGATTGCCCCCGCCGTCGCGCTCATCATCTACATGGCGCTTATCTCCGCGGTCGCCTACTCGCTGTGGTCGCGCCTACTTGCCGTCAACCCCGTCAGCCGCGTCTCGGTCTTTGGTTTTATGAACCCCGTCTTTGGTGTGCTGCTGAGCGCGCTGCTGCTCGGCGAGGGCGCTGACACGAGCCCCGTTACCGTCATCGTTGCCCTGCTGTTGGTCTGCGGCGGCATCATCATCGTCAACAAACCCAAAAAAGCCTAACGAACTCACCTTTTTAGAGAGGGCGTTCGCACACTTTAGCTTAATGGAGTGCACTGGTTCTCGTTGATTTCGTACCGAGTCGCGGCAGCAGATGCCCGTCTTGCCGCATCGCGCCTGGGCATCATGGCCGGTGGCCCCCACAAACGCAAAAGGGGCGCATGACCATCGCAACGGTCGTGCGCCCCTTTTTTCTAGCGTATCTGGACGCCGGCTTTCTTTTTCTCGGCCTTGACGCGGTAGAGCTCCGCATCGGAAGCGCGAAGTAAGTCTTGCCAGGTATCAACACTATCGCCGACCCGCGCGTAACCGATGGACATCCGCAATGCATACGGCACCTCGGCACGAGCGAGCTCGTCGTTAATCGCCGAACACAGGTCTATGATGTCCTGTTCCGCCGCAGCCTTCTGGAGCACCACGAACTCATCGCCGCCATAACGCGCGATAAAGCCACCTGACGCCGAGCAGACCTCTTTGAGCGCAGCAGATATGACCTGAAGAGCATGGTCGCCCTCCACATGCCCATAGCGATCGTTAATCTGCTTAAAGCCGTCGGCGTCCATCATAAGCAGATATACATCTTCGGCCTGATCCACATTTGAAAAGAGCGACAGCATATAGGTCTCAAAACGGTTGCGATTGTTAAGGCCAGTCAACGGGTCGGTCGAGATCAGCTGCTCCTGGTAGATGATGTAGAGCAGCAGGATGCTCAGCGTTATACCGACACAAAGGCCCGGTACCGAAAACAAAACCTGGAAGGTACCGCCCACCAGAGCGGGAACCGCAAAAAAGGCGAGGGTGCGATAAATGGCCTTCTTTTGCAGACTTTCGACTTTTCGAGCCTGAATAAAGGCATGCAAGGACGTATATATAACGTAGCAGTAGCTAACGATAGGTTGAATCATATAAAGCGCTCCGCGACGATACACGCCCTGCGAATCGATATAGAACAGGGCGTGCGTCCAGTAACTGGCAAACGCCAGCACGACCACCAGAGCCGTAGGCAACGCTACAAGCACCACCCTATAGCGCGCGGACAAAAGGCGAGAGCCCTGCACTGTCTCGGAATACAAAAACCAAATGAGGCACGCGATGGCGAACAGCGAAAACGAGACCGCGTTGGAAATCCAGTTGGCCGTGATGCCTACAGGAGTGCTCACGCCGTCCGAGAGCGTCCAGATCATATCGAAGAAAATGTAGGCAGCGGAGGTGTAGCCGAGCATGCTAAACAAGAGCTGCTGGGTGCTCGAGAACAAGGAGCGGCGGCTTCGTGCGGCAAGCCCGATAAGAACAATCATGCATAGCACGAATATCTCTATCTTGAGTGCCTTAACCACTAGCGCCATCCCTTCAATATCTAAGTGGCCAGAATCGCCCAATTCGAATCTGGGCAACAAACACCCCCTACTCCGCAGGGATAAGGGGAATAATAGCAGAGCGCCCGAACGTCACTGCAAGACAGCTTTCGTTCGGGCGCTCAAACGGCGCGAGTTGCACGCCGGCATCATTGATGGGTACCGATTGCTACTCGCCATCGATGTCGGTCGCGACGGCTTCCTCGATGGCCTCGACACCGGCAGGCGACAGATCCTCCTTGCCTTGACAGAACTTCTTGTCGACCCAGCCGGTCAGAATCGGAGCCATGATTGCCGTGATGATGACGGCGGTGGCGATCTGGGCGTACGCGGTGGGCGCAAGTTCGGCATAGCGCGGAGCGACCTCGGCGAGGGCGACCGGCGTGGTCATGGCAGTGCCGGCGATAGTGGAGCAGGCAACGGCCGCCTTGCCGTTACCACCGCACAGGCGCTCGAAGGCAAAGGTAATGGGACCGACGACAAACAGCGTGACAAGGCCCAGCAAGATACCGGAAATACCGCCGGTGATAAAGCTCGAAAGACTCATGGACGCACCGAGCTGAAAACCGATAACGGCGATCGCGGGATTGGCGCCGGGGACCAGCAGGTTCTTGATAAACGGGAACAAGTTGCCCAGGACCATGCCGATAACAAGCGGCAGTATGGAGCCGATGATGGTACCGACGGGGATGTTGGCGAGACCCGAGACGCCCAGGATGATCATGGTAACGGCAGGGCCGGCCGTAAAGAACAGGATACCCACGGCGCCTTGCTCGGACTCATCGCCGAACTCGCCCATGATGCCCGTGTAGAGCGCCATGTTGCAAAACGTAATGCCGCCGATGATGGAAACCGAGCTCAGACCCAAAAAGTTATCGTTAAAGAAGTACGCGACGCCCAGGCCCAACGCGGCTGCCACCACAAGCTTAGGGATCAGCACGACGATACCGGTCTTGATGGCGCCCGGCGTGGACTTAAAGCTAATGCCCGCGCCCACGAAGAGCAGAATCGCAGCGACGATGGTATTGGAGCCGCCGCGGCAGGCGGCGGTAAAGAAGCCGCCGATCTCAAAGACCTGCGGGCAGAAGGTATTGAGCAAAAGGCCAACGATCATGGGATAGATCATGATGTCACCCGGGATACGCGGGACTTTGAATTTCTTTTGCTCGTTGGCGGTCGCTTCCTGTGCCATGAAACCCCCATTTCCGCTGACGCGGAACAAAAGCCCACGTCACACTTTGCTACAGTAAAGTTTGACCATGGTACCAGAAGAAGCAGACCGGCTCGGTGAGAAATTCGATTCGTCGACCAGGACGGTAAGCGCGCCCTGCTTTTATACAAGGCTCAAAACGATATAGAACACGATGCCCGAGACGCAGCACCACAACATCGACTTTGTCTTGATTGCCACCGCCACGACGCCGGCAGCCGCAATCCAGGGAATCAAGCCCTGCCACAAGCCGGCGTCGAAAGCGCCAGGGCTTATCAAATCGTTGGCGACCAGCGCCGCAAAGGCGGCAGGCGGAATATAACCCAAGGCTTCGGTAACGCGGGGCGACAGCGTTCTCCCGCGCAAGGCAAACGCCGGGGCAATACGGAAAAACGCGATAGCCGCCCATGACGACAGCCACAGGACCAAAAACTCATTAACGGGCATCGCGAGCACCCCTTCCTTCGGCGAGAGCATCGCACGCAAGCGCCGCGGCAACGCCGACGAGCACGCTTGCCGGCACGGCGATATTCGTCCATCCCAAGAACTTGCATATGGCGACGGACACCGCAGCCAAACCGGCAGCTACGACATTGCCGCGCGACAGCCGCTGCGAAAAGAGCAGGCAGATAAAGAGCGATGTGCAGACAAAACCCGCAATAGCGGTGGGAACATCGACAACGGCGCCGACGATGGCGCCCGTCGTACACGAAACGCCCCATGTTGCGATGAGGATCGCGTTGAGCACAAAGGACTCGAGCGGACCCCAGTCCTCCCCTTCAACCAGCTTGGCAAGCGAGATGCCATATGCCTCCTCGGTAAGTGTCGCGGCAACAGCCAGCGTCTGACGCTTCGAGGCACCCCTCAGATGCGGTGCAATCGATGCCGAGTAAAGCGCAAAACGCGAGGAGATTGCGGCGACGCTTATGATAATCGACGCCGCAGGCACACCTGCCAGCCATAGATTGCAGACCATAAACTGTCCGCTGCCCGTCACGAACGTGCTGCTCAGAGCAAAAACCATCCAGGGTTCCATTCCCGTCTGCGCCATGATCATTCCGCACGGCGCGCCTATCGCAACATAGGTAAGCATCACCGGCCAGACGGTTTTAACGATTTTGAGCACCATAGCGTTCCTCGTCCCGACAAGCTTTCCGAGCCGCATTCAACGATGCGGCAGAATCATCGCCCGGCAGCAACCGAGTTCACCTACAATTGCCACCGGATCGAAAGACACAGCTTTTTAGGAAGTCATTATGACAGCTATCGATCGGGGCCGGGCGATCGCGGCCTTCAAACGCTATACCGATGCTTACGATGCCGCCAATCCGCGCATCGCACTCAAAATCGAGCATACGTACCACGTTGCCGAGGCATGCGATGCCGTGGCGCGCGAACAGGACTGGTCACCGCAGGTCATTGACCTAGCGTGGCTTTGCGGCCTGCTGCACGATATGGGCCGCTTTGAGCAGCTGCGACGCTGGGACACGTTTAAGGATGCCGAGAGCATGAGCCATGCGGCGTTGGGTGTCGAGGTCCTCTTTGGCGAAAATCCTGCAGACGCGCCCGCCGTAACGAGCATCCGCGACTTTATCGATGACCCGGCAGAAGATGAGCTCATCCGAGCGAGCATTGCCTATCACAGCGATTTCCGTCTACCCGCGCAGCTCGACGAGCGCACGCGGAGCTTCTGCGATATCGTGCGCGATGGCGACAAGATCGACATTATGCGCACCATCGCCGACAGCACTGTCGACACTATCCTCAAGGTGGACGAGAAGACGTTTCTCGGCAGCCGTTTCTCGTCGCCGACACTTGCCGCCTTTGACGAGCACCGCTGCGTCGCACGCGATGAGCGCGATGAGCCCGCCGACTTCTTGGTGGGGCTTATCTGCTTTATGTTTGAGCTCGTCTATCCAGCAAGCCGCGCGCTGGCGCGCGAACAGGGCGATATCCACCGCCTGCTCGACGCGCCCTTTGGCATTACGCGGCCCTTTACCGACCCCGCCACGCAGGCAACTTGGAGCCGCCTAAAGGACGAGATGCGCGACTGGCTGGCGCGCGCCTAGCGCTCAAGCTGGGCCAGCAGCTCCTCGACGACCTCGACGGCGTCCCCAACAACCTTGTACTGGGCAGCACCGAAAATGGGGGCATCCGGGTCCTCGTTGATGGCGATGATGCACTCCGCCCCACCGATGCCGGCAAGATGTTGGATGGCGCCCGAAACACCGATACTCACGAGAAGCCTGGGCGAAACCGATACGCCCGTCTGGCCAATCTGGTGGCGATACTCCAGCCAGCCCGCCTCCACGACGGGTCGTGTGCAGCCGAGCTCGGCACCCAGGGCTTCGGCGAGCTTTCGCATCAAGGGTAGGTTTTTCTTGGAGCCGATACCGCGACCCACAACAACTAGACGCTCGGCATCGGCAATCGAAGCCTGCTGGCCCCATTCCTCAGCGGGAATCGAAATCTCGACACGAGCCTTGGCGTCTTCCGCAAGGAATACCTGGGTAATCGTGCCAGAGCGGCTGTAGTCAAACTCGGGCGCTCCAAAGATACCGGGACGCACCGTTGCCATCTGGGGACGCTGATTGGGGCAAATGATGGTGGCCATCAAGTTGCCGCCAAACGCCGGGCGCGTCTGCTGCAGCAAGCCCGTTTCCGTATCCATCGAAAGCACGGTGCAGTCGGCCGTAAGGCCCGTCTGCAGGCGCACGGCAACGCCAGGCGCCAACTCGCGGCCAAAGGCGGTCGCACCGTACAGAATGGCTTCGGGCTTGCGCTCGGCTACCAAATCGCAGATGAGACGAGCATAGACCTCCGCGTCGTTCTGACGCAGGCGCTCGTCACGACAGACCAGAACTTCGTCCGCACCGGCGCAAACCAGATGCTCCAGGTCCCCGAGCGAGCCCTCGGGGCCCATGCCGACCAGCGCCACCAAGCGACAGCCGCGCGCATCGGCAAGCTCGCGGCCCTTGCCCACGAGCTCGAAGGCCACGGATGCCACGGCATCGTGCTCGTCAGTTTGCACGAAGACCCAAATGTCTCGATATGCGTCAAGGTCTACCGCACCGGTGGTCTCATCGCGCTCGATCGAAATAGCGTTGACGGGGCAGGCGTCGACGCACCCGCCGCACAGGATGCAGCCGTCGGTTACGCGGGCACAGCGATTGGGACGCTCGCCCTCCACCACAATACCGCCCGAGGCGCAGGCGCGAACGCAGCGACCGCAGCCAATGCAGGCTTCGCCATCGATAATCAGTCCGCTCATCTATGCCATCCCCTCGATAATCTTGGCGAGTTTTGCCGCCTGCTCGGACGCCGTGCCCTCAACAGTCTCACACGTTTGGTCGCGGTCGGGCACAAACGAGCGCACGACCTGCGTCGGCGAACCGGCAAGACCGCAACGCGAGGGGTCGGCGTTCACGTCGGCAGCGCCGACCACGCGCACGTCCGCTTCCTCGGCCGCGCGAATGCCAGCGATACTCGGCATGCGCAGCTGGCCAATCTCCTTGGCAGTCGTCATCGCGCACGGCATCTCCAGATACACCGTTTCCTCGCCGGCGTCACAGCCGTGGACAAGCGCCAGCGAGCCGCAGGTCGTAAAGCCCGCGCCCTGCACGCAACTCACGTCGGTCACGCAGGGAATCTCAAAGGCTCCGGCAAGCTCGGGACCAATCTGGGCCGTATCGCCATCAACTGCCATCTTGCCGCAAATGAGCAGGTCAAAGTCCTCGTCGAGCGCCTCGATGCCACATTTGAGGGCATAGGTGGTAGCCAAGGTATCGGCACCCGCAAAGGCGCGATCGGTCAGCAACAGCGCGTCATCGGCGCCGCGGGCGATGCAGTCGCGCAGCAGTGACTCGGTCGCGGGGATGCCCATCGACACCACCGTCACGCGCACATCCATGCCAAAGCCGATAAAGTCATCCTTGAGCGACAGCGCGCATTCCAGAGCGCTTGCATCGAACGGGCTGATGACCGCCTGCTTGCCGTCACGCACAATCGTATTGGTCTTGGGGTCCATCTTGACCTCGGTGCTTCCCGGCACCGCCTTGACGCACACCACCATATGGAATTCGCTCATCTTCACGCGCCCCCTTTCTGAACGAGTTCATCCAAGAGCTTCTCCGAAAACAGGTTGCCGCGGCCGAGCTGTCCAGCAGGGTCGAGTTGGAGCTTGAGTCGAGCCGATTCGACCATGGCCTCGTGGCCGTACATCGTCTCCAAGAAGCCCGCCTTGATCTTGCCGACGCCATGCTCGGCAGAGACGGCACCACCCATGGCCGTGATCTCGGCCGCCCACTGGGCAAAGAGCTCGCCGCCGGCGCGATAATCCTGCGCGTCGCGCGGCAGGATATTCACATGCAGATGGTTGTTGCCGATATGCCCCCAGGCGGCAGACTCAAGCCCGCTTTCGGCCAGCGTGCGACGATAGAGGGCGACGACATCGGCCAGACGTGCATTGGGCACCGACATATCCGAACCCAGCTTGGTAATGGTGAGGTCCGTGCGGCGACGCTCGTCGATGAGCATGTTGACGCTCTCGGGAACCGCGTGGCGGAAGAACCGCTGGCACTCGCGATCGACCTCGGTGCGCGCAACCCATGTCGCGTCGTCGCGGCCGCCCGCAAGCTCCAAAACCCATCCCAAGTGGTACAGCTCCTCGGTCGCCTGTGCCTCGTCGTCGCAGTCGAGCTCCACGTAGACGCAGACCTTTGCCTCATCGTCGAGTGCCGGCAGCGAGGCAAAAGCAGTCGACTGCTCGCGCTGGCGGCGAAGGATATCCAGGGCGCCCGCATCGAAATACTCGATAGCAGCCGCGTGGGACAGGACCGGGCGCACGGAATCGGTAAAGGCAACGGCCTTGTCCTCGCTATCGAAAAAGCAGCTCACGCCCCACACAACCGCGGAAGCAGGCTGCAGGGCGATCTCGAGCTCGGTGATAACGCCGAGCGTGCCACATGCGCCGATAAAGAGATCGATGGCGTCCATATCGTCCGCAACATAATAGCCCGAAGCATTTTTGGTCTTGGGCATGGTGTAGTCAGGAAGATCGAGCTCAAGCGAACGTCCTTCCGCCGTCACAAGTGAAAGGCGACGGCCCTGAGCAAAAACCTCACCGCGGTGAAGCTCGAGCAGGTCACCATCCGCCAGGGCAACGTGAAGGCCCGTGACATGCGGACGCATGGGGCCATAGGCATAGCTGCGGGCGCCGGAGGCGTTGCACGCCGCCATACCGCCCAGGCAGGCAGATGCCTCGGTGGGGTCGGTGGGAAAGAACTGCTCGGGGGCAGCTTGGAACTCCTCGTATGTCCGAAGCGACGCCTGGTCCCAGCCGCCTGTCGGCAGCGCCTTTTTGACCAGCTGTTTGCGCAGCTCCGACAGTACGACGCCCGGTTCCACGCGCAGCAGAAACCGGCCCTCGTCATCGCAGCGAAGACCAAGGTAGCGATTCATGCGCGAGGTGTTGAGGATATGCCCGCCATGAGGCACGGCGCCGGCAGCGAGGCCCGTTCGGGCACCCTGGACAGTCACCGAAACACCGTCGGCATGGAGCTGCCGCAAGATAGCGCGCACCTCGTCTTCCGATGTCGGAAACGAAATGCTCGAAGCCTCGCCCGACGAGCGAGACTCGTCGCGACCGTATTCCTCGAACTCATCGGTGAAGGGTTTGATGGTTGCAGACATGCAGACTCCCCTTTAGCTAACTACAGTGTTTGCAGGGAGATGTTACCGCATCGTTTCGTTGACGTGTTCGAGACCGCCTCCATAATTGAGGTTTTTTACGCGCATGCAATTCGGCGAACGGCCGAGTTTCCTCGGCAGGCGATGCTTTTGACACATATCGTTCCGCCGCCAGCGATCGAAAAATGTCGCTCGAAAAAAGTTGAAGTATTTTTTACCGCCCTTTACCTGCGGGGATGTCAATCCGTCAAGCATTTGGTCAGCTTTTGGTCAAGTTGCGGCTGATACGGTCGGCATCGACAGCCAAAGCCGATAGAAGTTTTGGCCCAAGAGCAGGGAGGTTCCCATGGCATATTACTGGCCCCAGTACGGCATCGCCATCGAGGTCGACGACGACCCTTATCTCTTACCCTTCGATGAAGAGGCATTCCCCGATACGGCGGTCTACCACGTCACCACCGATGTGATCTGCGACCCCGAGTCGTTCTCGGCGCTCGCCCACCACATCG
>CAJMRE010000021.1 GCA_905215755.1 uncultured bacterium
ATGTTGCCGATGCCGACGGTGTCGATGTGGGAGTCGATGGCGATGATCTTGTCGCCCTCGCCCATAAAGCCCATGACGTTGCCCAGGCCGTCGACCTTGACCTCGTCATAGCCAAGGCTCTCCATCTCGGCCTTGATGCAGGCAACAACCTCACCCTCCTCGCAGGACTCAGAGGGATGGCTAATCATTGCGCGAAGAAAACGCGTCATATCAGCACGGTGGGACTCAGCAGCAGCCTTGATAGCGTCGAAATCGAGTTCTTTAGCCATTGTTCATAACCTTTCAAACGAAGGAATCTACCTGTGAGGTGGCGGAGCGATACCTATTTACTCCGCCCCAACGATTAGCAAGTGGGATATTCGCCTTCCCAAACAATGCGGCGATACTGGTCGGGATCGGTGTCGCCCTCGGTGGAGAAGCAGAGCACGGAGCTCGTCTTGTCCAGGCCGATGAGCTCCTTGAGCTCAGCGTACTCGGGATCGAGCATGAGGGTCTCGACCAGGCCGGTGGTCACTGCGCCGGACTCGCCGGAGATGACGCGCGGGTCGCCCTTCTCGGGAGCGCCCAGGGTGCGCATGCCGCGAGCGGTGACCCAGTCGGGGCAGGACACAAAAGCGGTGGCGTGGTTGCGCAGGATATCCCAGCCCAGAATGTTGGGCTCGCCGCAGCACAGGCCGGCCATGATGGAGGGCATGTCGCCGTCCACGATGCGCGGGTCGCCGTCGCCGGCGGCAGCGCCCTTGTACAGGCAGGCGGCAGGCGCGCACTCGACCACGACGAAGGTGGGCGGGTTATCGGGATACAGGTTGGTGAAGTAGCCCACCACGGCGCCAGCCAGCGAGCCTACGCCAGCCTGGACAAAGACGTGCGTCGGGCGGTTGATGGCCATCTCGCGCAGCTGCTCGGCAGCCTCGGAAGCCATGGTGCCGTAGCCCTCCATGATCCAAGACGGGATCTTCTCGTAGCCCTCCCAGGCGGTGTCCTGAACGATGACGCCGCGCTCGCAGGCGTCGGCCTCGGCGGCGGCCATGCGCACGCACTCGTCGTAGTTGACTTCTTCGATGGTCACCGTGGCGCCCTCGGCGGCGATGTTATCAAAGCGGGGCTTGGTGGAACCCTTGGGCATGTGCACGACGGCCTTCTGGCCCAGCTTGTTGGCAGCCCATGCCACGCCGCGGCCATGGTTGCCGTCGGTGGCGGTAAAGAAGGTGGCCTGGCCAAAGTCCTTGGCAAGCTGATCGGAGGTCAGGTAATCGAAGGTGCACTCGGCAACGTCCTTGCCGGTCTCGTCGGCAATATAATTGGCCATGGCAAACGAACCGCCCAGGACCTTGAAGGCGTTGAGGCCAAAGCGATAGCTCTCGTCCTTAACGCACAGGTTGGACAGGCCCAGGCGCGCAGCCTGACCGTCCAGGCGGGCAAGCGGAGTAACGGTATATTGAGGGAACGACTGGTGGAAGGCACGGGCCTTCTTCACGTGGTCGAGGCTCATGATTCCCAAGTGCTTGTCATCGCTCTTGGGCATCGTGTTGCCCGCCCACTGGATCTTATCGGCCATACGGTGAACTCCTTAAGTCCTCTCTTGCCGGCCCCCGCATACGCGTTTCAGCCCGATCCCATTCACACGACTGAACTTTTATGTGGATGCCAAACAAAATGTTTGTTAGTAATGTTCTATCACACTTTTTGATTGGTATATCTAACGAATTGTTTGTTGCCGTAATCGGTACTTTTTCGCCGCCGAACGGTCATGAATTGCCTTGTTGATGGATTTGTTTGCGGTCATGTGTGGTTTATGGCACAGTGAGCCCAAACTAATTTTTAGGAAGGTACCCATGACCCCCGCACAGATTGAGTTTTACAAGCGCCTCGCACACGGTCTGGCGCTCCAATTTGGCCCCAACTGCGAAGTCGTCGTCCACGATCTGGAGACCGAGGACGTGGACCACTCCATCGTAGTGATCGAAAACGGCCACGTCAGCGGGCGCAAACTGGGTGACGGCCCCAGCCATATCGTGTTTGAGTCCATGCACGAGGGCGCCACCGATGTACACGACCGCGAGCCGTACCTCACTAAAACCACCGACGGTAAGCTGCTCAAATCGTCGACGATCTTTATCCGCAACGACGAGGGCAAGCCCGTCGGCATTTTGGGCATCAATTTTGACATTACGCTTATGAAGGCTTTTGAGCGCTCGCTCGATGCCTTTACCGGCACCGGCGGCACGGGCTATACCGAGCCAGAGCCCATTACCAAGAACATCGGCGACCTGCTCGAGGACCTGCTGCACGAGTGCGAGCAGTTTGTGGGCAAGCCCGCGGCGCTCATGACCAAAGACGAGCGCATTCGTGCCATTGGCTACCTCGACCGTCGCGGCGCCTTCCTCATTTCCAAGTCGAGCGAGCGCGCCTGCGAGTTCTTTGGCATCTCAAAGTACAGCTTCTATAGCTACCTCAATGAGGCCAAGGCGGCAGCCGGCGACAAGTAGGCACTCGCCTGGATTGCCCCTCCCCTTTTGGGCGCGAGTTCTGGAAAGCACGAATCCAAGACCGAGCCGCTTGGGAAGTTCCATATAATCGATGTCATTAGTATTTCGAAAGGATGGAACAGAATGGCGTTGAGCAAGGCATCATGCACCGGTCGCGGATTGATTCCGGCAATTGGTGGACATGTGCACCACATGTTCGATGAGAGTGAAGACGACCTGTTTTCGCTGAGCCTTGACGACGTGATGGATGATCGCCCGTGGACCGCCGACGAACTCATGGGCGGCGGCGCTCGCCCGTCAAGCCCCAATCCCGCACTTGCGCCTAAGACCGCATCTGCGCCGACTCCTGCGCAGTCGCCTGTTTCGACGCCCGCGCCTACGCCCGCACCCACTTCGGCGCCCACGCCCGCTCCCCGCCCCGCAAGCGACCCGTCCGAGACGGCGGCATTTCTCGCAGCAGCGACGCAGGGCAAATCGGCCGACAGCACCGTTATGTACAGCGCCCAGCAGTTGCCTGTTCCTGCGGCACGCAAGCCTCCGGTCGCAAGGCTCGATGAGCCCGTTGCCCGTCAGGTTGCCTACGATTCCTGGGCCGCAGCCGATCTGGATGAGACCTCTACCGGCATGCCGGCGCTCGACGTTCCAGTTAACCCGCTTTTTGCCGCCAACACGAGCGCCGCAGACTATGAGGGCGGTACGGCATATTCCGATTATTCCGATGGCTATGCTGGCAACGGTCGCATCGAGACAGAGGATTATGGCACCGCATCGAGCGATTATCCCAACGATCCGTACGCTGCCACGCCTGCACCGGAATATGACCCGGAGGCCGCGTCCGCGCCGGCGTATACCAAAAGCACGGGCGAAGAGCGCTTCGCCGATTATTACGCCGAGGAAAAGGCACTGCGTTTCTCGGAATTTCCGCAGGCAGTCAAGGTTGCCTTTATCGCCATTGTCATTGCCCTGCTCGGCGTCATTGCGTTTGAGGGATTCCAGCTGTTCCGCGGCCCCACCCAAGCGGAGTCGGAGACCCAGCAAAAAGAGGACGATAACCAGTACCTGGACATCAACACCCTCAAGGGCGACCCCAACGACGGAGACGACGAGTAACAGATGCCGAAAACTGAGGGCCGTAAACCAAATCAAGCGACTCGCGGGATTGTGGGGGCGTAGACGGGCGAATGGGCCATCGACGATTTTGAGCTGGCAAGGGCCGGGAATTAGATTCCCGGCCTTCAACCTAGCACTGCTTTATGAGATCGAGCACCGCAGGAATGTCATCGGCGTTCCGAAGCGCAACGTAAGTGGGTAAGCCCGGGCCAAATCCGCCCTGTGCGCGTTTGTCCTGACACATGTCCTCTGGATCAATTAGGTCGTCCACGCTCTTTGCCAGGCCAACGGCGATCCAACCACCGTTGCTGGTCCTGCCTTCTAACACGGCATGCAGTTTTCGCTTGCCCGACCTGAAGCCTACATAGTACTTAGCTATGTAGGACTCCCACGAAGGGTTACCACTCAGAACGGACTCGCGCACCTCATCGAAAAGCTTCTGGTTGAGCCCACCTTCGGCAAAGGTGGGGTGATTCTCCTGCAGAGTCCAGATAGGAGCCTCATCAGACTCCCCGCGAGAAGGACGGTACTTGTCGACGACGTCTGCCGGAAGGTCGGGATATTTCCATATCTCACACGCCTCTTTCGCCAGCTCGTCCGCGCGCTGTCCAATCTCTTCCTCACCCCATTTTTCACGCGAGGCGATCGACTTGTTCAGGTAGAGCGGACTGCACTTAAATCCGACGTCAGGCAGATTGAGCTTGTCCGAGAACGACCGGTTTGAGTACTCCTGGTTGTAGCCCGTCAGCGTAAGATTTCCCAAGTTGTTGCACAGCCTGTCGTGGACGTCTTCCCAGTTCTCACCAAGCGATTCCTTCCAGCCGTGCTCATCATCGATCGTCTGGGGCATGATGTGCTCGATCTGGTAATCGTCGGCTGAGATGGACTCCTTCGGGTGGTGCCAGTTCTCCATGCGTTCCAGGTAATAGCGCTTTTTAGAGAAGCGGTTGTAGCAGTCACGCGTCTTAAACTCCTCGACAAAATGCTCGTCTGTCGGAAAGTATGCGGTCATACCGCTGCTGTGGATAAGGAGCATCGCCGTAACGTACTCCTCGATATCGTCCTGCTGCTCGAGATTGCGATACATGCCGGCAAAGAAATTATTTAGGCCCGTGGTAAGTCTGCCGCAAACCGCTCGCCTGAACAGAAACGACTCGATAGTCTCGCAGATACGTAAAAACGCATTGCGGTCTAGTCCATTCCCCTCGTAAACCGAATAAAGCAACATTAAGAGGGGCCTTATCTGCTTCACATCGAGGCTTACGATTCTGCCGAACACTCGGCGCAGTCCGTCGTCCTTCTCCTTACCAAGGAACAGACTGGCGTATCTATGTGCATACCCTCGCAGCTCCTTAAGCAGGCCCTCGGTGTCACCATCGTAGTCGTCGGCGAAATAGCGCTTAAACTCGTAGTAGGCCTCGTTCTCCTTCGGCATCCTATTGGGAACTTTAAGCCACAGCCAGTACCAGATAAATGCATTGAACTCGTCCTCGCCGCCTTTTCCGAACAAGCACTCGAGTGGATGCCAATAACCCTCATAAAGATTGGTCTGTTCGTCGTTGGGAAGCGACATTAGAACGTAGTTACGGATGAGGTCAATGGGCGTGAGCGGCTTGCCCTTGGAGTTCATGGACTCAAATATGAGCTGGGCATTATCAACGCCAGCGGTGAGCTTAGTGTCGATGACCTGCACGCGGTTTAGCCCCGCCCAAAGCCTTGCAGGGTCGAATGATTTCCCGTGCATCTTTTCACGGAAGAACGCATGGTTTTCGACAATGCGATCCGATTTTTCATCTGGCACGGGAGCCCCAGACACGATGGAGAACAGCGTCTCTTTATCGTCCTGCGAGAGCACCAGCTTGTAGCGTGCCAGACCGTTGTAGTCGTCATCGTTAAAGAGGTAATTTTTCCTCAGCGCCGAGATTTTGAGGTCGCCAAGGAAGCCAGCCTTGTCGGGGTTGCTCTCCAAATAGTCAGCCAAAGCTGCAATCATCAACGAAAACGTCGTCATGCGCTGCTGTCCGTCAATCAGAAGCACGCGCGAAATGCTCGTGGCAGAGCTCTCGGACTCGGGGATATAAAGCATTGACCCCACGAAGTGCGATACGCCATCACGACCCGCTCGCATGACGTCATCCCAAAGCACCTCGCACTCTTTTACACTCCACGAGTAAATTCGCTGGTACACGGGAATGACGAACTGCATCTTCGCCACGCCCATAAGGTCGAGTAGATTTGCCTCGGTTGCTTTCATTTGCGGTTGTCTCCTCTTTCTTGTTTACGCCGTTTGCAGTCAGTCCCCCACTGAGCGGAGGGTGCCAAAGACGAGAGCATCGAAGCACAGAAGCAACCGGGATGCTCATATCGTTAGATTTTACAACGCAAGCAAACGCTTACGCCGTCAGGGTGGCGCGCGATCGCTGCGCGCCACTCCCCAAAATCATACGATGTCAAAAGACTGACACTTGTGTATGCCTTTTGACATTGCCACGGACTTACGGGTTTCTTGTCTCATATGCCAAGAGCGGATATCTAGATCGCTGCCCCTCCCGCCCAAAGGAGCTCGACAAGAACTGATCGAAGGGCAAATCAGACATCGAGCAAGTCGCCGACATGCTCATCGCGCCTCGCAAAAAGATGGGCAAACACGGGACCATCTTAAGCGGTGGCGATGATGACACGGAATTGCAGCCGAATCGCCCCGACCTATTCGCCACCCGATGCTGGCAAGCTGTTGAGCGGCTCGCTCTCACCGGCGGCACCAAGGCGCTTCTGCATCTTCTCGATCTGCTTAAGGGTCGAAGTCAAATACCCAAGACCCTTCTTCAACTGCTTAAGCAACCTGCCATTCCTGCGGTCCCCCTTTCCATTCTCCTTCTCGACATCCTCCTCAACACCAGCGATGCTGCGCTGCACGGCCTCGGCCGCCTTCTGCACCAAAATGGCTCCCTCATGCGGGCAGCGGTCAGTTGCCACATCAAGAAATGCGAGAAGCCTTGAGCATTCAACGAGCACGAACTGCGCATAGTCCTCCCCCATCGACGCCGCCAGGGCAACGCCGCTAGAACCCAAAAGGCCAAACGCAGCGCCGCCGCCAGCAATTAAAGCGGTGCCACCGGCCATGCCCATGCCGCCGGCGGCCAAGGCGCCGCCGCCAGCAGCAGCAAGACTCGCATTGACGAGCGCAGCCCCGTGAAGGCCGACAAACGAGCCTCCAAAGATACCGACAGCAATATCCGGAGCCAATGCCGCGGCCACTCCTCCTGTGCCCAGGGCCGCCGCCACGGCAATGGCGCCGCCTACCAAGACCTTTGGCAATGTACCTGAGAGCTCACGGATATGCGCCCCGCATTGCTTCTCTAGGGAACGCACGGCGTCCAAATCAACCGCGTCTTGTCTCCTGGGAAATTCATCTTTAACCCAAGCCCCGCTCCCCTTCAAACCTTTGTATTCCTTCTTCTCTTCATCTCCTATCTGGAAATAGGGGCGAAACTCAACCAGCTCCTGAGCGATCAGCAAGGCGCGCACCTTGCCGCCTCGCTGCCGCGAAATAGCCTCAAGGGCTCCGTACGCATCTTCCTCGCTCAAAAAATAGCCGTCTGCATCAATGCCTAGGCCATCCGTGACCGAATCCTGCCACGCGCGGGCCCAGCTCCTCTTTTGCCCTTTGCGCACTTCGTTCTTCTCGTTCCCGCAGTCGTAGTTGATGGCGGCAAGCTTCAGCGAGAAGGCAATCCTCGTCGTCTCTCTATCTAGGCTATAAAAGTGGAATCCATCGAAGATATCCTGGCGGCGCCTGGCGCGCTCAGTCCAAGCCTCGGACATTTCCTCCGCCATATAGCCCCAGTCGGCATGGAGTGCAAACGCAAGGCGTCCAACTCCAACGTAGTTTATTCGCAAGAAGAACTTCTGGGCGAACACGACCTTGTTCCCCTCGCATTCGATACCCGCCCTGACCGCCGCCGTCGCCAGATTCGCCAGAACGAACGAAGTACTCGAAACCGTGACCATGCGAGTGAGGGCCCTGCTGTTGTAGGGCATGAAATGCGAAGCCTTGAGCTTGCGCAAGCCGGAGACATCACTCACTTCGCAACGTTCTAGCTCGGCCTTGAGCCTTGAAAGCATGTAGAGACAACGAACGATAACCTCGTTGGCCACGACTGCTGGCACCTGGCTTAAAGCTTGATCGAAAAGACCGACTTCCGTCCGAAGGTCGAAGCGAATGGGCTTGCCGTCCTCGGTTTTGAACGCCGTTCCGTTAAACAGCTTTGAGATCCATTGCTGAATGCGAATATCCTTGCCCTTATAGGCAATCCGCATGTCTTGAAAAACAGGCAGGGAGGAGAGCTCCTTTAGCAGGGACAGCACAACGCCGGGAATACCCGTCCCCTTACCGGGGTTTGAACTAGACCCCGCCATGTCGCTCACGAGATGCATTGCCCAGAACAGAGTGCCAAACGCGATCTTCTCTGGAACGTTCCTGCCTATAAGAGGGCGGTCAGGATCGAAGGCGGCGGCAGGCAGGTCAAAGGCGACAAACCGGCCGGCCGTATCGGTGCCATAGCCTTTGCACGTGAATTGCGAGAGGATCGAACACGCAAGGCCAACCAAGCTCGGGTGGTGCGAGAAATCCCGCAGATGATGTTGGAGCCCGCCGCCAAACTCGGCAGTCAGCTTGTCCGCGGCAAGAGGAAACCCTTTCTCTAGAAAGCGAATAGCGTCTTCTAGAGTTGCATCCGCCTTTGTCATACCCGCAGACTTGGCAATCGTAAGAACGAATTTGCCAACCTTCTCGTCGCCCCACTCTTTGGCACCCTCTAGGTTGAAGTCTTTCTGCCACAGGATATTCAACGCGCCCGTGAGGAGCCCGCTAACGGCTGCAAGTTCATAGTCGAGCTTCGTAGCCTTTTCAGCCCGAGGGTCAAAATCAAAGAGGACCTCCTCCCCATCGGGAGCGTCCTTAAAACCAACCAGCACGGCGCTACCGTTCAGCGGCACAGATGCAACTTTGGGCAGTTGAGGCATGGTGTAAACTATCTCGCCGCCACTAAAAACAAGTTCGTCTGCCATACCGGCTTCCTCCTGCAAACGCGTAAAACTAGATTGCTCCACGCCGCCAAATCCCTCTCGTAGAACTACTCGATAATCTCGATGATGCAGTTGCTCAGAACCTCGTCGGAACTGTTCACCTCTGGCAGCCTGTACGCCTCATTGTGAACGATAACGCGCGCAGCGTCACGGGTCTATGCCTGCCCATCCAGCGAATCATGTTAGCAAGCCGTTCTTCGACAATGGATGCCATCTCGGTGTCCATACTCTTGACCTGCCTGGTCTCGGCGGGCGTCAGCGTGTCCTTGAATAGCATCTCAAGCACAGCCCTCTGATGCTGATTCTGGAATCCTTCCCGCAACCATTCCTTCTGCTTACGCCCAATGGGCACCCGCCTACCTTCCCGCCGCCTTCAGCTTCAGCAGCAGGTCGCCCAGCTCGGGGCACTTGCTAGAAAGGCGCGTCTGAGCTCGCTCGCCCATCCCCCACCGCTGGCGGACTTCCTGGGCGCGCGGGCTCACGCGGTAGTCCCCGTCCATCACCTGCTTGAGCAGCTTGGCGGTCACGCGCGCATCGGCAAGGGCGCTGTGGGCGTGACCCGTCGACTCGTCGAACTCGATGCCAAACCACGTCGCCGCGTCACTCAAAGAGACGCACCCGTGGCTGCCCACGTCCATGATCGAGGTGTAAAACGCCTGCAGGTCGGCCCAATCCGTAGGAAATGCGGAAAGATCGATGTGCTTTGCCTGGCACTCGGTCAAAAGCTGTCGACGGTCCGCCCCGCTCCAGCAAACTACCTGTGCGGAGTAGCGACCGATCCAATCGCTGAGCCTTTTGATTACCATGTAGAGCGGATCGGCCATCGCAGTGTCCACGGCCGATATCCCCGTAAGCTCGCGGACGGAAAACGCAACGCCTTCGGTAAATTCCGTCTGCACAAACTGCGAGAACTCGCCCATAACGTTGCCGTGGTAATCGAGCTTGACGGCGCCGACCTCGATAATCTCATTACGCAGCCCACGTCGCTGGCGCTGCTTTGGCACCGGCGCAAACTCAAAGTCCAGCACAATCTGGCGCGCAAAGTTCGTCGTATCGATAGCCGAGATACACGGCGTCTTTTCAGCTGACACGGTTAGGGCCTTTCTCCGTTGCTTGCCGCTTGTTACATAAGCGGCTACATTGCCGTAAGGTTAGGCGCTCGTGCGGACATGAAATCGGAGCGCAATGCCACGCGCGCCAGGCACACGCCATGCAGACGGCCCCAAGAGAGTCGCCCGCTCTATTCAAATGCATGAAAAAGATTTAGGCCCGGTGACTTGAATCAGCGGTCATCCCGGGCCCATCAGAGCTCGTAGAGCTCTTGGTTGCTTTGGTCTCGCTCTTCACGGCGCTTATCGAACTTTCCGAGGCACTCAAGCAGCATTCGAAGCATAACAAGTCGCTGCCATTAAGGCACTGACCTCTTGACCAAGCAACGGCGCTGCCCAGCTATCACCCTTGGGCTGCCGTCAACTTTATTCTATCCGCGAGCATCTGGTTTACCAAATGGATTTTCGGTAAAGGAAGCACGGCACGCCCGCAAAACCACTACGCCCCAAGTGCCGCCATGGGAATCACCGCCACGCCGTCGTCGCGTGTGTAGGCAATGCTCCCCTTTCCAACCACGACCGCCAAAAACGCCGGCGCGGCATTCTGGGCGGCAGGATTGGAGAGCACTTTCCTCTCCAGCGCCTTGAGATTTCTCGCTCCATCGTCTGCTTTCGCATCACTCAGCTTGACCTCGATGGCTCCCCAGCGCCCGTCGTGCTCAACGATCAGATCGACCTCAAGGCCCTTCTCATCTCGGAAATAATGGACACTGTTGTCGACACCGCCGTAGGTGGAAAGGAACACGCGCACGTCGCGCAGGACGAGATTCTCAAAGAGCATCCCCAGCGTTTGCATATCGCCAAGCAGCCGCTCAGGGGTAGCCCCCAGCAACGCCGCCGCAAGTGACGGGTCACAGAAGTAGCGCTTGGGGCGCACGCGAACGCGGGCCTTCGAGCGCATGGGCGGCTCCCATCCGCACAGGTCCTCGGTCAGCTTGAGCCTGTTGAAGAGGTCCAAGTACGCAGCGATGGTCCTCTCGTCGGGGCCCGCCTCACCGTACGAGGCGTCCTTTACGAGCGTCTTGTACGTGACAGCCTGGCTCTCGTTCATGGCAAGAGCTCGCAAAAGGCCGTGTGCAAGCTCGGGCGACATGCCCTCGTCCAGCACGTTGACGTCGAGCACCGAGTGCACGTACTGGCTTGCCGTCTCTCGCGCAAGATCTTCCGAAAGCCCAAGATTTGCAGGCCAACCGCCCCTGCAGCACCAGCGGGCGACGTCATCCACCGTGCTCTCGCGACGCTGAGGGGCAAAATCCTCGCCCTTAAAGAGGCTTGCCAGTGACACGAGCGGCTCGCCGTCGCCCGACTCACACAGGGCCATGGGGCGCATTGACAGACGGGCGATCCTACCCGTGCCGGAATGACGAACATGGCTGCGCTCCTCGCTTTTGAGCGCGGTCGAGCCCGTGAGCAAAAGTGTCCCCCGTTCGTTGCCGCTCGCGTCCACGAAACGCCGGGCGGCATCCCAAACCTCGGGCACCTCCTGCCATTCATCGACCAGGTGTGGCGCATCGCCGATGAGCGCCAGGCTTGGGTCGACCTCTGCCGCCGCACGCTGCGCAGGCTCATCGAGCCTGGAGACGCTCGCCGAGCGAGAGAGCGCCGTCCAGGTCTTGCCGCACCATTTGGGGCCGTTGATCTCCACACAGCCAAACGCCCGCATAAGGGTGTCGAGGCGCTCCTCTATGAGCCGGGGCCTATATCCCTTTTGGGTCAATCTCTTTGGTGCATCCACAGACGGCCGTCCCTCTCTATCACGCGATATGCGAAATTACGCCATTCTCAATGCTGATTTTACGCTACTTTCAATGTAGTTTTTACGCCATGACAGATGTAGTTTTTACGCCATTTTCATTGAAGGTTTTACGCTTGGCATCCTTAGCGCGACGCTCGCTCAACCCCTGACCACCGGATTGCCCGAATTCCGGGATGCTGTCTCCGCTCCAAACAAAAGGCCCCAGCTCGCGATGGAGCCGGGGCCAAAGGCGCAGCGTATGTAGTTGATGCTGAGCGCGAACGGCCCATCAGCAATGCCGTCTGCGCCCTACCCACGGTGACGGGCGCGGCTGTACGGCGTATCCACCATGGGCAGATCCGGACGCAGCTTGCCGTCAAATGCGCGATAGGCGTTCTGTACGGCGGGCGCCGTGGGAATCGTTGCGATCTCGCCGATGCCCTTGCCGCCGTATGCCACGGGCAGTAGCTCGTCCTTCTCCACGTAGATGGCGTGGATATCCGGAATCTCGGGCGCACGGAACAGCCCGAGCGTGCCGTACCTTGCCTGGGGCACGCAGTCCTTGAGCGGCCAGTCCTCGGTAAGCGCATAGCCCATACCCATAAGCACACCGCCTTCGATCTGACCCTGGATGGAGATGGGGTTGACCACCTTGCCGGAATCGTGCGCGGCATAGACCTCGCTCACGCGACCGTCATCGTCCAGAATGACCACATGCGTGGCAAAGCCGTAGCAGATGTGGCTCTTGGGATTGGGAACGTCGGCGCCCAGCTTGTCGGTCGGCTCCAGGTACACGTAGCCAAACTCGCATCCCTCGAGCGCCTTGATGGCGGCCGCGGGATCCTGAGGATGCATACCCTGGCCGGCGACGAGCTCCTGCGTGTGCAGCTGATAGGCGCGACCGTCGTCGTACTCGATCTTGACGCCGTCGCCATGCGCATTCACGGGAGCGGCGGGCGCAGACTTGCCGGCCTCGATATCAAGCATGGCATCGCGCAGCAGGAAGGCGGCACCGCGCACGGCCTCGCCGGTCACGACCGTCTGACGTGAACCAGACGTGGTGCCGGAGTCGGGAGCGTTCTCGGTGGAGCACTCGCCGTTGGCAATGCAGCGAAGCGGCAGGCCGCATGCCTCGGCAACGTCCTGCAAAAAGACGGTGTTGCAGCCCTGGCCGATGTCGGACGTGGCGGCATAGACCACAGCCACGCCGTCCTCGATGCGAATCTTGCAGCGGCCGGCATCGGGCAGGCCCACGCCCACGCCGGCGTTCTTCATGGCACAGGCGATACCGGCGTGTCCGGGATGCGCATAGTAGGCATCCTTGACCTCGAGCAGCGTCTCTTTAAGCGCCGTGGAGCAGTCGGCAATCTGGCCGTTGGGCAAAACCTCGCCCGGCTCGATGGCGTTACGGTAGCGGATCTCCCACGGATCCAGGCCGACCTTCTCTGCCAGCAAGTCGATCAGGCTCTCGAGCGCAAACTCGGACTGGCAAACGCCAAAGCCGCGGTACGCGCCGGCGGGTGGGTTATTGGTGTAGTAGCCAAAGCCGCGAATGTCGGTGTTCTGGTACTTGTAGGGGCCGACGGCGTGCGTGCAGGCGCGCTCGAGCACCGGGCCGCACAGCGACGCGTAGGCGCCGGTGTCAAAGTTGATCTCGCAATCCAGGCCGGTAAAGTTGCCCTCGGCGTCGCAGCCCAGCGTAAAGGTGCCGTCCATGGCGTGGCGCTTGGGATGGAACGCGAGCGACTCGGCACGCGTGAGCTTGCACTTCACAGGACGCTGGAACTTATAGGCAGCAAGCGCGGCCAGGTGCTGGATGGACACGTCCTCCTTGCCGCCAAAGCCGCCGCCCACGAGCATGGTCTCGACGACCACGCGCTCGGGCTCGTTGTCCCAGCCAAACATGTGGGCACACTCTTTGCGCGTGTCGTAGGCACCCTGGTCGGTCGACTGCACCTTGACGCCGTTCTTATACGGGAAGGCAACGGCGCACTCGGGCTCCAAGAAGGCATGCTCGGTAAAGGGCGTGGTAAAGCGCTGCGTCACGGTGAACGCGCTCTCCGCCAGCGCCTTGGCGGCGTCGCCGCGCGTCACATGGCGGCTCTGGCACACGTTGTCCTTGAGCTCCACCGTGTTGCCAAAGGCAAAGAAGCTGTCGTGCAGGCGCGGGGCGTCGGCAGCCCTGGCCTCGGCGATGTTACGCACGGGCTCCAGAGGCTCGTAATCGATCTTTACGAGCTTCTTGGCCTTCTCGAGCGTCGCTTCGTCCTCGGCGACCACCAACACGATGGCGTCACCCACACAGCGGGTGATATCGCCCGCCGCAATCATGACGTCCCAGTCCTGGATAAGGTGGCCGACCTGGTTGACCGGCACGTCCTCGGCGCGCAGGATGCCCACCACGCCGGGCAGGGCCTCGGCCTTGGAGGTGTCGATGGAGAGCACACGGGCGCGCGGATACTTGGAGCGCACGGCGCTGGCATAGGTCAGGCCCGGTTGATCGAGCCCGTCGATGTCGTCGGGGTACTTGCCCTCACCGAGCACCTTCTTGCGCACGTCGATACGGAAAGCGCGCTTGCCCACGCCGTAGTCATCGCCGCGCTCCAGGTCCTCGTCGATCTGCTTTTCGCCGCGGAGCACCGCAGCGGCCAGCGAGATGCCCTCGATAATCTTTTTGTAGCCGGTGCAGCGGCAGACGTTACCGCGAATGGCGTACTTGATCTGCTCCTCGGTGGGCTCGGGGTCCTCGGCGATGAGCGCTGCACCCGCCATGACCATGCCGGGAATGCAAAAGCCGCACTGCACGGCGCCCACGGCGCCAAAGGCGTACACAAAGGCCTCGCGCACGTCCTCGGGCAGGCCCTCGACGGTCACGATGTTACGACCGGCGGCAAGAGCGGTGGTCAGCACGCACGCCTTGACGGCCGCACCGTCCACATGGATGGTGCAGGTACCGCAAGCACCTTCGGAGCAGCCGTCCTTGGCGGAATGGATATGCAGGTCGTCGCGCAGGTAGCGCAGCAGCGGTTTATTCTCCGTCGTCGTGCGCTCGACGCCGTTAACGGTAAAAGTGAATTCCTGTGCCATGGTGATTCCTTTCTACACGCCGGCGGCGATGCCGGTGCGGTCGTGGATGGCGCCATGCGGACAGACGACGGCGCACATGCCGCACGACAGGCAGTCCACGCCGTCGATATGGGCGCAGTTGTCCTCGATGCGGATAGCGCCGGCAGGGCACTTTTTGGCGCACATGCCGCAACCGATGCAGCTGGTGTCGCAGATCTTGCGCGCAATGGCGCCCTTATCGGTGTTGTTGCAGCGCACCAGGATGTTCTGGTAGCCGGGAACGAAGGCAATCACGCGCTGCGGGCACGCCATGCCGCACAGGCCACAGCCCGTGCACTTGGAGCGGTCCACACGGGCGACGCCGTCGACCAGCGCGATGGCACCGTGGGGGCAAGCCGTGACGCAGGCGCCACAGCCAATGCAGCCTTCGCTGCAGCGGGCGTCGCCGCCTGCGGAGGCGCAACCACTTCCGCAGGCAACGTAAGCCACGTGATGTTGAATGGATTTGGCCATAAGAGACTCGCCTATTTCTTAAGAAGGTACGAATAGTTGTCGCGCACGGCCCTGATGGTCAGGCGGACGGCCTCGGGCAGACCGGTGTTGACGGCATCGACCGAGACGGTGCGGACCGTACCGGCGACGCGGACCTTAAAGTGGTCCTCGTCCACGGCCAGGAAGCCCTCGTTCTCGGAGTTCTCCATGTCCTGCTCGCTCCAGAACAGGGTGAGCTTGTCCTTATAGGGACGACCCTCCTGGTAGGGGCAGAACACGGCGCAGTTGCCGCACTCGTTGCACATGCCGTCGACATGGACGACCTGATGCTTGGCCAGGCCTGGCACCTTAATTGCCACGTTGGCGCGGTTGGGGCACACGTCGCAGCAGACCTCGCACACAGAGCCGCAGCCCAGGCAACGGGTCTTGGTGCAGTTGCGCTTGTCGCGGCAGAGCGTACCCTTGCGCTCGTAGCAGGTGTCCTCGCGGCCGGCCTGCTCGTTGCAGTCGGCGTACTTGTTAAAGTCCACGCCGGCGATGGCGCGAGCGACCTCGGCGGCGTCGGAAATAGCCTCGACCACGGTGGCAGGACCGCGACGGCAGTCGCCCGCAGCCCAGACACCCTCGACACCGGTGGAGGTGGCGGCAAGACGGCCACGACGGTCGTGCTCGACGCCCGCGGCATCATACAGGCTGGCATCGATACCCTCACCCACGGCGCAGATCACCGTGGTGGCGGGAAGCTCAACGGTCTCGCCCGTGGCAACGGGGCTGCGACGGCCGCTTGCATCCGGCTCGCCAAGCTCCATAACATCGCAGGTCAGCACGGCGCCGTTGAGTGCCTTGGGAGCCAGCAGCTCGCAGAACTCAACGCCGTCGGCAAGAGCAAGATCAAGCTCTTCCTCGTCGGCGGGCATCTGCTTCTTGGTGCGGCGATACACCAGGCGCACGTTCTTCACACCAGCCAGGCGCTTGGCCACGCGGGCCGCATCCATGGCGGTGTTGCCGGCGCCGATGACCACGACGTCCTCGCCCAGCTCGAGCTTCTCGCCCTTCTTGGCGGCCTCGAGGAACTCCAGCACGTCGAGCTCGGCGCCCTCGCCCAAGCCCGCAGAACCAGGCATCCAGGCGCCGGTGGCCACGACAACATCGGTAAAGTCCTGGGCCTTGAGCTCATCAATGGACTCCACGCGGGCGTTGAGCTGCACCTTGGCGCCAAAGGCCAGGCAGAGCTCGGCATCGTGGGAGATATCGTCGCTGGCGATACGGAACTCGGGGATCACGTGACGGACCACGCCGCCGAGCGAGTCGCGGGCCTCAAAGATGGTGACGGGCACGCCGGCGCGCGTCAGGAAGAATGCCGTCGCCAGACCGGCCGGGCCGCCGCCGATAACGGCAACGTTGCGCTCGCCGTCGTTGACGATGGCCTGGGCGCGCAGCTTGGGCAGCACGGCGGTCATGGCCTCGCGGGCGGCCTTGAGCTTGCTGGCGCGAATCTGGGCGCCCTCGGGCTCGTAGAACGCGCGCTCGCAGGCACGGCCGCAGGGATGCGGGCAGATGGTGCCGGTAATGAACGGCAGGGCGTTGCGCTCGATGATGATGTTGAGCGCGTCCTCGTAGCGGCCCTCGTCCACAGCCGCCAAGTAGGCGGGAATATCCTGCTGAATGGGGCAGCTCGTACGGCACGGCGTGGTAAAGCAGTCGGAAAGCGGGCTCTTGCCGGCGACCTTGCGGTCGGGCAGCGGACGCAGCGGCTTTTTGTAGAGCGGGTTGGTAAGCGAATCGGTCTGGATCGCGGTCACGGCCTCGAGCGAGACGCCCGCGAACGGCTTGCCATCCAGGTCGGTAAACTCGCCAGCCATCTGGCTAAAGCGCTCGTAGCCACCGGGCTTGAGCACGTCGGTCGCCAGGGTAACGGGCCAAATGCCGGCATCGTACAGGGCGCGGATATTGTAGACCGTGGCACCACCGGAGTAGCTGATGCGCAGCTTGCCATCGAACTGCTCGGTAATGCGACGGGCGGCCTCAATGGTCAGCGAGAACAGCGAACGGCCCGACATGTACATCTCGGTGGAGGGCAGCTCGTTTCTCGTCACGTCGACGGGGAAGGTGTTGGTGAGCTTGACGCCAAACTCCAGCCCGCGCTCGGCACACAGGGCAATCAGGCGCTCGAACATAGGCACGGCATCGACCCACTGCAGGTCCTCGCGGAAGTGCGTATCGTCGAAGACGATGTAATCAAAGCCCAGCTCGTTCAGACGCTGGCGGGCAAACTCATAGCCCAGCAGCGTGGGGTTGCACTTGATGTAGGTGTTGAGGCCCTTCTCGGTGATCAGATAGGTCGCGATGCGCTCGATCTCCGCCGGCGGGCAGCCGTGCAGGGTAGACTCGGTGATGGAGTTGGACACGCGCGCCGGGATGGACTCGACAAATGCGGCATCGACATGCTCAAACTTGTCCAGGTTGGCGAGCGCCCATGTGCGGCACTCGTTCCAGACGTCGGAGCCGCTGGCGTCCTTCATACCCTCGATGTAGGCGTCGACCTTGGGGCTCTTGATGCCCTCCAGGTCATAACCCACGGACATGTTGAAGACAAAACCGTCCGGGCTTCCCAGGCCGTACTCGCGAGCGATGAGGTGGCAGGCGAACCATGCCTTCACGTACTCGGCAAAGGCCTGCGGAACCTCGAGCTCGGTCGACCACTCACAGTTGTAGCACTCGTCCTGCGCCACGATGCAGGGCTTGTTCACACACTTGGAGAGCTCCTCGCCGTCCATAACCTGGACGGTCTTGAGCTCAAAGAAGCGGGAACCGGCCACATAAGAGGCCACGATGTTCTGGGCCAGCTGCGTATTGGGACCGGCGGCCGGGCCAAACGGAGTCTCGATGCGCTCGTCAAAAATGGGAAGCGCGCCCTCCTGGTTGGTCGTGACCATCTTGCGCACGCCAAAGACGGCGCCCTGAGTCTTGTGCTCCTCGATGATCCAGTTCATCAGCTGCGAAAACGGGATCGGCCTCATGATGTCGCTCATAGTGAGCTCCTCTCTGTAACGCCCGGCGAGACCGCGCGGCGGGCGCAAATACGGTGTAGCGCTAGCACAGCGCCGGCGACCCCGCGGAGGCCGCCTATACGCGCGTCAGATGCGGCGAAACATCCGGCGCGCGTGAATCTACTTGTGAATTAGTAGGTGCGATCGTTGAGCGTGCTCCAGAGCTTCTTGGACTCAGCCATGGTCCACGCGTTGATCTTTTCCTCGTCAATGCCAACGAACTCGCGATCCTTGTACAGAACCTTGCCGTTGATGATGGTGGTACGGCAGTTTTTGCCCATCATGCCAAAGAGCATGTGGCCGTCGATGTTCTCCTCGCTCAGCGGCGTAAAGGGCTTGTAGTCCATAACGATGACGTCGGCAGCGGCGCCGGCCTCGAGCACACCGAGCTTGCGATCGAAGTACTTGCTGGCCATCTTGGCGTTGTTCTCGAACAGCATGGTCATAGCCTCGCACCAGCCCACGTTGGGCATGGCGGCATTGTGGCGCTGAATGATCAGGAAGACCTTGAGGCTCTCGAGCATATCGTGGGTGTAGGCGTCGGTGCCCATGCACACGGGGATGCCGCGGCGGAAGAACTCGAGCACGGGGGCGCAGCCCACGGCGTTGCCCATATTGGATTCGGGGTTGTTGACGAGCCAGGTGCCGGACTCCTTGACGATATCCATCTCGGCAGGCGTCACGTGGATGCAGTGGCCGAGCATGGTGTCGGGACCCAGCAGGTTGTGCTGCAGCAGGCGCTCGACGGGGCTGATACCACCGCGGTTGAGGCGGGAATCCCACACGTCGTTCATGCCCTCGCACACGTGGATGTGGAAGCCGGTCAGGCCGTTGTTGGCCTCGGCCATCTTATCCATGGTCTCGTCCGACAGCGTAAAGGTAGCATGTCCGCCAAACATGGCGGCGATCATGTGGTTGTCGTTATCGCGACGCTCTTTGGCGGCCCACTGGGCAAATTCGGCGTTCTCGGCAATGGCCTGGTCGCATTTTTCCTGGCCACGGCGATCGGAGACCTCGTAGCACAGGCACGAACGCATGCCCAGCTCCTGAGCTGCATCCTTAATGGTAAAGAGGCTTCCCGGGATCTCGCAGAAGCTCGCATGGTGATCGAAAATCGTGGTGACGCCATCGCGGATAGAGTCCAAAATCGTGGCATAGGCGCTGGCCTTGGTGCCGTCGAGCGTCAGATTGTCGTCGATCTTCCACCACTGCTGCTCGAGATTCTCCAGGAAGTTGGTTGGGTTGCAGCCCTTAATGGCAAGGCCGCGGGCCAGACCCGAGTAGATGTGGGTGTGGCAGTTGATGAGTCCGGGCATGATGAGGTTGCCCCGGGCATCGACGTACTCGGCATCCGGGTACTTGGCCTTGAGCTCGCGCTCGGGGCCCACTTCGACGATCGTATCTCCGTCAATGGCGACCGCACCGTTTGGAATGAACGGGGTCTGAGCGTTGCGGGTAAAGACGGAACCGTTAGCGACCAGAAGCATGGATGCTCCCTTCAACATCAGAGGCGGGGTTTGACACCTCTGACATGGCGGAGTGCGAAGCGCCGGCCTACACCGGAAACGGGCCCTCTCCCGTCAACGCTTCACCAAAGGGACGAGCCCTTTGAAGTGCGGCTTGGCGCCGCATGGCGCCGGCGGACGAGGCGATGCGTCCGCCGGCGAATAGCACCGAATTGGTTACTTCTTGCTCTCGGGCAGGACCAGATTCACAGCGGCATCCTTGGCGGCATCGATGTGCTGAGCCACGACCGGCGTCTGCGGAAGGATCAGGTTGAGCACGATGGCCATGATGGCGGTGGGGGTTACGGCGTTGGAGCCGATGACGGTGGACACCCAGGTGGGCATGCCCTCGCCGGCAAGGCAACCGCTGGCCATCCAGATACCCAAGCCAAAGACAACGGAGGTGCCGACGATGGTGGTGGTGCGCTGCGTGAGGCCCTCGCGGGTGAACATGCGCACACCGTTCATGGTGATGGTGCCAAAGACGCCGACGGTCGCGCCGCCGATAACAGGCTGCGGGATGGCGGAGAGCACGGCAGAGAGCTGCGGGAACAGACCGGCGATGGCAAAGACGGCCGCGATGATCACAAAGACCCACTTGTTGACGACCTTGTTGGAGCAGATGATGCCCACGTTCTGGCCAAGGGCGCTGGTGGGAAGACCGCCCAGCAGGCCGCCGACCATAGAAGTGAGGCCCTGGGACACGATAGCGCCGGAAAGCTCGCGCTCGGTGGGCATACGGTCGATGGAGCCCAGGCAGGCGGCGGAGACGTCACCGATAACCTGGATGGCAACCATGGGGAACACGACGGCGAGGGTAATGCAGACCTCGGGATCAAACTCGAGCGCGTAGGGCATGAGCTTGGGAAGAGCGAAGACCTGAGCGGTGGCGACGCTGGAGAAGTCGATCATGCCAAAGGGGATCGAAACGATCATGCCAACGATCATGCCAAAGAACACGGATCCCAGCTTGAGCGTGCCCTTTCCAAAGTTGGCGAGCGCGAAGACGACGGCGAAGGTGATAAGAGCGACGCACCATGCCTGCGGGGTGCCCCACAACGGCGTGCCCATGCCACCGGCCATGTATTTGACGGCCGTGGGATAGAGAGAGACGCCAATGGAGAAGATGACCGTGCCGGTCACGACGGGCGGGAACAGCCACTTAATCTTGCTGTAGGCCAGACCAAAGAGGACCGCGACGGCACCGCCAACGATCTCGCCGCCCAGCAGCGCGCCAAAACTAAAGCCCGAGGCGCCCATGGCCTGAAGGGCCGGCAGGAACGCGAACGAAACGCCCATGACGATGGGCAGGCCGCCGCCAATGCGACGGAAGGGAGCGAAGGCCTGAAGGGCCGTGTCGATCGCCGAAAGAATGAGTGCAACCTGAATGATGTCGGTGCTCTGCTGGCTATTAAAGCCGTAGACGCCGGCCATGATGACCGCCGGGGTAATGATGCCGGCAAACGATGCCAGTACATGCTGAAGGGCACACGGGATCATTTCCTTAACGGGCGGCATGCCTTCGCGAGTGAACAGGGCTTCAGTGCCGTTCGTAACCGTCTCCTGGGTCATTTGACCACCAATCCTCGAAATAGTTGTTTTCGCATCTAACGCTCTATTGTGACGCAGTGCGGGGTTGAGGTTGTGCCTTCGTTGCATATCGTATTAAAGATGATTCTCATTCTCAATAATAATTTTTTGTTATCAGACTATTCTTCAGCTGAGATAATGCATTTCCGCAGGTCAGGAAAGTGTCTGGTCAAAATGACATCTTACTTTTCTTTTGGTCAACCGTTTACCGCTAAATTCCTACCGTTCGTCTGTATTACGCAATGTACCTGCGGATATACGAGTCAATAGACACCGTGTTACCATGATAAAAAATTGTTATGAACACTTCGATAGAACCCAAAGGAGTTGCCCGTGAACGAGACCGTACGTCGCTTTTTGCCGATGGTCGATTTCCTGGAGCAGATACTCGGCAAAAACAGCGAAATCGTGCTGCACGATTTCTCGGATCCCGACCACGCCATCGTCGATATTCGCAACGGCATCGTGAGCGGCCGCAAGGTCGGCGGTCCCGCCACCGATCTGGCACTCAAGATCATGCACGATGGTAAATATCGCGATCTGCCGTTCATTACGGGCTACGAAGGCCGCGGTGCCGGCGGCAAGACGCTGGAATCCGCAACGTACTTCATTCGCGAGGACGGCGAGATCGTCGGCATGCTCTGCGTCAACACTGATCTTTCGACCGTGCGCAACATCAGTGCCATGGCCCAGCAGCTTATGGCCTGCTTTGACGCCGCTCCCGCACGCACCGAGCCCTCCCCCATCGAGGTCGAAAGCCTTTCGGAGTCCACGCAGGAGCTCATCGACCGCAGTATTTCCGAGCTGCTCGAAAGCCGCGGGCAGGATGTCGCCTCGCTCGGCCAGGCCGACCGCGTCGATGTTATCCGCCATCTCAACGGCAACGGCGTGTTTATGCTCAAGGGCGCCGTTGCCTGCGCTGCCGCCGCGCTTGGAATCTCTGAGCCCAGCGTCTACCGCTATCTGCAAAAGGTCCGCAAGGAGGGCTAACCCACTGATCCCTTGGGGACGGTGGAAAACGGATCATTTTTGTCGCATCGCTTAACAAAAGACCCTGCAGTTCACACGCGCTGCAGGGTCTTTTTGCATGTCATGTTTAGTTGTTGCCAACGCCCTAGAGGGCGGCGATGACCTCGATCTCGACCAGACCGCCAGCCGGAAGGGCGGCAACCTGGAAGGCGCTGCGCGCGGGGAACGGGGCCTCGAACTTGGAGGCGTAGATCTCGTTCACGGCGGCAAAGTCGGCGATGTCGGCCAGGTAGACCGTGGTCTTGACGACATCGGCAAACGTGGCGCCGGCAGCGGTCAGCAGGGCCTCGACGTTAGCGAGGGACTGCTTGGCCTGAGCCTCGACGCCCTCGGGCATCTTGCCGGTTGCAGGGTCAATGCCCAGCTGGCCGGACAGAAACACCATGTTGCCGGTCTGGATGCCGGGGGAATACGGGCCGATGGCGGCCGGTGCGTTATCGGAAGACACGACGGTCTTGCTCATGTTTTTCTCCTTACGATCAAATAGAGAGCGTGAGCGCGGCGTTCGCACCGGGAGGCACAGTTCGGTCTGAACACCGCGCTTGATTTGGGATAGTACTCAAGGTTTCCGCGCAATGCAAGATTATTATCACGTTGCGAGAATATTTTATCGCCCAACGGTTTCCCCGAACCGCTGAACGGTTCTCATGTGGAGCAGCCAGTCCAAGCTGCTGAAGACTTTATCCAGCTTGGAGCACGGGCGTCGCCCACCGCAGCGACGCCACTATACTTTTGAATATCTGAGCATTTTGAAAGGCAGGATATGACCGCAACCGCCAGTCGAACCACCAACCGCAGGCCCGAGCTTTTGGCCCCCGCCGGAGGCCCCGAGCCCTTTGCCGCCGCACTCGCTGCCGGGGCAGACGCCATCTACTGCGGCATGGGCAGCTTCAACGCCCGCCGCAAGGCAACCAACTTTACCGATGAGGCCTTTGAGCAGGCCTGCCGCGCCGCGCATCTGGCCGGCTCGCGCGTCTACGTCACGGTCAACATCGTCATCAAGCAGTCCGAGATGGGCGATGCGTTGCAACTCATCCACCGCTGCTCCACGCTGGGCGCCGATGCCTTCATTATCCAGGACTGGGGCCTGTTCTTTGAGGTCAAGCGCACCATGCCCGGCATCGAGACACACATCTCGACCCAGGCGAACATCCATGATGACCGTGGGACTATCTGGTGCCGCGAGCAGGGCGCCGACCGCGTGACCCTCTCGCGCGAGCTCTCCATCGACGAAATCGCTGCCATTCACAATGCCGCGCCCGACGTTGACCTTGAGGTCTTTAGCCACGGCGCCATCTGCTTTTGTTACTCGGGCCTGTGCCTGCTGTCGAGCTTTGCCATGGCGGGCCGCTCGGCCAACCGCGGCATGTGCGCTCAGCCCTGTCGCCTGCCTTACGAGCTGATTGACGAGAACGGCCGCTCGCTCTCCCCTGCCGGTCGCGAGCGCGCGCTGTGCCCGCGCGACACCAATACTTCGCAGCTCGTTCGCCGTCTGTATGACGCCGGCGCCGCATCGCTCAAGCTCGAAGGCCGCATGAAAGCCCCCGATTACGTATATTCCATCGTCGACGTGTATCGTCATCAGATTGATGACATGCTGGCCGGGGTCGCCGTAGATAAGGACGAGGACGCCGCCCGCCAGCGCCAGCTCAAACGCTGCTTCAACCGCGACTTTACGCACGCCTACCAAGACGGTACCTCGGGTGACGAGATGATGAGCTACGAGCGTTCCAACAACCGCGGCCAGATCGTGGGCACGGTGCTCGGCAGCCGCCTGTCCAACCGCGATGTGCGCGGGCTCAAGCCCGACGACCGCCGTCGCCGCGCTGCCATCGCCCGCATTGAGCTGTTTGAGCCCGTGGGCAAGGGTGACCTGCTGGAGCTTCGTCACGACGATGAGTTTGACCAGTTCCTGACCACCATTGCCGCCGAGGATGCCGCTGCCGGCGACATCATCGAGTGCCGCGTGCCCCGTAGCATGCCCGAGGGTTGCCGTGTACGCGTGATTCGAAGCCAGCGCGCTATCGACGCCGCCGGCGCCGCGCTCAAACGCGATGTGCTGCGCCGCCGCGCCGTAGACGTGACCGTCGTGGCGCGTCTGGGCGAGCCGTTTACCGTGACGCTCACCTGCTGCGACGACCCCACGCTCGCTGCCGCTGCGACCGGCTTTACCGTCGAGGCCGCCAAGACCCGCGCCGTCGAAGCGTCCGATCTGGTTGAGCATGTAGGCCGCATGGGCTCCTCGCCCTTTGAGGCCGCGAGCTTTGACGTTTCGCTCGACGCCGGCTGCGGTATGGGCTTCTCCGCCGTGCACAAGGTGCGCGCCGCCGCCTGTAAAGCATTGGAGGAGGCCATTCTGGCGCCGTACGAGGAGCGCGCGAAAACGCTTGAGTTGCCGGTACTCGACAAATGTACGCACGCCATGCCCGAGCATTACCGCGACGAGCCGCATATCTGCGCCACCGTCACCACGCTCGAAGCCGCCGAGGCAGCTCGCGCCGAGGGCGCCGCGCGCATCTATATGACCACCGACGCGCTCGAGACTGTCGGACTCTCCCCTGCCGATGCATTTGAGCAGGGTATCGTGCCCGTACTCGACGAGGTCTGCCGCACCGTCGACCACGAGCGCGTCGATCCCTGGATCAATGCCGGAGCCACCGTCGCCGTCGGCAATATCTCCGAGCTCGCCGTAGCCGCGCATGCCGGCGCCACGGCCGAGATTCGCTCTTGCCTGCCGGTGCACAACACGCCCTGCATGGAGGCGCTTGCCGAGCGCGGAGCCGGTGCGTTTTGGCTCTCGCCCGAGATCACGCTCGACGAGATTGTCTCGCTCGGCGCCACCGCGCCCGCGGCTCTGGGCATCACCGTCTTTGGCCGCCCGCGCGTCATGACGAGCGAGCATTGCATTCTGCAGGTTGCCAACGGCTGCATCCACGATTGTGCCAACTGCCGCCTGCGTGCCCGCAAGCTCTCGCTCAAGAATATCGACGGCAAGGTCATGCCCGTCCGCACCGACACTCACGGCCGCTCTCGCCTGTACGATGCCTACCCCATCGACCTCACGCCGCAGGTTGCTCAGCTGCTCGATGCCGGCGTGCGTCGTCTCATGGTGGACGGAACGCTGCTCGAGGCGGATGAGGTGGGCCGTGCCGTCGCCCGCGTCCGTCGTGCCGTCGAAGCAGCGCAGGCCGGCCGCAAGCCCGCCGCCCGCCTGCGCGGGGCGACCTCGGGCTGCATGTTTGTGGGAATCAGCTAACCGAAAGGCTTACACGTGAACGAAGAACCTCAAGTCCTTTACTGCGACGCCTGGCTCATGGCCATCGACAAGCCCGCCGGCATGATCGTCCACGGCGACGGCACCGGCGAGCGCACGCTCACCGACTACGCCAGCGACCTGCTGCTGGCGATGGGTGACGGCTTTGCCGCGACCGACATGCAGCCGCTCAACCGCCTGGACCGCAACACCACCGGCGTGGTGTTGTTTTCGCTCGACAAACAGACGCAGCCCGCCTTTGACCAGATGGTGATCGACCACGCCTTCGAAAAGCACTATCTGGCGCTGGCCGAGGGCAAGATCGACTGGAACGAGAAGCTCATCGACAAGCCCATCGCCCGCGACCGTCACGACAGCCGAAAGATGCGCGTCGGCGCCAGCGGCAAGCCGTCTCAAACTCGCGTGAAGGTGCTCAAACGTCTTAAGAGCCGTCGTGGCCTGCCCGCGCGCTCGTATATCGATGTCGAGTTGCTCACCGGCCGCAAGCACCAAATCCGTGTGCACCTGGCAAGCGAGCATCATCCCCTGGTTGGCGACGACCTGTACGGAACGCCGCGCCCCTGCGGCCTGATGCTCCACGCCCACAGCGTGTCCTTCACGCATCCCGTAACCGGCGAGCACATCCACATCGAAGCCCCCTGCCCCTGGGAGCCCTAAACCACCACAATGGGGACAGGCACCTTTGTGGTGGTTTTGCCGCAATGGTTCAACCGCGGTCCCAAAACGTCTCGATCTGTAACAGTTAGAACCCATTTTCCGGTCTATCTGTTACAGATCGAGACATTCAAATCCCCCTTAAGGGAAAATCTCAATCTGTAACAGTAGCTCGGCAAAATCAGTCCCAGATGTTACAGATTGAGACAAAGGGACGGCGCGGTTCGGAAGTATCTCAATCTGTAACACCTAGCCCACTTTTAACGGTCCAGTTGTTACAGACTTAGACAAACCGGCAGACAACGAAAGCGGCAACGCCCGTGATGGACGTTGCCGCTTTTCTATTGAGAAAACTACTCGGTTTTCGTTACTAACCACCACAATGGGGACAGGCACCTTCGTGGTGGTTTTGGCCTTGTCTCGCTGTTAGACAGTGATGACGTTGTCCATTGCCCGGTACTTGGCGGGGACCTCGCCTGCGGTAATAATCGTTGCGTCGCGGAAGTCCGCGAACTTGACGGGCGCCACCATGCCAAATTTACTGGCGTCCGAGATTACGAAGCGTTTGGCGGTATGGCGCATCGAGATACGCTTGACCTGTGCTTCCTCGATATCGGGCGCCGTGAAGCCCTGCTCGGCGGCAATGCCGTTAGAGCCCCAAAAGCCACAGTTGAAGTTGTAGCGGTCTAAGGTTGCCAAGGCATCGGGGCCAACGAGCGCCTCGGTCTCGGGTTTGAGCTCGCCGCCCAACACCACGGTACGCATGCCGCGCAAAGCAAGGTGCTGAGCATGGAGCACGGAATCGGTCACATAGGTGACATCTTCAAGGTGTGGAAGATGCTCGATGAGCCTGAGCGTCGTCGAGCCCGAGTCGATGTATACAAAGCTCTCGGGCTCCACAAGCGCCGCCGCACGGGCGCAGATACGCTCCTTGTCGTCGTTATGGAGGTCGCTGCGCTCATTAAGCGTTAGGTCGCGCGTCACGTGCGCGCGCTCAAGACTCGTCGCTCCACCGTGGACCTTGGCGATGCGATGAGCTCGGTCGAGCGTCTGCAGGTCGCGCCGAATGGTAGACGCCGTCACGCCCAGGGCTTCGGCAAGCTCCGGCACGGTAACCGAGCCGGCCTGCTGCACCATCGACACGATCGCGTTGAGCCTATCTTCCGCAAGCATCGCTTACTCCTCCTCGGGGTACACAACTCCCCAGTCGGCGCGGAGCTTGGTCATAAGCTCCATAACATCAGAAGCATAATCCAGCAGCTCGCGCTTGGAGTCGTCGCCGGCAACGGCCTTCTCCAGGTCGGCCATCTCATAGCACAGGGCGTAAGCCTCGGTGCCGGCGTGGACCTCCTCGCGGTGGCCGTCCGCAGTCCACACGATGGTCGCGTGATCGGCACGCGGATATTCATTGACCTCGATGTAGCACTTGTCGAAGCTGATGACCGAGCGCTTGGGCTGCTTGGAGTGGAGCGTAAGGCTCACGACGCCCAGCTGCTGCTCGGCATTTCGGCAGACGATGCCACCCGCGACGTCAACGCCAGTCTCGCAGGTGTTGCCCAGCGAAACGACCTCAGCGGGCTGGCTTGCCATAAAGAGGCGCATGACGGACAGGGCATAGACGCCAATATCGAGCATGGCACCGCCAGCAAGGTTGCGATTGAAAAAGCGGTTGGTCAGGTCGCCGTACTCCTTGTAGCTGCCAAAGTTGAGCTGGGCGAGGTTCATGCGTCCAAAGTCGCCGGCATCCATGCGGCGGCGCAGCTCCTGATACAAGGGCATGTGGAGCACCGTGGTGGCATCCATAAGGACCACGTTGTGCTCGTCGGCGATGGCACGGGCCTCGTCGAGCTCGGCAGAGTTGAGGGTAATGGCCTTCTCGCAGAGTACGTGCTTACCAGCTGCCAGAGCGGCTCGCAGGTAGGTGATATGCGTGTTGTGCGGCGTGGTGATATAGACTGCGTCAATGTTAGGATCGGCGTAGAGGTCCTCGACCGTTTCATAGACCTTCTCGATGCCATATTGCTCGGCAAAAGCCTGAGCCTTGGACAGAGTGCGGTTGGCAACGCCCGCAAGCTTGCGGCCGGCAAGAGCGAGAGACTGGGCCATCTGGTTGGCGATAACGCCGCACCCGATCACAGCCCAACGAAGCTCGGGAGCCGTAAAAATATCGTTGGGGAACGGCTGATCCTGGACCGAGGCAAACGCCGCCTTTGCGGCTGCCTCGGCGTCGAGCGGAGCCTGTTTGGAATCTGCCATGATGTGCCTCCTGAGTTATCGGAAGTCCTTTATTTCTAACAACCCTATATTCGCACAATTGCGCGCGTATCTGCTCGTGTTTGCGTGTTTATTTGCTTATCAGTCTTTATTTAGCCATAGTTGGCAGATGTTTGTGCAGTTATGCGCATTATCGCGCAAGGCTATGCGCATAAATGCGCATGCAACGATCCTTGTGAAACATAAAGGGGCAGAGCACCATAGCCATAAAAGACAGAGTAGGCCGTATTACTCCACCCCTCTGGGGGCATCAGACATCAAAGGACCGTCCCAAACTGTCGGCACATTGAGACTGTCCCCCCAACGACTGGTCATTTAAGTCTGTCCCCAATGAATGCAACGGCCACTCATTTAAGTCTGTCCCCAATGAATGCAACGGCAACTCATTTAAGTCTGTCCCCAATGAGTGGGGATAGAAAAAGGCCCGGGTGCCGTGGGGCATCCGGGCCTTTGCTAGCAACTTGATGTTGCGGGCAGCTTAGAACTTGTGGCCGCACTTCTTGCAGACGCGCAGCTTGTTCTTGCCGTCCTTCTCGTGACCGACGCGGGTAACCTTACCGCACTCGGGGCAGACGAGATTGACGTTGGAGGCGTCGATGGGAGCCTCCTGCGAAACGATGCCGCCCTGCTGGTTGGCAGCGTTGGGCTTGACGGCCTTCTTGACGACCGAAACGCCCTCGACAACGACCTTGTTCTCGGCGGGGAGAGCACGCAGGACAACGCCCTGCTTGCCGCGATCCTTACCAGAGAGAACCTGGACCTTATCGCCCTTCTTGATATACATATATCTCCCCTAACTACAGGGTCTCGGGAGCGAGCGAGACGATCTTCATGTACTTCTTGTCACGAAGCTCGCGAGCGACGGGCCCGAAGATACGGGTGCCGACGGGCGAACCATCGTTGTTGATGACAACGCAGGCGTTCTCATCAAAGCGAATGTAGGAGCCATCCTTGCGGCGGATCTCCTTAACGGTGCGAACGACGACGCAACGGACAACGTCCTTCTTCTTGACGTTGGCGCCAGGGGTAGCCTCCTGGACAGCACCGATGAACACATCGCCGATGCCTGCATAACGACGCTTGGAACCGCCAAGCACCTTGATGCAGCGAATCTTGCGAGCGCCGGAGTTGTCGGCGACGTTCAGCATGGTTTGCATCTGAATCATGGTAGATGTTCCTCCGAACTAAGAACCGAAGAGAGGTGCGCAGCCTTTATACGGCCCGTGGTATGCAAGCCAGGCATACGCACATCTTCGGAAACGTACAAGTCGTAAGAGCGACTGCTTATTTAGCGCGCTCGACGACCTCGATGAGGCGCCAACGCTTCATCTTGGACATAGGACGGGTCTCCATAACGCGGACGGTATCGCCCACGCCAGCCGTGCACTCCTCGTCGTGAGCGTGCAGCTTCTTGGAGCTGGTCATCATCTTGCCGTACTTGGGGTGACGCTTGCGCTCGGTGATGGTGACAACAATGGTCTTGGCACCGGAGACGGAGGTAACGACACCCGTACGGACCTTACGCGAGTTACGCGAATCAGTCATGTTCTCTCCTTAGGTCCTACTCGGCGACAGCGGACTTCTCCGCTGCGATCTCGCGGGCGCGCTGCTCCGTGAGGACGCGAGCGATGTCCTTCTTCACGGTGTTGACGCGAGCGGTGTTGTCCAGCTGGCTGGTGGCCATCTGGAAACGAAGGTTAAAGAGCTCGGCGCGCATTTCCTTCAGCTTCTCAACGAGCTGAGCGTCCGAGAGCTCACGAATCTCTGCGGGCTTCATTAGTTCTCCTCCTTGGCGGCGGCGGCGTCCTCAGCAGCCCACTTGGCCTCGAGAGCGGCCTCCTCAGCCATCTCCTTCTCGATGCGCTGCTCAGCGTTCTTAGCAGCAACAATCTTGGTCTTGATGGGGAGCTTGTGCTGCGCAAGACGCAGAGCCTCGCGAGCGACCTCCTCGGGAACACCCTTGACCTCGAACATGATGCGGCCGGGCTTGACGACGGCCACCCACTCCTCGGGGTTACCCTTACCAGAACCCATGCGAGTCTCGGCAGGCTTCTTGGTGATGGGCTTATCGGGGAAGATCGTGATGTAGACACGACCGCCACGCTTCATGTAGCGGGTCATGGCAATACGAGCGGCCTCGATCTGACGGTTGGTGATCCAATGGGCCTCGAGAGCCTGGATACCAAACTCGCCGAAATGCAGCTCGGTATTACCCTTGGCCTGGCCCTTCATGGAGCCACGCTGCACCTTGCGGTGAAGAATACGCTTAGGGGCAAGCACTACTGACCCCTCCTCTCGGAGTTACGACGACGAGGACGGGAAGAGCCCTCGAGTGCAGGGTTGGGAACAGGCTGGCCCGGGAGCTTCTCGCCCAGGTAGATCCAGACCTTCACGCCGCAAGCGCCCATGGTGGTGCTGGCGACAGCCGTGCCATAGTCGATCTTGGCACGGAGGGTGTGCAGAGGCACGCGACCCTCACGGTACCACTCACGACGGCCCATCTCGGCACCGCCGAGACGACCGGAGCACTGGATACGGATGCCCTTGGCGCCGGCCTTGCGGGCGGACTGGACAGCCTTGCGCATAGCGCGACGGAAGGCAACGCGGCCCTCGAGCTGCTCAGCGATAGACTGAGCAACGAGGTTGGCGTCGAGCTCGGGGCGCTTGATCTCGACAACGTCGACGGAGAGCTGGCCCTTGGAGACGCCAGCGACCTTCTCGAGCTCAGTGCGGAGGGTATCGATCTCGGCACCCTTCTTACCGATGACAACGCCGGGGCGAGCGGTGAGGATGATGACCTTCACCTTGTCGCCAGCGCGCTCGATCTCGACGCGGGAGACAGCTGCGCGGGAAAGACGCTTCTCGAGGTACTTGCGAATCTCGAGATCGTTACCGAGGGTCTTAGCGTAATCCTTCTCTGCGAACCAGCGGGAGCGCCAGTTCTCGGTGATGCCAAGACGGAAGCCGGTGGGGTAGACTTTCTGACCCATACAGCTTTACGCCTCCTTTCGAGGAGCAACGACGACGGTGATGTGGGAAGTACGCTTCAGAATGCGAGAAGCGGAACCCTTGGCGCGGGGACGGATGCGCTTAAGCGTCGGACCCTCGTCAACATAGGCAGCGGCGACAACCAGGTTGTCGGCACGCAGACCGTTGTTGTTCTCGGCGTTCGCAACGGCGGAACGGAGAACCTTCTCGACATCCACGGCGACGGCGCGGTCGCAGAAGTGGAGGATGTCGAAGGCCTGAGCGACAGGCTTGCGGCGGATCAGATCGACCACCAGGCGGGCCTTGCTGGGGGAAACACGCACGTACTTAGCGACGGCGCGAACCTCGGTGGCCTCAGTTTCAATAGACTTAGTTGCCATTTACGGTTAACCCCCTATTTGGCCTTGTGGCCACGGAACGTACGAGTCGGCGCGAACTCGCCGAGCTTGTGACCAACCATGGACTCGGTAACATACACGGGCACATGCTTGCGGCCGTCGTGGACGGCGATGGTGTGACCAACCATCTCGGGGAAGATGGTGGACGCGCGGGACCAGGTCTTCACGACGTCCTTCTTGCCAGCCTCGTTCATCGCGGTGATACGCGAGAGAAGGCGAGTCTCCACGAACGGGCCCTTTTTGAGACTTCTGCTCATAAGTGCTTTCTCCTAAAACTCGGTATCCGAAATTACTTCTTACGGCGACGAATGATGTGCTGGTTCGAGACCTTCTTCTTCTTGCGCGTACGAAGGCCCTTCGTCGGCTTACCCCAGGGGGTAACGGAGGGACGACCAGAGGTGTGGTTCTTGCCCTCGCCACCGCCGTGCGGGTGGTCGACAGGGTTCATGACGGTACCGCGGACGGTCGGGCGCACGTTCATGTGACGCTTACGGCCGGCCTTGCCGATGACGATGTTGGAGTGATCGGCGTTGCCGACCTCACCGACGGTGGCGCGGCAGGTAACGAGGATGCGGCGCATCTCGGAGGAAGGCATACGGACGATGGCGTACTTGCCCTCCTTACCCATCAGCTGGCAGGAGTTACCGGCGGAACGGGCGATAGCAGCGCCCTTGCCCGGCTGGAACTCGACGGCGTGGATGAGCGTACCGACGGGGATGTCGGCGAGGGGCAGAGCGTTGCCCGGCTTGATGTCGGCGTCAGAACCGGACATGATGGTCTGACCGACCTCGAGGCCCTTGGGGGCCAGGATGTAGCGCTTCTCACCGTCAGCGTAGTGCAGCAGAGCGATGCGAGCGGAACGGTTCGGATCGTACTCGATCGTGGCAACCTTGGCGGGCACGCCGTCCTTATTGCGCTTGAAGTCGATCACGCGGTAACGACGCTTCACGCCGCCGCCCTGGTGGCGGGTGGTGATGCGGCCGTTGTTGTTACGACCGGCCTTCTTGGGCAGGGGCTCGAGAAGAGACTTCTCGGGCTTGGTGCAGGTGATCTCGGAGAAGTCGGAGATCGTCTGCCAACGCCTACCAGCGGAGGTCGGCTTAAGGTGCTTTACAGCCATTACAATCCCTTTCAATAGGAATCCGTTAGCCATCGCAGACAGGGATTCGAGGTTCTGCCTCGGGTGCGATGACACCGGACGTATACACGGTTCCGGGCGTGTCCATTTTATACGCCCAAAACCTTGAGCTCTCGCCTCCCCTATTTGGGAGGCATGAGCTCACTCAACAGCAGCGAGTCTTAGGCCTGGTTGCCAAAGACCTCGATGGTGTCGCCCTCGGCCAGCGTGACGATGGCCTTCTTCCAAGAACGGGTCTTGCCGGCGACATAGCGCACGCGCTTGGTCTTGGGCTTGACCGTCAGGGTGTTCACGCGAACGACCTTGACGCCGAAGATCTCCTCGACAGCGTCCTTGATCTGATACTTGTTAGCATCCTTGGCGACCTCGAACGTGTACTTGTTCAGCTCCATGCCGGAGAAGGAACGCTCGGACACGATCGGACGGATGATGATCTCGTGGGCGGTCATTTATGCAAGCACCTCCCCGAAGTGAGCGGCGATGTCGGCGGGCATCAGCACAGCGTTATTGTTGACGAGATCGTAGGTGTTGGCCTCGTCAGCGGTGATGATGAACGTCTTGGGAATGTTGCGGAACGACAGGTAGGCGTTGACGTCCTCATCGCGAACGATGATGGTCAGACGCTTGCCCTCAAGGCCGAGAGCCTTGAGCATGGCGACGGCAGCCTTGGTGGAAGGCTTCTCGAAGCCGTAGTCGTCGACGAGCACGAGCTCGCCATCGGCCAGCTTGGCGGACAGCGCGGAGCGCATAGCCAGCTTGACCTCCTTGTTGTTCATACGCTTAGCGTAGGAACGGGGCTTGGGGGCGAAGACAACGCCACCGTGACGCCACTGGGCAGCACGGATGGAACCCTGGCGGGCACGGCCGGTGCCCTTCTGACGCCAAGGCTTCTTGCCGCCACCGGAAACCTCAGAGCGGCCCTTAGCGGACTGGGTGCCCTGACGCCAAGAGGCCATCTGGCACTTGACGATGTGGTGCATAACGTGGATGTTCGGCTCGATGCCGTACACCTCAGCGGCGAGCTCGGCCTCGGCGACCTTCTTGCCCTCGCTGTTCTTTACTTCAAACTTTGCCATTTAAGTGTTCTCCTTGGTATGACGCTGGGCTAAATGGGCTGGGCCCTTAGGCCATACGGATGGCGACGAGACCATTCTTGGCACCCGGGACAGCGCCCTTGACCAAGATGAGGTTCTGCTCGGCATCGATGCGGACAACGGAAAGGTTCTTGACGGTAACGCGCTCGTTACCCATGTGACCGGCCATCTTGACGCCCTTGAGGACGCGCGCAGGATAGGCGCACTGACCGATAGAACCGGGGTGACGCTGGAAGTGAGAACCATGCGTCATAGGACCGCGGCGCTGACCCCAGCGCTTGATGCGACCCTGGAAGCCCTTACCCTTGGAGGTACCGATGACGTCGACCTTCTCGACATCAGCGAAATCAGCGACGGTGACGACCTCGCCGACCTTGTGCTCCTCGCCGTTCTCGACGCGGACCTCACGAAGGAAGCGGACAGGCTCGACGCCAGCCTTGGCGAAGTGACCAGCCATGGGCTTGTTCACGTTCTTGGCCTTGATGTCGCCGAAACCGATCTGGACGGCGTCATAGCCGTCGGTTGCCTGAGTTTTAACCTGCGAGACAGCGCAGGGGCCAGCCTGGATGACCGTGACGGGAACGACGTTGTCGTCCTCGTCCCAAACCTGGGTCATGCCAATCTTGCGGCCGAGAATCATGCTGATCAAGATATGATCCCAACTCTCGCGTGGTCTTGGGACAATGCGTACACCACCGAGCGTACGCCCCTAGAGGACCACTACTTACACGACGTGCTCCCCAGCCTTGTATTTCGCCCGGACTACCTGACAACCCTATTAAGCAGGCATTTTGTCCAGCCAGAATACTCCCCTGGTTTCACACAGCTGTTTAGTATACACGGCTGCGGGCGTATCCATCGAGATTCATATTTCACTCACATTGTTTACGCAGGTAAAGTGCGTGGCACGTTCCCAGTGTGCGGCGGAGGGGGGCGGGCCTGAGACATATTAAGGTTGCTGCTCTACAGTCCTGCTCACGACGGAGAGCACATTAAGTGCTCTCCTGTTCGTGCGGAACTCGCGACAACCTTAATATGTCTCAGGCCCGCCCCCTCCGCCGCACACTGGGAACGCCACG
>CAJMRE010000022.1 GCA_905215755.1 uncultured bacterium
GAACTGAGAAGGGGGAGGCCTCGCGGCCTCCCCCTTTTTTGCGTTTATGGGGCGTAAATGACTCAATTACACCAGACGATCTTATCGTTTTTGGTATTGAGCCCTTATTTAAAGAAGATAAATCTAATAACAAGGGCAACTGCTATGGCCACAATGATCAAAAGCAGGATTGTCAGTCGATGCTGCTTGCGTCTTTTACTTGACGAAACGAAGATTGATTTTCCCTGTTTTGGCGTTTCGAGATAGCGAGCCGAATGCGTCAAGGTTTGCTTGGGTCGAGAACCTCTTTGTTGATGAGCGGCTGATGCTTTCAGTGGCTCATCACTAGCTGCGCTGTTTTTAGATAATGGTGCGTCTTTTAGATATACAGGGTCTCCCGAGGCGACGCCCATATGTTTACGTCCCGTTTGGGCATCCTCGAGTGTTTGATATCGATTTCTCGTCACATACTCGGGCTCCGGATCATTAATGGGCTCTTGCGAGATGTGGGGGCGATGGAACCGTGGCGGCTGCGTGGAAGTTTCTTCCCCCTGCGTCTGCATAAACATTTTGTTCTGGTTTTGGTCGTCCATGATGCCCTTTAGCTCGTTACCAACAACGTGTACGCGCTCATTGTAAGCCCCTTGTTATTTGTAGCTGCGAACATACTCGTTATTTAAGCTCTGGTTCAAAGAACCTTAACCTTACTAAAACCTGAGTCAATTACACTTAGATATGCTTATAGTACTTGACTCAAAAAACTTTATAGTCAATGTATATATAAGCACTGTGTGGGCATATATATGAGCGTCAAAAGAAGTCCCAGTCACCTAGAAGATGGCTCGGCAGTCCTAAAAGGAGTGGTAAACATGGCAAGCATGGTTCCTTATCGTTCGGTTTTTGGCGTTCGTCCTTCTGCTAGCTCGCTGTTCGATCTGTTTGATGATATGACCGACCTTGCAAACAACTCGATTGCTTCCAAGGCGTTTCCCGTTGACGTTGAGGATAAGGGCGACGGCTATGAGGTCAAGGCTTATCTGACCGGCGTCGCCAAGGACGATATCGATGTCGAGCTTAACGAGGGCCGTCTGTCCATTAGCGTGAATGTCGAGGAAGACGAGGAGAACGAGGGCAAGAACTTCCTGCAGAAGGAGTTCAGCTCGTACAGCGCGACGCGTGGCGTGTATCTAAAGGACGCTTCGAGCGAGGGCCTCTCGGCTAAGTACGCTGACGGCATCCTGACCGTTACGGTCCCCAAGATCGTCGAGAAGAAGAACGTTACGAAGATCTCCATCGACTAACTTCGTTGGTGTTCTGCGCTATTAAAAGACAGCAAAAGGGGCTGGGAAGCGATTCTCGGCCCCTTTTGCTGTCTAGGACAGTCTATTGAATGGTTACTGGCCGATGCTGGCTTGCGGGGCGTATCGAGAGTTTTCGCGATCCTTGGAGAAGGGTTGCGGAGCTGCCGACCTCGTCATCCAGGGTTGCGGTCAGAGCTTTGGCATAGCTTTTGACGGTAAGGCTCGGACGATTGTTATCTTGGCTGATATGCATGGCAATGAGCTGTTCGGTGCGTTCGGTAACAAGTTCGCGCGCGGCTTCGGCGGCTTGGCCATTGGAGAGGTGTCCCCTTGCAGACAGGATGCGCTCCTGAAGAAAGCGGGGATATTCTCCCTCGCGCAGCATGGTCACATCGTGGTTGCTTTCGAGTGCGAGGACTCGACAATCTTCGAGGGTGTTCATGGCTTGGCTCGATAGCTCTCCGGTGTCGGTGGCAAAACCGATGGAATCATCGAGGGTGTCGAATCGATAGCCGACTGGATTGATGACATCGTGTGACGTTGAGTAGGTTTGCACGTGGATGCCGGCAATGGATAGGGTGTCACCGGGATCGAATTCCTCGACAGGCAGATGCGAAAGATTTTCTTTGCTCGAAAGAGTGCCCCTGCTGGCAAAGAGGGGGCCGTGCCAGTGCTTGCACCAGACATCGAGGCCCTTGATGTGATCGCTATGCTCATGAGTAATGAGAAGAGCCGAGACGTTGTCTGCCGAGAGCCTCAGTTCTGCCATGCGCTTTAATGTCTCGCGGCGAGACAGTCCGTCATCGACCATAATGAGCCCCTGCGGGCCCTCGATGAGTGCGCAGTTGCCTTTAGAGCCACTGCCGAGGATATGAAGGTGCAGACGAGACATAAGATTCCAAAGGATACAATGGGTGCGGACGAATAGAGGAGGAAGCAAATGCCTACGGTATCTCAGCATTATGGACACCATGCCGTGCCTGGGGCAGTCGATGAGACCCGGACGAGGCAGCAGGCTGCTCCTGTCGTGCTCATGGTATCAGGCGGCGCGGACTCGACGGCACTGCTTCTTATGGCGTGCACATCAAAGCTGGATATCCAAGACGGACGCGGTGTCGCCCCCATTGCTCGCGAGCGCCTGCATGTGCTGCATGTAAACCATCATCTGCGCGGCAAGGCGTCCGATGGCGACGAGGCCTTTGTGCGTGAGCTCTGCGCGCAATATGGTTTACCGCTGTGTGTGGAGCACGCTTATTTTGATGGGGAGTCGGGCAATATTGAGGCCGCGGCCCGCGAGGTGCGCTATGCCGCGGCGCGGAGGTATGTTCGCGAGCTCTGCGCCCAGACGGGGGCACCGCGAACGGCGGCTCGTATCTGCACCGCGCACACGTCTTCGGATCGCGCGGAAACGTTTTTGATGAACGCGATTAAGGGTTCGGGGCCCGCTGGCCTATCGAGCATTCCTCGCCGGAGGAATATCGTGGTGCGTCCCTTGCTCGACCTAACTCACGGCGAGCTCGTGGGCTATCTACAGGTACATGGTCAGCCGTGGCGTGAAGACGAGAGCAATGAGGATATCTCGTATCTGCGAAACTACGTGCGCCATCGAGTGATGCCGGTGGTGGCGCAGCGCAACGCGAGCGTCTGCAAGACGATTGGCGCCGCCTGTGAGATCTTGGGTGATGAAGATGCGTTTCTATCCCAGCTGTCGGCACAGGCGTTTCGAAGCTGTTTGCGCAAAGAGGCAGCGGGCGCACTGGTGCTCGATGCCAGGCGCCTTGCTGCGGCCGAGGTGGTAATCGCGCGGCGCATCGTGCGACTGGCGATCAAACGCATCGATCCGGACGCTCGTCCCGAGATGCGGCATGTTGAGCGAGTCCTTTCCTGCGTTGCCGAGGGTGCCGGCTCGGTCACGCTTCCGGCGGGAATTGACGCGCGCGTTGAGTTTGGCATGCTGGCGTTTAAGGCCCCGGTGGCTCGCGAGGGCCTGGTCGCGGACTGGGTTACCGTACCCGGTCGTTTGCCGTTGGGCGGGGGACGTATGCTGGTCACAGAGCCGATGGCCGTTGAGCTGGGATGCGATATCGTGCGCCGCGCCCGTGAGCTTGCGGCTGCCGGGGAAGTGACAGCTTTGGTAGACGCGGCTGCCTTGGGTTTTGCCGACAGCGATAGTGAGCGGATCCTGGCGGGCTCGCGTGGCGAGATCCCTGTCGAGGCGCGATTGGCGCGCCTGTGGGTGGACGGTCCCGCACCGGGAGACGTGATGTGCCCGTTAGGGATGAGTGGCCGAAGCAAGAAAGTATCCGACTTGCTAGGCGAGGCTCGCATTCCCGTTTCCGAGCGCGCCGGCGTGCCCATGGTGAGGACGGCGCCGGGAGGTGCCGTGGTGTGGGTCGCCGGAGTTCGCGCGGACGAGCGTTTTAAGTGCACGGCCGCAACGCGCGTGGCATATCTGCTCCGCGTGGTCGATGCGGAATAGCGTCCCACGTCTGCTATTCTGTGCGACGTTGACGGTATTCCCGCGCTGATGGCGCACGGGCTGGTAAATTTACCCCGTGCGCTGCTAGAATGTGAAGTTCGCGTCCATACGGCGGTGTGTGGGCGATAAGCACAAGAAAGGGTTGTCATGGCTTCTCAACATCCGGATATCGAGAAGGTTCTGTTCACGCAGGAGGATATCGACGGTATCGTCTCTCGCCTGGGCGAGGAGATTACGCGCGACTACGCGGGTAAGGATCTGGTGCTGATTGCGGTCCTGCGCGGTGCCGTGGTCTTTATGGGCGACCTGATGCGCAAGATCGAGCTGCCGACCAACATCGATTTCATGGCTGTTTCGAGCTATGGCGACGGTGTGAAGTCCTCGGGTATCGTGCGTATCATTAAGGATCTGGATATCGACATCCGCGGTCGCGACGTGCTGATCGTTGAGGACATTCTGGACTCGGGCCTGACGCTCAAGTATCTGATGAAGAACCTCGAGAGCCGCAAGCCCGCTTCTCTGGAGGTCGCCGCCTTCCTGTGGAAGGACGTTGAGGACCGTACCTCGGCCATCACGCCCAAGTATGTTGGAACCCATTGCCCCGATGCCTTTGTGGTGGGCTACGGCCTCGACTATGCCGAGCGCTATCGTAACCTTCCGTATCTGGGCATTTTGAAACCGGAGGTTTATTCGTAAGATGCCCGACGACCGTAACGATAACAATTCCCAGACTCCCCGGGAGCCTAAGATCCCGGGGGTGCCCGGAGGCAAGAAGCCCACGCGTACGGGCTGGCTGTATTTTATTTTGGCTTGCGCGCTCCTGGGCTACGCCTTCTTTAACATGGGCTCCGGCTTTGCCAATTCCAGCAATACCGTTAAGCTCGCGACGAGCGAGATGGTGAGTGCCATCAAGCAGGATCGCGTCGAAGATCTGACCTATACGGTTCAAGACGGAAGCGTGACGGGTCATTACTGGAAGACGAAGAAGGACAAGGGCGATACGAGCGAGCTCAAGAGCTTCTCCTCGACCTATGTCGGCTCCGATTCGCTTGCCGAGCTTATGGCGGAGCACCCCGATACCAAGTACATCGTCAACACCAACGATCCCGATTTTTGGGGCGACCTGGCGATGAGTGTGCTTCCGACGATCGCCCTTATCGCCATCATGTTCTACTTTATGCGCCAGATGATGGGCGCCAACAACAGGAACATGCAGTTTGGCAAGACCAACGCCAAGACCAACGAGGCCACACGCCCCAAGGTCAAGTTTGAAGACGTTGCCGGCGTGGACGAGGCAGTCGAGGAGCTCGAGGAGATCCGTGACTTTTTGAGCGATCCGGATCGCTATCGCAAGCTGGGCGCCAAGATCCCGCGTGGCGTGTTGCTGGTTGGCCCTCCGGGCACCGGTAAAACGCTGCTGGCCAAGGCCGTTGCCGGCGAGGCGGGCGTGCCGTTCTTTAGCATCTCGGGTTCCGACTTTGTCGAGATGTTCGTAGGTGTCGGCGCCAGCCGTGTGCGTGACCTCTTTAAGGAGGCCAAGTCCCAGGCCCCGTCGATCATCTTCATCGATGAGATCGATGCCGTGGGACGTCAGCGCGGAGCTGGCTTGGGCGGCGGTCACGACGAGCGCGAGCAGACGCTCAACCAGCTGCTGGTCGAGATGGACGGCTTTGAGGAAAGCGAGTCGGTCATCCTGATCGCTGCGACCAACCGTCCTGACATCCTGGATCCGGCATTGCTGCGTCCCGGCCGTTTTGACCGTCAGGTTACGGTCGACCGTCCGGATGTGAAGGGCCGCGAGCAGATCTTGCGCGTGCATGCCGAGAACAAGCCGATGGACGAGGACGTTAAGTTTGAGAAGCTCGCCCAGATGACCGTTGGCTTTACTGGTGCCGATTTGGCGAACCTGCTCAACGAGTCTGCGCTGCTGGCCGCTCGCCGTCATCGTTCCGTGATCTCGATGGACGAGGTCGAGGAGTCGATGGAGCGCGTGATTGCCGGACCGCAACGCAAGGGTCGCGTGATGACCGAGGCCGAGCGCACCACGATTGCCCACCACGAGAGCGGTCATGCCCTGGTGGGCCACATCCTGGAGCACTCCGATCCGGTCCACAAGATCTCGATCGTCAGCCGCGGCCAGGCGCTGGGCTACACGCTGCAGCTTCCGCAGGAGGACCACTTCCTCAAGACCAAGAACGAGATGCTCGACGAGCTCGCCGTGTTCTTGGGCGGTCGCGTTGCCGAGGAGCTCATGTGCGATGATATTACGTCGGGCGCGAGCAACGATCTGGAGCGCGCAACCAAGATGGCGCGCGAGATGGTCACGCGCCTGGGCATGAGCGAGGAGCTGGGCACGCAAGTGTTTGGCGAGGCGCAACATCAGGTGTTCCTTGGTCGCGATTACGCCGATCACCAGGATTACTCCGAGGAGACGGCGCGCCGCATCGATATCGAGGTTCAGCGCATTATGCGTGAGGCCCATCGTCGTGCGGTCGAGATTCTGGACGCCCGTCGCGATCAGCTTGATCTGATGGCGAAGGTGCTGCTTGAGCGCGAGACCGTCGAGGGCGACGCCGTGAACGCCCTGCTCGACAACGAGTGGAATGCCTACCTTGAGCGCGAGGGCGATATCCTGGCGGCCAAGGAGGAGCGCAATGCCAAGGCGGCCGGCATGCCGACCAAGAAGCGCGCGCCTCGTATGAGCGAGGAGGAGCTGGCGGCTGATGCCGCGGCCTTTGCGCAGGCGGCCATGCAGGAAGATACCGAAGCCGCATCCGATGACGCCGGCGATGACTGTGCCGTCAACGCTGATACCGACACCGACAAATAGTCCTTCTAACAAAAGCCTCCGCCGGGAAACCTGCGGAGGCTTTTTCTTTTGAGCGATATGGGGCTGTCTGTTGATTGGGGACAGACTTAAATGAGCGTTTTCACGCATTTAAGTCTGTCCCCAATCAACATTGCTGCGGCACTGTGCTCGGCTAAAGCGTACAATAGCGCCTATGTGAAAGGGGAACAGATGATCAACGAAACTATGTATGCTCGCGGTGCGGAAAGCTCCATCATCCGCGAGATTTTTAGCTATGGCCTTGAGCGCAAGGCGCAGATTGGTGCGGAAAATGTATTCGATTTTTCGCTGGGTAACCCGAGCGTTCCGGCGCCCGCTGCCGTGGCGGAGTCCATTAAGAAGGCCTTGGAGCTGCCGAGTGACCAGCTGCACGGATACACGCCCGCACCGGGCCTGCCGCAGTGCCGTACCGCCGTGGCTGAGTCGCTCAACCGCCGCTTCGGCACGAGCTATGAGGGCAAAGACGTCTTTATGACGGTGGGTGCCGCGGCTTCGCTCACCTGCGCGCTCAACGCCGTTACGAATCCGGGCGACGAGGTTATTGTTATCGCCCCGTACTTTCCGGAGTATCGCGTTTGGATTGAGAAGGCCGGCTGTACGTGTGTTGAGGCGCTCGCCGATGAAGATACGTTCCAGCTGAGCGTGGACAACGTGCTCAAGGCGATCAGCGATAAGACGGCGGCCGTCATCATCGACTCTCCCAACAATCCGACCGGTGCCGTATATACATGCGACACGTTGACGCGACTGGCCAATGTTCTGCGCGAGGCCAACGCTCAGCGCGATTCCGAGAATCCGATTATGCTCATCTCGGATGAGCCGTACCGCGAGATCGTGTACGGTGCCGAGGTGCCTTGGGTGCCCTCGATCTACGAGCACACCATCGTGTGCTACTCGTATTCCAAGTCGCTGTCGCTGCCTGGTGAGCGCGTGGGTTGGATCTTGGTTCCCAACACCAATCCGCAGGCTGCCCGTCTGATGCCGGCTGTTGCGGGTGCTGCCCGTACGCTGGGCTTCGTGTGCGCGCCGGCGCTCTTTCAGCGCGTAATTATCGACTGCATCGATGAGCCGAGTGACGTTGAGGCCTATGCACGTAACCGCACCGCGCTTACCGACGCACTAGCGGAGTATGGCTACACCTATGTTGAGCCGGATGGCGCGTTCTACCTATGGGTGAAAGCGTTGGAGTCCGATGCGAATGCGTTTTGCGAGCGCGCAAAGAAGTATGAGTTGCTTGCGGTTCCCTCGGACAGCTTTGGTATGCCAGGTTGGTTCCGCCTGGGCTATTGCGTGAGCTACGAAACGATTGTCAATTCGCTACCCGCTTGGAAACAGTTGGCGGACGAGTATCGTTAAAAGTAAAGCGCTCTGCCTACAATGTTTTACGTGAAACGGGGTTTGGTGTTAAGCCGGACCCCGTTGTCATGGACGTTGTGTCTTTGGGATGGAGTGGTTTTACGACTATCGAAGGCTATGCGTACAATGAATATAAGCGACGGCCGTGCCAGATAAGGAGACCTGATGCCCTACCTGCTTTCTTGTGACATTCATACCCATACGATGTTCTCTGCGCATGCATATTCGACCATTGAGGAGAATGTGTACTGGGCGGCAGAGCGTGGTCTGCAGGTGCTCGGATCTGCCGACCATTTGAGCTCTATGGTTACGGCTTGCCCCAATGACCTGCGCAGTTACCAGTTCTTTATCAACCAGGATATCTGGCCGCGCATTTGGAGCGGCGTGCTGGTGCTGCGTGGTGCCGAGGCCGATATCGTTTCGCTGGACGGAAGCCTGTTTGGCGAGGACACTCCTGTCACGCTCGATATCGCCGGCGATTCGTACAGCCGTCAGCATTCACTGTTCGATTTGGTTACGCGTAATTTGGATTATTTGGTTGCAAGCGTGCATAATCCGCAGATTGCTGAGGGCGCGACGCTGGCCCAGACGACCGAGATGTATATCAATGCCCTGGAGCACCCCAAGGTGTTCATGCTGGGCCACACGGGGCGTTCGGGCGTGCCGTTCGATATCGACGAGGTGCTGTTGGCAGCTAAGGCCAAGCACAAGATTATTGAGATCAACAACCATAGTCTTGAACACGGTGTCGACACTGAGCATTGGGCCGTATGCCGCAAGATTGCCGAGCGCTGCGCCGAGCTGGGCGTGGGCATTGGCGTGTCGACCGATGCCCACATTGGCATGGCCATTGGCAAGCTCGATCACGCGCGCAAGATGCTCGACGAGATTCACTTCCCGCTGGATTTGATCGTGACGCGCGACCGCGAGACGCTGCTGCGCGAGATGGCGGCAGCCGGCGTGTGCGATCTGCGCAATGGGATGTAGCGGAGTTTATAAACCAAGCGAAGGGGGCGGCCCAGGCGGGTCGCCCCCTTTCTTGTCCCAAAAATCTACTGAGGTTGGTTAGCGGCGTTCGAGGACCGCTACGGTTTCGGTGTGGTCGGTGTGAGGGAACATGTCGACGGGCGTGATCTTGAGCAGGCGATAGCCTCCGTCGAGGAGCTGATGCAGGTCGCGCTCTTGAGTCACGGGGTTGCAGCTGATATAGGTGATGCGGCGCGGCTTAAGCGCGCAGGCAGCTTCGAGGAACTCGGGGGTAGAGCCGGCGCGCGGCGGATCGATGGAAAGGACATCGACCCGCTCGTTGTTGTCGGCGGCATCTAGGATGTAGTCGGTGGCATCGTCGGCCATAAACCAAGCGCTGCGGGTGAGGCCGTTGAGCTCGGCATTACGACGTGCGTCGGCAATGCCGGCGTGGTTGCGCTCCACGCCAAGCAGCATAATACCGACGCCCTTGTTCTGGGCATCTTTAGCTGCGCAAAGACCGATGGTACCGCTGCCACAGTAGGCATCCATGAGCACATCGCCCTGCTGCAGGTCCATGCCGTCAATCGCGAGCTGATAGAGCAGCTCGGTCTGCTGCGGGTTGGTCTGGTAGAACGCGGTGGGGGAGATATCGAACTCGCAGCCGAGCAGCTGGTCGCGCATGCACTCGGCGCCATATACAATGCGGGTTTCCTCGCCGAGGATGGCGTTGCCGGGACGTCCGTTGATGTTTTGGGCGACGGTGACGATGTGCGGATTGAGTGCGGCGACAGCCTCAAAGAACTCCTGCGCATGCGGCAAGTCGCGCTGAGCGGTCACGAGCGTGACCATGACCTGGTCGGTACGCCAGCCGCAGCGGACGACGGCATAGCGAAGCAAACCAAGATGCTTGTCCTCATTAAAGGCGGGAATATGCAGCCGCTCAGCTTCGCGTGCGATGCCGTTGAGAATCTGACGGGCACCCGGTGCCTCGACAGGACACTCGGGTACGGCAACGATCTTGTGCGTGCCGCGCTCAAAGAAACCGCAACGGACAGCACCCTCCTTACCGGGAGCAAAGGGAGTGGCGGCCTTATGGCGAAAACCGCGCGGCGCAGGATATTTGCCCGGGTCGCCCAGGGTGACGCCCATACCGCGAATGGGGTCGACGCTAATGCCCTCGCGCTCGCAAAGGGTAGCAAAAAGCTCCTCCATGGCGGCCTGCTTGGCTGCCAACTGCTTCTTATAAGGACGATTGAGCGCCGTACACCCACCGCAAGCTTTCATGATGGAACAAGGAGACTTGGGATCAACGGCCTTGCGCGCAGACGGAACCGGATTCTTATACGGGCGCTTGGAGCGAGTCTGAGATGCCTTATCGTCGTTCCGACGAGAGCCGGGACGCTTGGCCTTAGCCTTGCCCTTGGCCGACTTACCCTTCGCGTCCTGAGACGACTTGGATTTCTTAGAAGATTTTTTCTCCTCTGACCCCTCAGCCGCCTCGATCAAAGCACGACGAGCCTTACGCTCCGCACGAGATTCTGCCATCAATAACTCCACTAATTCATGAATTAAAGCTGCAAGTATTGTACCGTGCCAAGCCAGCAGACGATATGCAAGCGGTTTATTCGTGTCAGTGATAAGCCCAACGACGGTTGCCCGCCGCGTGAGGGGTGTGGGGGTTAAGTTTATCGCGAGTTCCGCACGAACAGGAGGCCACTTAATGTGGCCTCCGTCGTGAGCAGGACTGTAGAGCAGGAAACTTAACCCCCACACCCCTCACGCGGCGGGCAAACTCGCCTTGTGCTCTATCACGCTAAAGTGTATGATTCTGAACGTTACACGAATCACTTTACTTAACTAAAGTGCCATCAAGGGGGGATACCATGAACACCGATATGTCTCGTCGTCAGTTTGTTGGTCTAGCCGGCTCGCTCGCTACGGTGCTTGGCCTTGGTCTTGTCGGTTGCGGCGGTGGTGCCGGCAAGGGCTCCGCTGCTGGCTCTGCCGCGGCCAAGGATGTGAAGGGCGCTGCGGAGTCCAAGAAGCTCGTGGTGGGCTTTGATAAGTCCTATCCTCCGTACGGCTTTGTGGGCGACGATGGCGAGTACACCGGCTTTGATCTCGATCTGGCCAAGGCTGTTGCCGATAAGCAGGGCTGGGAGGTCAAATACGAGGCCATCGACTGGGACGCCAAGGATACGCTGCTTAACTCGGGCGCCATCAACTGCATCTGGAACGGCTTTACCATGGAGGGCCGTGAGGACGACTACACGTTCTCCGAGCCGTACATGCTCAACGAGCAGGTGCTGGTGGTCAAGAAGGATGCGGGCATCAAGGGCTGGGACGATCTTGCCGGCAAGACTGTGATTACCCAGACTGATTCCGCTGCGCAGGACGTGCTTGAGGGTGACCAGAAGGATCTGGCAGCGACGTTTGCCACGCTCGACACGATCGGCGAGTACAACACGGCCTTTATGCAGCTCGAGAGCGGCGCGGTCGATGCCGTGGCGTGCGACCTTTCGATTGCCCAGTATCAGCTTGCCGCCAAGCCCGATGCCTATACGCAGCTTGATGAGCCGCTGTCCAGCGAGCACTACGCCGTTGGCTTTAAGAAGGGCGACACCAAGTCGGCCGATGCTGTAGCCGAGTCGCTCAAGGCGCTCTACGAGGACGGCACGGTCAAGGACCTCTGCGATAAATATTCAAGCTATGGTTTGTCTTTCGATAATTGGGTGCTCAAGTAATGTCTATTCAGGTCATGATGCAGATGCTTGGCCAGGGGTTCTTGGTCAGTTTGCAGCTGTTTGTGTTGACGCTGCTCGGGTCGATTCCGCTGGGAATTCCCGTGGCGTTTATGCGCATGAGCAAAATCGCGCCGCTTCGCTGGATTGCGCGCATCTATATCTCGGTCATGCGCGGCACGCCGCTCATGCTGCAGATGTTTGCCATCTACTTTGCCCCGTATTACGTGTTTGGCATTTCGCTCACGCCCGATTCCAAGTGGACGGCGTGCGTCGTGGCGTTCATCATCAACTACGCCGGTTACTTTGCCGAGATCTATCGCTCGGGCTTGCAGTCCATTCCGCGCGGTCAATACGAGGCTGCCGAGGTGCTGGGCTATTCGCGCGTGCAGACGTTTCTGTATATCGTGATGCCGCAGGTCGCCAAGCGTATTCTGCCGGCGATGGGCAACGAGATCATCACGCTGGTCAAGGACACGTCGCTGGCGTTTGCCATTGGCGTGGGTGAGATGTTCTCGACGGCCAAGGCGCTGGTCGCCTCGCAGGTGAGCATGGTGCCGTTTGCGATTGCGGCGCTGATTTACTGGGTCTTTAATTTCGTTGTCGAGATGCTGCTGGGCGCCGCCGAGAAAAAATTGGATTACTACCATGATTAATTCGGTAATGAATATATCGAACGCTCGCAAGGCGTTTGGCGGCAATGAGGTGCTCAAGGATATCTCGCTTGAGGTGAAGCGTGGCGAGGTCGTGGCGATTATCGGACCTTCGGGTGGCGGCAAGTCCACGCTGCTGCGGTGTGCCACGCTGCTCGAGACACTCGACGGAGGCTCGCTCTCGTTTGGAGACCTTGCCGTTGCGACGGATGCGGGTTCGGGCGCGGTCTATGCGAAGGGCGATGTGCCCAAGCAAGCGCGCTCGCGGTTTGGCCTGGTGTTTCAGAACTACAATCTGTTCCCACACTATACCGTGATGAAAAACATCACCGATGCGCCGATTCGTGTGCTTAAGCGTCCGCGCGAGCAGGCGGAAGCCCGCGCTCACGAGCTGATTGCGCAAATGGGGCTGACGGGCAACGAGAACAAGGTGCCGTGTGAGCTTTCGGGCGGTCAGCAGCAGCGCGTGAGTATTGCCCGCGCCCTAGCGCTCGATCCGGAAATCTTATTCTTTGACGAGCCGACCTCGGCGCTCGATCCCGAGCTGACGGCCGAGGTGCTGCGTGTCATTAAAGACCTTGCCGCGCAGAATATGACGATGGTGATCGTGACCCACGCAATGCAGTTTGCGCGCGATGTTGCCGACCGCGTGGTATTTATGGACGGCGGTCGTATTGTCGAGGAGGGGCACGCCGAGCAGGTTATCGACCATCCGCGCGAGCAGCGCACGCGTGAGTTTTTGAGCCGTATCGAGGGATAGGCTCAGGTATTTGCTCAACTATTAATTGAGGCGAAGCCGCCGCAGGTCTTACGGTCTGTGGCGGCTTTTTGTTTGCATCGACGGGGTTCAATAATCGCCTCACAAGCTTGTCTCTTCCTCTCGCCGCCTGTATTCATACGTGCGCCGAAAGGTATGCATGGACAGCCGCCTGTGAGGGTAGGGTGGTGGCATAGGACATTTGGAGGGTGAGTCGGCTCGGCTGCCGACCATGCTGCTCCCGGGATGGCACCGACCGCGAACTCTCCCCGTTGGCGTCGCGCATTGCGCGCGGCCCTGCAAGGAGGTCATCATGGGTGCTCCCAAGACCGGTAACGTAAGGAACGTGGTGCTCGTAGGCCAAGGCGGGGTGGGCAAGACTTCACTCGCCGAAGCCATGCTCCACCTTTCCGGCAAGACCGCCCGCCTGGGCGGCCACGACGGCACCAAGCCTACGCTCGACTATGACCCCGAAGAGGTCAAGCGTGCGTTTTCCATCTCGACGACCATTGCGCCGATCGACTGGAAGGGCGCGCGCATCAATGTGCTCGATGCCCCGTGCTACCCCGATTTTATCGGCGACGCCTTTGCCGCGATGAGCGTCTGCGAGACGGCTCTGTTTGTGGTCGACGCCGAGGCCGGCCCGCAGCCTACGACGGTTAAGCTCTGGTATGCCGCCGAGGACCTGCGCCTGGCGCGTGCGGTGTTCGTAAACCGCCTGTCGCGCTCCGAGGCCAGCTTTGCGACCACGATGGACCTGCTGCAGGAGCGCTTTGGCACGCGCCTGGGCGCCGTGACCCTTCCCTGGGGCGAGGGCGAGGACTTTGACGGCATCATCGACCTGGTGCGCATGAAGGCGCGCCATTGCAACGGCACCGAAGCCGTTGAGTCGGAGATTCCCGAGGAGTATCGTGCCCAGGCCGAGGAGGCCCATGACCATCTGTGCGAGTTGGTGGCCGAGGCCGACGATGAGCTGATGATGAAGTACCTGGAAGGCGAGGAGACGCTGACGCAGGAGGAGCTTGAGGGCTTGCTGTCGAAGGCGATTGCCGAGCGCATCTTTGTGCCGGTCTTTGCGGGCGATTGCATCAAGGAGCAGGGCGTCAACTCGCTGATGGACGACATCGCGACGTACTTCCCGGCGCCGACCGACTACGGTGAGATGCCGCTTATCGACGGCGATTCGCTTAAGATCTCGAGTGACGATGACCGTCCGGTGGCGTTTGTGTTTAAGACCTTGGCCGATCCGCAGCAGGGTCGCATCAGCTTTATCAAGGTGCTGACGGGTACGCTTGAGCCGGGTCTTGAGCTGATCAACGCGCGTACCCGCAAGGGCGACCGTCTGGCTCACCTGTATGTGATGTGCGGCCGCGACATGACCGAGGTCGGTCACGCCTATGCCGGCGACATTATCGTGGCACCCAAGCTGGCGGCCGAGACGGGCGATACGCTCTCGATTACCGGCAAGGTCGAGGCTGCGGCGTTTAAGTTCCCCAACTCGCAGTACCGCATTGCCATCGAGGCCGAGAATCGCGGCGACGAAGAGAAGCTCTACACGTTTATCGAGAAGGCCTGCAAGGCCGATCCGACCATGAGCATCGATCGTGACGAGGAGACCGGCCAGACCATTATCTCCGCCGTGGGTGAGGCGCAGGTTTCGGTGCTGCTCAACCGTTTGGAGGACCGTACCAAGGTCGTGGCCAAGAGCGTGCCGATCCGCATTCCGTATCGCGAGACCATCCGCCGCACGGCGAGCGCCCAGGGCCGCCACAAGAAGCAGACCGGTGGTGCCGGTCAGTACGGCGACTGCTGGCTGCGCGTGGAGCCGCTTATTGGGCCCGACGGCACGAGCGATGGCTATGAGTTTGTGGACGAGGTCGTGGGCGGCCGTATTCCGCGCTCGCTGATTCCCGCCGTGGACAAGGGCGTCCAGGAGACCATGAAGGACGGCATCATTGCCGGCTACCCGCTCACGGGCATTCGCGTGGCTGTGTACGACGGCTCGTATCACAGCGTCGACTCCAACGAGATGGCGTTTCGCGCGGCGGCTCGCATCGGCCTGCGCAAGGCATGTGCCGATGCCGATCCGGTGGTGCTGGAGCCCATCGAGGAAATTACGGTGACTATCCCCGAGAGCTACGCCGGCGCCGTGATGGGCGACATCTCGGCCTCGCGCGGTCGCGTGACGGGCATGGAGACCGATGAGCGCGGAGACACCGTGGTCATTGCCCAGGCGCCGCTGGCAGAGCTGGCGGATTACTCGACGCGCCTGCGCTCTATCACGCGCGGCACGGGTGACTTTACCATGAAGCCCGCAGGCTATGAGCAGGTGCCTTATGACGTTCAGGCCAAGCTGGTCGAGCGCTATGAGGAGGGCCGCGCCAAGTAGCACGTGATTTTGTCTGCAATGTAGGTGCTGACGAAAGGGCCGCCCTGGGTAACCGGGGCGGCTCTTTTTGATTCCTTGGGGGCGGAGGAAAACGGATCATTTAGGCTTTGGGGCAGCTTGGTCGGTCCTAGTCTCCCGAGGCCTGATTGCGGCCGGTGGTGTAGTCGATCTGCACGTGCGGCTGCAGGTTGTAGCAATATACGTGGAAGCAGAGGGTCTTGCCGTGGTCCTCGACCGATTGCGCCTCAAGGCGCATGCCACGGCAGACAAGTTCCTCTTCGTTATACATAGGCGTGACGCGGTAGAGCACATGGTTGCCCGTATCGCGAATATAGTTGAGAATCTGCTCTTCAAACGGCAGCATGCCCGTCTCGTTGAGATAGCGCGTGCCGGTGAGGAGATTCTTGCGGTTGGCGTTTTCGCCGCAGAGCGACCAGGCGATAAGGTGGCAGCGGTTGTAGAGGCTCTGGCCCGGAATAAAGTCGTAGCGCTGCTGGTGCCAACCGGCAGGATGGATGCGCGAGATATCGCCGCGCTTTCCCTGTCCGAGCGACTCGGGGCCTACACAGGCGAGCGCCTTGCGAGTGCGACCCAGGCTGTCGAGCTTGGAGAATTTCTTAAAGCAGCCCTCTTCGGTGGCGCGATCGTATTCATCGAGTGTGAATGACGGCGTGCCGAGCGGGTGCGTGCTGTCGGCGCGAAGGGCAACGTAGGGGTTGCCGGCGTAGTCGGGAATGCTGCTGAGATAAACACCGCGGGCGCGGTTGAGGTCGGGGTTTTCGACCTCGTCGATGGGGGTGGCGGCACTGCCCGCGGAAACGTCGTCATCGGTGTCGGTCGCGGCGGAATCGGAGCCATCGCCGGAGTCCTGGCTGTTTTGAGGGTCCGCCGCGCTCGCCGTTCCCGATTCGAGCCGAGCGACCAGGTCTGCCTCGTCGTCGGTGCGGCTGGGACTCTCGTTTTGTTTTTCGGCCAGAGCCGCCGCCTGCTCATCGCCTTGCGGCGACAGCAACTTGGGCGCTCCGTCGAGCGATCCCGTAAACAGCGCAAACCCCAGCACCACGGCGGTGCCGATGGAAAGTGCTTGCTTGTAGGCGGGCTTGCGCGACATTGAGGCTCCTGGATGGACGGTTGGGAATCTACCAGTCTAGCAGGAGCCGGCAAGGGCCGTTCTGTCGAACAAATACTTAAGATTTGAGACAAACGCTACTGATTCATTTGTCCCGCGGTCTAGATCGAGGTGGAGTCGAGCCAGTTGAGCTTGCACTCGAGAATGCGCTGCTCGCCGGGTTCGCTGCTTCCGTCAAGTAGGGCGAGCAGCATCTCGGCTGCTTCGCGACCTTCTTGGTCGACGGGCTCGATGATGGTGGAGACGGTCGGTGTGGTGAGATTAGTCCAGTCTTCGCAGTTGAGTCCCAAAAGGCCGATTTGCTGCGGAAGCAGATGGGCCATTGGCTGGAGGGCCTTGTAGACACGGGGAAGTGCCCACTGATTTTGCACGAAGATAAGGGTTCGCTTGGCGGGATTGAACTTGAATTTAAAGTATTCAGTGAGCTCGTTGATTGACGGCTTGTTGTGATCGATGGGAATCGCTTTGTAGAGCTGCCCGTTCGCTGCCAGCGCCTCGGCATACCCCTGAAAACGCTCCATGCGGGTGCGCATTTCGGTCATGTTGGCGGCAATGGAAAAGAAATCTTCGTAGCCGGCGTCGAGGAGTGCCTGTGTGGCGTTGTACACGCCGTCGTAAAGGTTGGTTTTGATCCAGCTGGTACCTGGGCTATAGATGGCCGCATCGAAAAAGACGACCGGCTTGCCGGCGCGTCTAATGCGGTCATGCACGGCTTTGAAGTTTGCCGTGGGCTGGATGATAAAGCCATCGACGCCCAGCGAGAGCATCTTGTCGACGTACATGAGCTCGGTCTCGGGGTTAAAGTTGCTCGTGCAAACGACCGTCTGGTAGCCCGCGGGGAGCATGACCTGCTCCATGCCATTGAGAACGAGCCCCGCCCATTTGTTGGTGTTATCCAAAATGATGATGGCAATGACGTGGGTTTGCTTGCCGGTGAGCGTCTGCGCTTGGGCGTTGGGAACGTATCCGAGTTCCTTAATGACGCGCGCGATTTTGTTCTGCGTCTTCTCGCTAAGCTTTTCTCGTTTGTCGTTGAGGTAATACGAGACGCTTGCCGTCGAGGTTCCCGCCTCTCGAGCGACGTCTGCGATCGTAACGCGCTGTTTTGCCACAGCGACTCCTTCCGACAGATGAGCATTTTCCAACATGATGACTTTGAGTCTTGGTGAAGGATACGCTTCGGTGAGCGGCTTTTTCCTTTCATATGAGTATGCAACAAATGCGGCATACGGGTGGGGTCGAAATTTGTGACCGGCATGCGCATCTGCCGTCTACCGAGAAAATCAAATACTTCTTGACTTTTGAAATCGAGGGCAAAATCGCAGGATTCATTTTTGGTTAAACGCATAACTAAATCGCATAACCAACGCTCTGACCTGCGCGTTTACCGAAATAAGCTGGCATTAAGAAAAACGAGCACCTATATTGTTCTTGTCGAAAAGACAGCAAGTCCAAACGGCAGGGGATGCTCCGGAGGCCTCCGCAAACGGTGTCTTGCGCACGCAACTCTATGAAAAGAGGGAAGCAATGAAGATCGTAGGCGTTGCCGCCTGTACTGTGGGTATCGCCCACACGTATATGGCCCAGAAGGCGATTCAGGATGAATGCGCCGCCCGTGGCATCGAGTGCAAGGTCGAGGCTCAGGGTGGCCTGGGTATCGAGAATGAGCTCACGCAGGAAGACGTGGACCCCGCCGACCTGGTCCTGGAGTCCGTCGACGTGGGTGTCGAGAACGAGGACCGTTTTGAGCAGAAGATGGCCGAGGGCAAGTTCCTGAAGGTCGGCACCTCTGATGTAATCGCCGATCCGGTAAAGATCATCGACCAGGCCATTGAGATCATCAAGGCGACGGGTGGCGCCGTTGACGCGCCCAAGGCCGAGGCCAAGGCAGAGAAGAAGGCCGTCTCCGCTGCCCCGCAGGCCCCGACACCGGCGTCCAAGCAGTCTATCTTTGCCGATCCTGGCAAGACGCTGCTCAATGCATTCAATACCGGCGTTTCCTATTTTATCCCCATCGTCGTTATCGGCGGCGTGTTTCTTGCCTTCTCGCTGGCATCCGGTACCGCCGGCGCCAACGGCATGGAGGTTACGAACCCGCTGATGGTGAGCCTTAACACCATCGGCATGGCCGGCATCTCCATGATGATCCCGGTGCTTGCGGCATACATCTCCTACTCGATGGCCGGCAAGCCCGCGCTCGCCCCCGGTTTTGTCCTGGGCTACCTGGTCAATAACGCAGTCGTTACCCCTAACGGCAACAGCGTTTCGACCGGCTTCTTGGGCGCCATGATCATGGCGGTCATCTGCGGCTACTTTGTCCGCTGGATGAAGACCTGGAAGGTCAACAACACCATCCAGACCATCATGCCCATCCTGATCATCCCGATTCTGACCTCGCTTGTCCTGGGCATGGCCTATATCTACATCCTGGCCACGCCGCTTGGCTTTGTGATGGACTGGCTCACCGGCGTGCTCGGCAGCCTGCAGGGCGGTTCCGCAGTTGTCCTGGGTCTGGTCATTGGCGTTATGACCGCCTTCGATATGGGTGGCCCCATCAACAAGACCGCCTCGACCTTCACCATGGCCATCATGGCCTCCGGTATCTACGGTCCTAACGGTATGTTCCGCGTCGCCGTCGCCGTTCCCCCGATCGCCTGTGGCCTCGCTGCGCTCATCGCCAAGAACAAGTTCGATGACGCTGACCGCCAGATGGGCATCTCCGCGCTGTTCATGGGCTGCATCGGTATTACCGAGGGCGCTATCCCCTTCGCGGTCAAGGACCTCGGTCACACCCTGCCCGGCATTTGCATCGGCTCTGCCGTGGGTGCGGCACTTGCCGCCTTCCAGGGCATCGACTGCTACGTCCCGCACGGTGGCTTTATCGTCGCCCTTGCCACCAACAACGTCGCGCTGTTCTGCCTGGACATCGTGATTGGCGCCGTGGTCGCCGCTGCAATCCTGATTGCCATGAAGCCCACGCTCGATAAGCAGGCCAAGTAAACCTTTAAGGACTCCGGTTGTGCGGAGGGATGGATTTGACTCCGCACAACCGCCCCTACACAACAAAATCCATCCGTACTGATAGGGCCCACATCTGGGCCCCAGGGAACTTTTGTCAAAAATCCTCTGGAGAAGGAGAACAAAATGTCCAACCTCACCATCCGTCAGGCCGTTCAGGGCATGCTCAAGCTGCAGGATAGCGGCGATCACGCAACCATGGTCGGCATTGGCCCCATGAGCCCCAACCTGATTCAGGCCGTGTTCGAGCTTGCCAAGGACGAGGATTTCCCGCCCATGTTTATCGCCAGCCGCAACCAGGTCGATATGGACGAGATGGGCGCCGGCTACGTCAACGGTTGGGACCAGACGCGCTTTGCCGCCGACATCAAGAAGGTTGCCGACGAGGTGGGTTACACCGGTCCGTACTACCTGTGCCGCGATCACGGCGGTCCGTGGCAGCGCGACGAGGAGCGTAACGCCCACCTGCCCGAGGACGAGGCCATGGAGCTCGCCCGCAAGTCCTTCGTCGCCGACATGGAGGCGGGCTTTGACCTGCTGATGGTCGACCCCACCAAGGACCCCTATCAGATCGGCAAGGTTATTCCGCTCGACGTGGTGCTTCGCCGCACGATCGATCTTATCGACTACCTTGAGCAGTACCGTCGCGAGCATAACCTGCCCGAGGTCGCCTATGAGGTCGGTACCGAGGAGACCAATGGCGGCTTGACCTCTACCGATAAGTACGAGGAGTTCATTTCTCAGCTGCAGCCCGAGCTCGAGAAGCGCGGCTGCCCCATGCCCACCTTTATCGTCGGCCAGACCGGCACCCTTACCCGCTGGACGGAGCAGGTCGGTCACTACAACTTCAAGAACGCCCGCGAGCTTGCCGATATGGCCAAGCGCTATGGCGTGGGCCTGAAGGAGCACAACGCCGACTATCTGGACGACGCGACGCTGCTCGAGCACATCCCGGCACACGTGACCGCCTCCAACGTCGCTCCGCAGTATGGCACCGAGGAGACCCGCGCCTACCTCAAGCTCTGCGCCACCGAGCAGATCCTGGTCGACAACGGTCTGTGCGATGACCCCTCCGACCTGTATCACACGCTGCTGGTCAAGGCTATCAAGACCGAGCGCTGGCGCAAGTGGATGACTGGCGACGACGTCAACCTGCAGGTCGATGACATCCTTGCCGACGATGAGCTCAGCCTGAAGATCCTGGATGTCTCCGGCCACTATGCGTTCAACGATCCCGAGGTCAAGGAGCAGGTCGAGAAGCTCTATCGCAACCTCGCTGCCCAGGACATCGACGGCAAGCGCTTTGTGATCGAGCACATCAAGCGCCCGATCAAGCAGTACGTCGTCGGTCTTAACCTCAAGGGCGTCACGAGCCGCATCGAGAAGGCTCTCGAGGACTAAGTAGCTTTTCCTACACGACGCCGGGCCTGGGGCATGTCCCAGCCGCAGGCCCGGCACATAGGACAAAGGGACATCCCCTTTGTCCTATTTTTTGAGTTTTGGATTCCTTCGAAGGAGTTTGCACCATGAAGTTCTTTATCGATACTGCCAATCTGGACGAGATCGCCGAGGCCAAGAGCTGGGGCTGCCTGGCCGGTGTTACCACCAACCCGTCCCTGTACGCCAAGACCGGCGGCAAGCTTGCCGACTTTGAGCCGCATATGCTCAAGATTGCCGAGCTCTGCGAGGGCCTGCCCGTTTCCGCCGAGTCTACCGCTACCACTGCCGAGGGTATGATCGAGGAGGGCAAGCGCCTTGCCGCCCTCGCCCCCAACATCGTGGTCAAGCTTCCCGTGTGCGAGGCCGGCCTTGCCGCCTGCCGTGCACTGGCCGATGCTGGCGTGCGCGTCAACATGACGCTCGTCTTCTCGCCGACGCAGGCCCTTATGGCCGCCAATGCCGGTGCTCGCTACATCAGCCCGTTTGTCGGTCGTTTCGATGACATCGCCGAGGACGGTATCTCGCAGCTCGACAACGTCGTGACCTGCATTAAGAACTACGACTGGACGGGCAAGAACGTCGACGACACCGTCGAGATCATCACCGCCTCGGTTCGTACGCCCAACCACGTGACCCAGGCCGCGCTACTCGGTGCCGATATTGCGACCGTGCCCATGGCCGCTCTCAAGAAGTGCCTGCATCATCCGCTGGCCGACCAGGGCCTCGCCTCTTTTGAGGCTGACTGGCAGAAGGTCGTCGCTCAGGCTTAACGAGTGGATTGCCCCGGCATCGCGTCATCCGGTGCCGGGGTTGTTCTCAAGAGAGGAATTCGTATGACCAACCAGGAGCTGGCGAAGGTCGCCAATGAGGTCAGGAAGGGTGTCGTGACTGCGGTTCACGCGGCCAAGTCGGGACACCCGGGTGGATCGCTCGGTGCTGCCGACATCATGACGTATCTGTACTTTGAGGAAATGAATATCGATCCTGCCGACCCTCACAAGGCCGATCGCGATCGCTTTGTGCTCTCCAAGGGTCACGCGGCGCCGGGCCTGTATTCGGTGTTGGCAAATCGCGGCTATTTTCCCGTCGAAGAGCTCGAGACGCTCCGTCATATTGGCAGCCGACTGCAGGGCCATCCCAACATGAACGACGCCCCTGGCATCGATATGTCCACCGGATCGCTCGGTCAGGGCATCTCTGCTGCAGTTGGAATGGCGCTTGCCGCTATGCACTGGGGCGACGGCTACCGTGTCTACACGTTGCTGGGCGACGGTGAGTGCGAGGAAGGCCAGGTGTGGGAGGCGGCCATGTTCGCCGGCAACCATGCGCTCGACAATCTTGTTGCCGTCGTCGACCACAACGGCTTGCAGATTGACGGCACGATCGATGAAGTCAACTCGGCCATGCCGCTCGCTGACAAGTTCCGCGCCTTTAAGTGGCATGTGATCGAGCTCGCCGACGGTAACGACATGGCGCAGATTGCCGCCGCCTTTGCCGAGGCCCGCAAAGTGAGCGACTCGCCCGTGGCCATTATCGCCGAGACGGTGAAGGGCAAGGGCGTCTCCTTTATGGAAAACCAGGTGGGCTGGCACGGCAAGGCACCCAACGATGAACAGTTTGAGCAGGCCATGGCCGAGCTCGCAGCAGCAGGGGAGGAGCTCTAATGGCAGACGTCAAGAAAGTCGCCACGCGCGTTAGCTATGGCGAGGCACTTGTCGAGCTGGGCAATGAGCGCGATGACTTTGTGGTTCTCGATGCCGACCTGGCCGCCGCCACGCAGACCGGTAAGTTTAAGGCTGCGCACCCTGAGCGCTTCTACGACGCCGGCATTGCCGAGAGCAACCTGATGGGTCTTGCCGCCGGCATCGCGACCACGGGCCGCGTTGCTTTTGCGAGCACCTTTGCGATGTTTGCCGCCGGTCGCGCCTACGAGCAGGTCCGCAATTCCATCGGCTACCCGCACCTCAACGTCAAGATTGGCGCTACTCATGCCGGCATTTCGGTGGGCGAGGACGGCGCCACGCACCAGTGCTGCGAGGATATCGCACTCATGCGCACGATTCCGGGTATGACGGTGGTCGTTCCCGCCGACGACGTCGAGGCTCGTGCCTGTGTGCGCGCCGCCTATGAGTTTGAGGGCCCGGTTTACATGCGCTTCGGCCGCCTGGCAACACCGGTCATCAACGACTGCGAGGACTATGAGTTCAAGATTGGTCGCGGCGTGGTCGTGCGCGAGGGGTCCGATGTGACCATCATCGCTTGTGGCCTTATGGTCGCCGAGGCGCTTGAGGCTGCCGAGGCGCTCGCTGCCGATGGCATCGATGCCGAGGTCATCAACATGCATACGATCAAGCCGCTCGACGAACGCCTGGTTGTAGCCAGCGCCAAGAAGACCGGTCGCGTGGTCACTGCCGAGGAGCATTCGATTATCGGCGGTCTTGGCGAGGCCGTTGCCTCGGTGCTAGCGGAGCAGTATCCGGTGCCGATGCGTCGCGTCGGCGTGCGCGATGTGTATGGCGAGTCCGGCCCTGCGGTCGATTTGCTGCACAAGTACGGTTTGGACGCCGACGGCATCGAAGCTGCGGTCAGGTCTGTGTTGTAAGGAAGGTTTCCATGGGATTTGTATCTGCCAACCAAGTGACGATAGGGTATACCGCCGCCTCGCGCGAGGATGCCCTGCATTATTTGTCCGATCAGGCCGTCGAGCTCGGCTTTGCTGACGACGCATCTGCCGTAGAGACTGCCTTCATGGCTCGCGAGAACGAGGCCGAGACTGGCCTTGTCGCCGGTTTTGCCGTTCCACATGCCAAAAGCGATGCTATCCACACGCCGGGCGTTGCCGTGCTTAAGCTGGTCGAGCCCGTTGAATGGCCGAGCTTCGATGGTGTGCCCGTCGATGTTGCGCTCGCGCTGTACGTGCCTGCCGGCGAGGCAGGAACCACGCACCTGCGCTTGCTCTCCAAGGCTGCCGTGATGCTGATGGACGCCGGCTTCCGTGACAAGGTGCGCGCGAGCACCGATCCCGTTGAGATTGCGGAGCTCATCAATAGCGGACTCGAAGACTAGAACGGTCATCCCGTTCAATCAATTGATCCTTCTCCAAGGAAAAGGGCCGCGACGCCGTATGGGTGTCACGGCCCTATTTGCGTTTCCCCAGATAAAACCTGCCAAAATAAACCTGTCCCTTTTTGGCAGGTTAATCGGGGACTATTTCACCGCAACTTAGGGCACGGTTAGGAAGTGTGCACCTTAAAGAGTGGAGCCCATGATTAGAGAGGTCGCGCTCATCTCGCTAAATGTCTCTCTAAAGAGAAGGTTGGTTAGAGAGATAGCATTAGGCAATCTAGCAGCGAATTCGATACATCTCTCTTAATGTCTCTCTAAAACAAGGCGCTCATCTCTCTAAAGTTAGAGAGATGAGCGCCTTGTTTTAGAGAGACGGAATGCCAAAATTCGTCCGTCAGCTACCATCTGCCAAAAATGACGGATAAAGGGCTCATCGAAGTAATGGGTTCATCGACGAGCCGCAACCGCCGCTATCGGAAGAAGTAGATGCAGCCGAATTGCCCCTCTATCGTCTCTCGAAGTTTGATGGGTGCTAGGGGGGCGACTGCCTCGCGATATTTCCCCAGATAAAACCTGCCAAAATAAACCTGTTCCTTTTTGGCAGGTCAGTTAACGCAGTGCAGGTTGAGCATATGCGAGCGAGCGGGCTCCGGGTGCGGTAAGGTGACGTGAAACAAGCGGGCGCTGACCTTTTGGTCGCGCCCGTGAAGTTGAGCGTCAGATTGCCGTGCCCGGGGCCTGCGCAGCGCCGAGCGGTTACGCCGTTTGTAAAACGGCGTAACTTAAAGATTCATGTTGCCGTGAATGTAGGGGGTGACCTCGGGGGAGATATGGTCGCAGCCCAGTTCGCGCAGCGCGGACTTGATAACGGCGGGCAGCGGGGTCTTGCCCTTGTCGTCGACGGCGGCACCGCCGAGGGTGGCAATCTTGGCGACATCTGCGGGTGCGGCCTCGATATGCATGCAGCCGCCGACCAGGCGCGCGCGTACCTGTGCCAGATCAAGATCGTGCAGGTAATCCTCGCAGGCGCGAATCAGGGAGACCTTCTCGCGCGTAAGCTCCTCGCCCGTGGGGACGCGCGTGGCAAGACATGCTCCCGCCGGCAGGTTCCAAACGGGATAACCCCATGCGCGCAGCAGCTCGCGCTCTTCGTCCTTGGTAAAGCCGACCTCCATAAGGGGTGAGCGTACGCCGAGCTCTTCTGCCGCACGCATGCCGGGGCGGTAGTCACCGCGATCGCTTGCATTGCTGCCATCGATGACGGTGGGAAAGCCGAGCGACTTGGCGTGGTTGACGATGGCGGTAAAGCCAGCGTGCTTGCAGTGGTAGCAGCGATTGGCATCGTTGCAGGCTACTTGGGGGAGCTGCAACTGATCGACCGAAAGATTGAGCACGGGGAGCTTAAAATGCGCCCCTTCATTGGCTTGTCCATCAACGGACTGCTCAAACGAAGCCTGCTCGGGCGTGCCGATGAGCGGCGTGGTGAGATGGACGAGGAGGGTATTGGTAGGCATGATGCGGGCGCATACGGCGGCCAAAAAGCTGCTGTCAACGCCGCCGGAAAACCCGATAGCCACGCGCCCGTATGCCAAAAGCAGCTGTTCGAGCGCCGATAGCTTGTCTTGAAGCTCCTCTGCGGGTGCCGTGGTGTCTAAAATCATGAAACGTTCCTTATCGTTGAGTACTCGATCGAAAACTATAATCCTAATGCGTTACTTGCCATAAGACTTCTATCTGTGTAACGAAAGTGCAATATGGTATATACGTTATATACAAGTTGCCAAATGCGGTAGAGTTGCAGCAACGCGACAGCGAGAGTCGATGGGGGACCGATATGATCAAGGCTGTTATTTTTGACATGGATGGAACGCTGGTCGATACCGAGCGTTTGGGGATTAAGGCCTGGAAGGCAGGCGCCGCTGAGCTGGGGCTCGCGATTGATGAAGCGCTGATCCATCAGTTTATCGGCCGCACGCTGCCCGATGTCATGGACATCCTTGATGAGCATTACGGCAGCCACGAAACCACCGAGGCGGTCTATGTCCGCCACAAGGAGATTCGCGACGAGATGGTCAAGACCGAACTGGAACTTAAGGCCGGCGCCGCCGAGTGCCTAGACGAGCTGCTGGCTGCGGGCTATCACGTTGGTCTAGCGACGTCGTCGCGCCTCGTTACGGCCGAGCGCAACCTTAAGATGGTTGGCCTCTTTGACAAGTTTGAAACGGTAACGTGTGGCGAGGACGTCGTGCACGGCAAGCCCGACCCCGAGATGTATCTGCTCGCCTGCGAGCGCGCGGGCTTTGCTCCCGAGGAATGTGCCGTGGTCGAGGATTCGCGCAACGGCTGCGTCTCGGGCATTACGGCCGGCTGCCATGTCTTTGCCGTCCCCGATATCGTGCCGCTGCCGCAGGACGTGGTGGATGGCTGCGAGGCCGTGCTCGATACGCTGTTCGATCTGGCGGCGGCGGTCAAGGCCGTGCGCTAGACAATTGCGGCGTTGAAACGAGCAATTGCTTACGTTTGCGCTTAAACAAAAGGGGTCCGGCAATGGTCGGGCCTCTTTTGCTTGAGCGGCGACTTAGCATACTTGCGGGCGTGCTATAGATACGCGCCGAGGTTGATGGCCGTGGCGTCGGTCTGGCTGCTTGCCCGGGTGCTGGCGCGTTCCAGCAGGAACGGACGTACCAGTTCTTGGCGGTTGATATCCTCGGCGGCGACTGCGGTGACGGTACGCACTGCGGAGCCGACACGGATATGCTTGATCTTTGCCGGGGCCTTGTTCTCGATTTGCTCCATCAGCAGTTGGACACCCTTGCGGCCAATCTCGTAGCCCGGGGGCGCTACCGTAGTGAGTGGGACCGATCCGCTCCAAGCGAGCGGGTTGCCGTCGCATCCGGCCACGCGAACCTGCTCGGGGACGGAGATGCCTTTGTCGACCAATGCCGAGATAACGCCCGAGGCCAGCACGTCGGTCAGGCCGACGACAAAATCGGGACGTTCGTCCGCGGGGCGCTCGGCGATTTGGGCACCGATGCCGTAGCCGTCGGCAGCGGTATTCCATTCGCCGGCGTCGATGACTTCGATCTTGATATCGGGGTGCAGGGCGAGCGCCTTATGAATGCCAAGGACGCGCAGGGTGAGTTGCATAAATGCTGCTCGGCCGACGACGACAATATGGTGCGCGCCGCGGGCGATGGCAAGTTCGGCAATGATGCGACCCTGGGCCTCATTGTCGGCCGCTACGTAGTAGCCGGGCTCGGAGCAATGGATGTCCAGATGGACGATCGGCACGGGCATCTTGGTCATGGCGGGGTGCCAGTCGGGGGATGCCATGGGCTGAACCATGACGCCGGACATCTGGGTGCCCATAAAGTAGCGCAGGTAATGGTCCTCGAGAATATCGTCGTTATCGGCGTTGGCGATGAGCAAGTCGTAGCCGTGCTTGCGGGCCTCGTTGTGGGCGCCGCTGGCGATTTGGAGCGAAAAGCCGTGATCGAGACGGGGGAGCACCAGGCCAAAGGACTTGGTGGCGCCGCCCGCGAGCTGACGAGCGCTTTGGTTGGGCAGGTAGCCCAGTCGATTGATGGTTTCATTTATGAGCTTGAGGGTCTCGGGGCGCAGCTTTTCGGGATGGTTGAGTGCGTTGGAAACCGTGCCCAACGAAACCCCGGCTTCGCGCGCGACGTCGCTGATTTTAACCTTTGCCATAGCGGCCCCTTTGATGCGTTTCAAGTACAAGCCAGATTGTAGCATCCCAAACCTACCAAAAAGGGACAGGTTTATTTTGGCAGGTTTATCTGGGGAAACGCCGTTGCCGGCGCGACCACCACGAAGGGGGCAGGTACCTTTGTGGTGGTTTGAACCGGCTGGACGTGTGTGCATCGAGTGGTATCTAAGTTGAGATACCACTTCTGGTATATCAGCTTGCGTTTGCGTGAGTACAATACTCGAACGTTATGCGTCTCAGCGCCCCCTGTGCGTGGACGTTTTGCAGTCAAGCGGACGAAGGGATTTATCCTATGTGCGGAATTGTCGGCTACACCGGCTCTGATATTGCAAAGAACATCCTGGTCACGGGCCTCAAGCGTATGGAGTATCGCGGCTATGACTCCTCGGGCGTCGCGCTCGAGGTGGGCGAGGGCGCCGCGGCGCACCTCGATGTCATCCGCCGCGTGGGCAAGGTCGCGGGCCTGGAGAGCGAGCTTTCCAACATTGACAGCGACGCTACCTGCGGTATCGGCCACACCCGTTGGGCCACCCACGGCAAGCCCTCCGTCGTTAACGCTCACCCCCACACCAGCTGTGACGGTCGTATCGCCATCGTCCACAACGGCATCATCGAGAACTTCGCCGAGCTGCGCGAAGAGCTGGAGGGCCGCGGCCACCACTTTAAGAGCGAGACCGATACCGAGGTCTTCGCGCATCTGATCGAAGAGGCTTATGCCGAGACGCACGACCTGATGGCCTCCGTGCGCGAGGCTTGCACCCACGTGGTCGGTGCCTATGGCCTGGCCGCCGTGTGCGCTGACGAGCCCGGCGTGATCGCCGTGGCCCGCAAGGATTCCCCGATCGTGGTCGGCGTGGGCGAGACCGGCGCCTATGTCGCCTCCGATGTCATCGCGCTCATCGACGCCACCCGCGATGTCGTGGTGCTCGAGGACGGTCAGTTTGCCAAGCTCGCGCCCGCAGGCGTCGAGTACACCGACGAGGCCGGCAACGTTATCGAGCCCAAGGTCACCCACATCGACTGGGACCTGGATATGGCAGAAAAGGGCGGTTATCCCGACTTTATGCTCAAGGAGATTCACGAGCAGCCGCGCGTCGTGCGCGACACGCTGGTTGGTCGTATGACACCGGCCGGCGAGCTCGACATCGACGAGCTGGGCCTTTCGCTCGAGGAACTCAACGACATCGACCGCGTCTACGTGATCGCTTGCGGCACCAGCTATCACGCTGGCCTCATTGCCAAGAATCTCATTGAGGGCTGGGCTCGCATCCCCACCGAGGTGGAGGCGGCCAGCGAGTTCCGCTATCGCAACCCCATCATCACGCCGACGACGCTCGTCGTGGCCGTGTCCCAGTCGGGCGAGACGGCCGACACTCTCGCCGCCATCCGCGATGCGCGCATCAAGGGTGCCAAGGTCTTCGGCATCACCAACGTGGTGGGCAGCCCCGTGGCGCGTGAGAGCGACGGCGTCATCTACACCAAGGCCAACAAGGAGATCGCGGTCGCCTCGACCAAGAGCTTCATCGGCCAGGTTGTGAGCCTGACGCTGCTGGCCCTGCTGCTGGCGCAGGTCAAGTACCGCTTGACCACCAAGCAGGCGCGCATGCTGTTCCGCGAGCTTTCCGATACGGCCGAGCAGATCCAGTGGATTTTGGATACCCAAACCGAGGCCGTTCATGAGGCCGCCCTGCTGTGCAAGGACGCGCAGTCCGCACTGTTTGTGGGTCGCGGCATGGGTGCCGCTATTTCCTACGAGGGCGCGCTCAAGCTCAAAGAGGTCAGCTACCTGCACGCCGAGGCATATGCCGCCGGTGAGATGAAGCACGGCCCCATTGCCCTGATCGACCTGGGCTTCCCTGTCATCGCTGTGGCCACCAAGAGTGCCACCTACGACAAGACCGTGTCGAACCTTATGGAGTGCAAGGCGCGCGGTGCCAAGGTCATCGTCGTTGCCACCGAGGGCGACGAGGAGATCAACAAGATTGCCGACTGCATCATCCGCGTGCCGGCAGTCCGCGACGTGTTCAGCCCCATCACGGCGAGCGTCCCGCTGCAGCTGCTCGCCCGCGAGGTTGCCATCCTGCGCGGCTGCGACGTCGACCAGCCCCGCAACCTGGCAAAGAGCGTTACCGTGGAGTAGTTGGTTCCGCCATTCTGGCGACCAAGGCCCGGCTCCGTTGCAGCGGAGCCGGGCCTTGTTTCATTTGCCCAGATAAAACCTGCCAAAATGAACCTGTCCCTATTTGGCAGGTTAGCGGAGCTTGCTGGTCTCGAAGTACTCGGGGAACTGGTCCAGAACCTCGGTCTGGTTGCGGAACATCATATGCAGGTGCTTGCTGACCAAAAAGCTCGCTTCGATGGGGTCGCGACCGGCGATAGCGCGGCGAATCTGCTTGTGCTCGTTCACGATGTCCTGATTGTCGAGAACCTGCGTGGCGGCGCGCAGCCAGCGGAAGCGCTCCAGGTCGGCATTGGTCTCTTCGAGCCACGACCACACGGTGCTGCGACATGCGATGCTAAAAATCATGTGATGCATGAGGTTGTCGCTCAAAAAGAAGCCGATGCGATCCTCTTCGGCCATGGCCTTTTCCTGCAGCACGATGGCGCGGTCGAGCTGCTCGATGCCGGCCGACGTGGCGCGCGCACAGCACTCCACAATCACCTGCTTTTCCAGATGCTCGCGGATGTAACAGGCACTCTCGGCAAGGGTGAGGTTGATGGGCGAGACGTAGGTACCGCTCTGGGGCACGGTGCGCACCAGGCCCTCTTGCGCCAGACGCACCAGTGCCTCGCGCACAGGGGTGCGCCCCATATCCAGGTCGTCGCAAAGTTGCTTGACGCCCAGCTTTTCGCCCGGCTTGTAGTCCAGGTAGACGATTTTGCGTCGGATGGTGTGGTAGGACTGGTCCTGTAGGCTCGTTTCCTGCTCGCCGACGTGCATCGATTCTTCCATAGCGCCTCGCAACTGTTCTATCAAACTCATATGTCAGTTGTTAATTATGCCGCGAATCAGCTCTCCGCGGTGGGTAATTCGGCTGTTGCCTGAGAACTATTGCGGCATCTTAGTCTGTGTTTGCGCAAGGCTGTGCTCAATGTTGCCGTATCATAAGCCGTCGCAAACGTGAAATAGAAAGAAGGAATCCCATATGCAACTGGCAAATATCGTACGCGAGCGCTGGAAAGGCGTCTTGTTCTGCCTGATCATCGCCATTCCCGCGACGTTGCTCGGCAAACAGATTGAGGTGGTCGGCGGTCCGGTATTTGCCATCCTCTTTGGCATGGTCCTGGCGCTCGTCTTTCCCAAGAATCGTCGCGAACAGCTCGCCGCCGGCGTTACCTATACGTCCAAAAAAGTCTTGCAGTACGCGGTTATCCTGCTTGGCTTTGGCATGAACCTCTCCCAGATCCTGTCCAAGGGCGCCCAGTCGCTGCCCATTATCGTGGCGACAATCTCGACCTCGCTTGTCATCGCCTTTGTGCTCTGCCGCGTCATGAATGTGCCGGGTAAGATCGCGACGCTTGTGGGTGTGGGTTCGTCGATTTGCGGCGGTTCTGCTATCGCCGCGACCGCACCCGTCATCGATGCCGACGATCGCGAGATTGCCCAGGCCATTTCGGTCATCTTCCTGTTTAACGTTATCGCGGCGCTCGTGTTTCCAACGCTCGGCGGCATGCTCGGGCTGACCAACGAGGGCTTTGGCCTGTTTGCCGGCACCGCCATCAACGACACCTCGTCCGTAACGGCTGCGGCGAGCGCCTGGGACAGCATGCATCCCGGCGCCAATGTGCTCGAGAGCGCCACGGTGGTCAAGCTCACCAGGACGCTGGCCATCATTCCCATCACGCTGGCGCTTGCTTGCTGGCAGATGCATCTGGCGCGCAAGGCCGGCGGCGACGCCAAAAGCACGTTCTCCCTCAAACGCGCGTTTCCCCTGTTTGTGCTGTTCTTTGTGCTGGCGAGCGTGATCACTACGGTGTTTCAGCTTCCCGCGTCCTTTACGGCGCCCATCAAGGAGCTGTCGAAGTTCTTTATTGTGATGGCCATGGCGGCTATTGGTTTTAATACCGATATCGTCGAGCTGGTCAAAAAGGGCGGCAAGCCCATCGCATTGGGCTTTTGCTGCTGGATTGGCATCGCGTGCATGAGTTTGGGAATGCAGCACGTACTGGGAATCTGGTAGAGAAGTAGCTTGTTTGCGTGCTGCGTGCTGCGTGCTGCGTGCTGCGTGCTGGTGAGCGCAAGCCTGCGGTGGAGCGATAGGAGCTCTTGCGGGTATGGCTTGTCCGCAGGTTTATAAGTCCCGAAGAGCTCTTATCGCCCCGCCAGGATGGCGATGCGGGGCAACACCTATACTCGCAGGACGGCGCTTTCTGCCCTATAGTGTTTGGTGAGCAATATCGTTCAATTTTGAAACACTCGGTCGTATGACCGTCGGCGGTTGCATGTCGCCGCGGACAGGGGCAAATCATGGATAGCGATGCCAAGCTGAACATCTTGACTGGGGCCCTGGCTGCTGCCGGGGCCTCGGCATTGGCAATCGATGCGCGTGGGGACGTCGCGATCTCGACCGTGAATGACGCGGCGCTTGAGCGGGATGTGGCGGCTTTTGTCGCCGAGCGCCTCGACCGTATAGGAGACGGCGCGCGTCTGGTTATGGGGCGTGCGGGTACGCGCCTGAGCCTGACCGTTCGCCCCACCGACAAAGAGGGCGGGGGCCTTTGGGTCGTCGTGGTCCGCGAGGTGCGCGGTGCCGCGGCGCATGCGGGCATCGAGTGGCTCAACGCCGACGAAGTTGAGGTCCGCTATGAATCGAGCGCGTACGGCATCGTTGAGGGGGCGGCCTCGGTGGCTGTACCGGTTACCGAGAGCTATGCGCGCGGCGTGCCCCTTATGCTCGAGGGCGAGCTGGGAGCGGGTCAGGTCGAGATTGCCAAGCGCCTCTATCTGGATGGCCCTTTTGTCGATCAGCCCTTTGTTTCCGTCGCGCTCGATGAACTCACCGATCGCGGTTGGCGCCATGTGCTCAAAAGCTCCGAATCGCCGCTGTTCCAAACGGGGCTGACACTTTGCATTGAGGGCTGGAATGCGGTTGGCCCCCAGCGCCTCCGCGAGCTGGTCTCCACGATGACCGACACCGCGTTGGCGACGCGCTGCCATGTGGTGCTGACGGCGAATGACATGCCGGGCGGCAGCGAAAGTGATCAAGCCGCCTTTGTGACCGAGCGCTTCGCCTGTGCGGTGAGCGTGGCGCCGGCAATCGCCGAGCAGGGAGCCGCGTCGACGAAGGTCGCGCGCTATTTGGAATATCTCGCTGATGCATTTGGGACGGCAGCGCCCACGCTGTCTGCCACGGCGACGAAGACGCTCGATGCTTACCGCTGGCCGCGCAATTATCTGCAGCTCCGCGAGGTCTCGGAACGACTGTATATATTGGTGGGGGCGGGCACGGTGGACCGCGCTGTGGCGGAGGAAGTGCTCGCCCAAGAGGACGTGATTAAGACCGCAACCTTTGGCGCCCCGACACTCGAAAGCGACCTGTATATTCTGCGACCGCTGGCCGATACCGAGCGAGATATCGCGCATCTGGTTGTAGACCATCTCCACGGTAACCGAACCCGTGCGGCGGAGGTGCTGGGCATAAGCCGTACAACGCTGTGGCGCTTGCTGAAGGACGATGACCGTTGAGCGAGGCGCCCGTGACCGCGCGCGACGCGTGTGCTACAGTCCAAAGCGTTATTGTTTCGATTTGGTTACGGCGTGCGAGGGCATATGGCTGAGACTTCAAAACCGAGCCGCAGAAGGCGGAGTGCCGCGCCGGTCAACCGACGCACAACATCGGTGACGTGGGGTAAACACGCCTCGGGGTTTGATGGCTCGTTCAAGCGCACTAAATACGGCTATCCTTCGGCAAGCGCCCGCTTGGCAATGCAGGCAGAGTCCTCGCTGTGGGGCCGCAAACGCGTGGTGGGCTCAAAGCTCAAGCACGACGGAACGCTCGGTTACATCAGCCGCGGGGCGGCTCGCCGCAGTGGGCTCAATCCTGCTGGTTGGCATCGTTATGTGCCGATCGTGGCCGTCGTTGCGGTGATCGTCATCGCACTCGCTGCGCTTGGCTACGCCGGCGGTGGCGCCAACTTGGACGCAGTGTTTAAATCGCCCGAGCTCGCGCATGCAGGCACAGAAGTTGTCGAGGGCGCTCAGACCCAGATGGGCGTCGCGCCCCAGCGCGGCATCGTTGCGGCGGCCTCCACCATCGCCGATGCGCAAAAGGACGAGGACGAACAAGGCAGCGAAGCCGAAACGACTCACACGAACGAAACGACGACAACGGCGACGTCAATATAAGTTGCGAGCGGGACAGCAAATTTTGGACGGGGCCTTTCAGCGGGTCCGCCGTTCGTTAGAACGGCAGAACTAATTACCTTACGTACACCACGTTGTCGCGGCGCGGCTTTGCCTCGGGTAGCGTGTCCTCGGCGTAGCCCAGAATGCAGTGACCGACACCGCGCAGACTGCCGTCGGCGGGCAGGCCCCAACTGGCCAGCAGCTCCAGGCCCTCGGGCGAGTCAAAGACCTCGTGCGCGCGGTGAATCCAGCACGAATCGACACCCAGTGCATAGGCGGCGTTGAGCAAGTTGCCCATGGCGAGCGAGCCGTCTTCCAGATGTGTGGGCACGCTGCGGTCAACC
>CAJMRE010000023.1 GCA_905215755.1 uncultured bacterium
GCCCCATGCGAAGATGTCAGACAGCACAGCAATTCGTGTCCGCGCGAGGCTTTAAACTAAATGCGATAAAGACGCATTCCACAAAAGGAAAGTGGGGCGACAGTGATGGGCGAACTGGTAAACCGTGGAGAATCGGCAATCGTGCCCGAAGGTTTTTACAAGCAGGTCTCCTCGATTCTCAACGCCGCTCGCGACAAGGCCTATACCGCCGTTAACTTTGCGATGGTTGAGGCATATTGGGAGATCGGCAAGAGTATTGTTGATGAACAGGGCGGAGAGGGGCGCGCCAAGTATGGCGATGCACTGATCGACGAACTTGCCGTTAGATTGACTAAGGATTTTGGCAGAGGCTTCAACGCCAGAAGCTTAAGATACATGCGTCAGTTTTGTCTTGCGTTCCCAATCCGGAACGCGCTGCGTTCCGAATTGAATTGGACACATTACCGCAGGTTATCGCGTATAACCGACCCTGATGCTCGAACATGGTACATGAACGAATGCGCCGATTCTCGTTGGAGCACGCGTCAGCTCGAACGCCAGATCAACACCATGTTCCGCGAGCGCCTACTTGCCAGCAAGGACAAGGAGGCCGTCACCCAGGAAATCCAAAAGAGCGCCCCGGCTCGTCGCCCCGAGGATATCATCCGCGACCCATATGTACTGGAGTTTTTAGGTTTCTCGGACGATACTGCGTTTCGCGAGAGCGATCTAGAGCAGGCGCTCATCACGCATCTTCAGAAGTTCCTGCTGGAGCTTGGCCGTGGTTTCGCTTTCGAGGCGCGCCAAAAGCGCATCACCTTTGATGGGCGCCATTTCTATATTGACCTTGTTTTTTACAACTATCTGATGCGCTGCTTCGTGCTCATCGACCTTAAGACGGACGACCTTACGCATCAGGACCTGGGCCAGATGCAAATGTATGTGAACTACTACACGCGCGAGCTCATGAACGAAGGCGACAATCCGCCCATAGGCATCGTGCTCTGCGCGGACAAAAGCGATTCGATTGTCGAGTACACGCTGCCCGAAGACAACGACCAAGTGTTTACCGCCAAATACCTGCCGTATCTTCCAAGCAAGGAAGAGCTGGCGCGCGAGCTGAGTGCCGAGTACCGCGCCATCAACGAAGCGACTAATGGCGAAACGCAAGGGTAGCAGCACGTTGCGACCGAAGCCACCGCAGCCGTCGCAGGCGCACTCGCGGTTGCGACGCACGCTACGAAACAATACCGGTCATGGACGCCGGCAACGACATTCTAGCCGTGGCTGGCGAGCGTGACCTGACAGGCAAAGACGCGGCCTTCGTCTGATGTGGGTCCATTGGCTGCCACAGAAAAGGGCCGGTTGCAGCCGGCCCTTTAGACGATAATACCTGCGTTGCCCGCGCTTCCGAAGTGTGACTAGCTGAGGAGCGGGTTCCGCGGCACAACCTGATTTTACCCAGTGAGGAGGCTCTTTTGCAGCCGCTCCACTGTTTATTTACATCTGGCACCCTCAAACAATCAGACGGCAGCCCGCACTCCTGAGAGCTGCCCCGCACCCCCGGCCATCACCTTACGGCAACAACCGGTGCTACTCCCCTACTTCCCAAATAGCGCACCCAGCAGACCGCGGCGTTTGGGCTTCTCCTCTCGGTAGGAACCCTCGACGGCGGCTGCAACCTGGCGCGGTTGCTCGCCGCCTCCACGGCGCACGATCTGGTACAGGAAGGGCGATTTAACGTATTTGACCTCGAAGGGCGTGGCGTGCACGGTGCTCTCACCGGACAGATGCAGGCTCGGGCTGAGCGGCGCCACGATATGCGTTTCGCGCTTGTCGCTAAACACCACCGCGGCCGCGCGGCCCGTCTGGCCGTTTACGGCAATGCGCACCTGCTCGCCATCGCGGCCGTCTGTCGCCGGACGATCGACAAAGTAGACCGGCACCATCACCAGGCCGTCCTTATGTTTGCGGGCCTTGCGCGCCCACATGCGAATGCTCTTTTTATTGAGCCCCAGTACAGCCTCGGCGTCGTTGCCCGCAACGTCGAGCGCCAACTTATCAATGACCACCTGGTCCTTGGTAGACGCATCGACTGAGACAACGCGAAAGTCACCTTCCTGCATGGCGGGATCGAACGGACCGACCTTGGCAAAGTCCCACGGCTCCAAAATGCCCATGAGGCGAACGTCCAGGTAGTTTGCCCTGGGGTATGCCCAGTCGAGCACCTCGTAGTACACCAAGGCCTCCTTGCTCAGGCCCTTGCCCGGGAAGCTCGCCATCATGCGCAAGTCCGCCAGCGCCATGGGGAAATAGAAGAGCATCATGTCGTTTTGGATCGCGTCTTCCACGTCGTGCCCGGCAAAGGCATCCGGATACTGGCGCACCAGCTGCAGCGCGTTGGCACGTGCCTGCTGCGGCGAGATTTCGCAGGGAATACCCTGCTCGGGCACATACTCCGCACCAACGCCCATGGTCAGGCGCTTGCTAAACGTCCCCGGCTTGAGCAGGTCCGCAATGCCAATCTTATTGCCGCAGGACGGGCACTCAAACACACGCTGCGTTGACTCGCCCTCAAAGGACGCTCCGCAGAAGGGGCAAGGAATGCTCACATGCGTGGCCTCTTGGAACTCCTGCGCCGTGCCGCGATCCTCCCACAGCAGATGTTCCAGGACCGACTGATTGCGCCAGTGCGCATTGAAGAAATACCAGTCCGGGTCCTGCGGGCGCTCGAGTTGCGACACATGCGTGAGTTTGAGCAGTCCATCCACCACCGTCAACGGCGTATGGCGAATACCCAAAGCGCTCTTGGGCTCTCCGGCGTCCGCCTGCCACGGAACCACCGTGCCGCAATAGGCGCACTCAAAGCTGCGCTTAGCCTGGTGCGAGTACATAGGGCCGCCGCAGTTTTGACATTTAATGGCAAACATCTCGTCCATGGAAACGTCCTCCTTTGCACAGGGGCTGTCGACATTAAGTATGTCGAGCAAGCAGGCACATGCCCATACCCATGTGGCCCAAAATGGACCACCCAGGCAGACGAGAAGGCTCGCTCGTTAGCACCGGCAGACTATTGCTGCATTTTCTGAGCATCGGCGCACGGCGCCCCCGTGCGAGCTACACTATCCCCTTAAACATGATTGTGAGGACGACCGCTATGCTATTTGTAAATCGGCTGGTACATACGCTTGTTCCCGGCAGCGAAAGCGAGCCGGTCGATACCTCCCGCCGCACCAACGCGGGTTTTGCCGCAAGCCTCATCTGCATCGGCCTCAACATCACCCTGTGCCTGGCCAAGGGCATCGCGGGCCTGCTCGCTGGCTCTGTCTCGCTTATCGCCGATGCCTTCAACAACCTTTCCGACGCCTCGAGCAACATCGTGAGCCTGCTCGGGTTCCGCCTTGCCAGCCGCCCGGCAGACGAGGGCCACCCTTACGGCCACGGCCGCTACGAGTACCTGGCCGGTCTGTTTGTCGCCGTCCTGGTTTGCGCCGTCGGCATCAACCTGATCCTCGAGTCGGTCACCAAGATCATCAAGCCCTCGCCCACCGTGTATTCGGCGCTCTCCATGGCTGCCCTTGTTCTGTCCATGCTCGTCAAATTCTGGATGGCCGCATTCAACCGCGCGCTGGGTAACCGTATCGATTCCGAAACACTCATCGCCACGGCGCAGGACTCCAAAAACGACGTCACCACCTCGGGCTCGGTCTTAGTGGCGGCGCTTATTTCGCAGACGACCGGCTTTGACCTCGATGGCTGGGCTGGCCTGGGTGTGGGCATCTTCATCTGCATCAGCGGCATGGGCCTAGTGCGCGACGCCATCAGCCCGTTGCTGGGGCAAGCGCCCGACCCCAAGCTCGTCCAGGCAATCCGCGACAAGATCATGTCGTATCCGCAGGTCCTAGGCACGCACGACCTGATGGTGCACGACTACGGCCCCGGTCGTCAGTTTGCCAGCGCCCACGTGGAGATGCCCGGCGAGGGCGACGCATTTGAGCACCACGAGATCCTGGACACCATCGAGCACGACATCAAGCGCCAGATGGGCATTGGCATCACGCTGCACTGCGACCCCATCGCCACCACCGGCGACGACCTGCGCGGCTGGGTCAAGCGCGGCGTCATGCAGATCGATCCCGCGCTCTCCATCCACGACCTGCACGAGCACGACGGCTTTGTGTCATTTGACCTGGTGCGTCCCGACGGCTTTGACATATCCGACGAGGAGCTGCTGGAGCTCGTCACGCGCATCGTGCATGAGCGCCGGCCCGACGTCTCGTGCGTCGTCACATTCGATTCGGGCTTTAGCTCGCCCGAGCGTCCGGCCGAGCAGCTGTAGCCCCGCTCCGCTCGTCCGCTAGTTTCCCTGCGCGCCCGAGATGCCGTTTTGCAGGGCGTTCCAGGCATCCGTCGCCATGCCGCCCAAGTTCTGCGCGGTATCGCCCAGGTTTTGTGCCGTGTCGCCCAGCTCTTGCGCCTTGTCTCCCAACTCCTGTGCCTTGTTGCTCAAGTCCTCCAGCGTGTTGGAGCTCGAGCTGTCGGTACCGCTTTGGCCGTCGGACGAGTTGCCTGAGCTGTTCTTGTGCGTGAGCTGAATTTCGAGGTTGCCGTTGTCGTTATAGTAGGCAGAAGTAACGACCCAGTTGGCATCGACGACGGGCGTTGAGCCATCATCAGTCAGGACCACGGCATTCGAAAGATCGGCGCCGCGCGACTTGAGGATCTTCTTGGCGTTGGACCAGTACTGCCCCGGGATATCACTCAGATCGACGGTGCTAGACGAGGCGGACTCGGTTTGCTCGGCAGCGGTATCGGCCGTTGAACTCCCTCGCTTGTTGAGCATGCCCGACACGATGGCAAACACAACCGACAGCGCAAAGAAGATCGCCAGCACGATGAGGATCTTCTTAATCACGCTCGACGAACGCGACGGCGTCTCTTCCTCGTCCTCGCCATATTGCGGAATCGACTTGGGGTACTCGCGATACGGCTCGCGCGACTCGTAGCGAGGCTGCGCCGTGCGAGGCATATACGTCGTCTGCTGAGGCTGCGGAATGGGATTCTGCGGCAGGTCATCATAGGGATTCGGCGTCGAGGCGGCATAAGAATCCTGCGGCGCGTAATCAAACGGGTCTGCCGCCGCGTTGCCATAGGGGCTTTGCAAAGATGCAGCGTAAGGGTCCTGCGCCGCGTCGCCATAGCCCATAACTCGTGTGGGCTCGGCAGAAGGCTGCGTCGCGGCGGGGTCGACATAACCGGGGTTGGGAACAACGCGGGTCGCATCGGCGCTATCGCCAGCCTGCGCGGAACCGCAGCCGCCCATCACGGTTGTCTTGTCCTGATCCATGCAACGATTCCTTTCCGTCGCCTGTAAGCATCAAGTTATCCATGCATTCTACCAGCGCAAAAGCCTATGATGGGCAGAGTCCGTCGGTATCTACAAGACATGCGCGGGCCTAAGGATCAAAAAGCCCCGCCGGGCCTTGGTAGGCGCGACGGGGCGGGCAAGCGGCTATGAGCAGCGAGCTTAGAACAGGCCGGTGATGTTGCCGTCGTTGTCGACGTCGATGTTCTCGGCCGCAGGGACCTTGGGCAGGCCCGGCATGGTCAGAACACTGCCAGTCAGTGCGACCACAAAGTGGGCGCCGGCGGAAACCTTGAGCTCACGCACCGTGATGCGGAAGTTCTCGGGAGCGCCCAGGGCCTTGGCGTTGTCGCTAAAGCTGTACTGCGTCTTGGCCACGCATACCGGCAGGTTGCCAAAGCCGTTCTCGCGCAGCTCGGCAAGCTGACGCTTGGCGGCCGGCGTAAAGTCAACGCCGTCGGCGCGGTAAACCTTGGTGGCAACAGCATCGAGGGCGTCGGCCACATCGGCGCCGTCCTCATAGGCAAACTTGAGCTCGCTCGGCTGCTCAATCAGACGCATGACCTCATCGGCCAGCTCGAGCGCGCCCTCGCCGCCCTTGGCCCAGACCTCGGAAAGCTTAACGTTGACGCCGAGCTTCTGGCACTCGGACTCGATGAGCGCAAGCTCGGCCTCGGTGTCCGTCGGGAAGCGGTTGATGGCGACCACGCAGGGCAGACCATAAACGTTCTGGATGTTGTCGACGTGACGCAGCAGGTTGGGCATGCCAGCCTTGAGTGCCTCGAGGTTCTCCTCGTTGAGGTCGGCCTTGGCGACGCCACCGTTGTACTTCAGCGCACGAGCGGTCGCAACGACCACGACGGCGCTGGGGCGAACGCCCGTCATGCGGCACTTAATGTCGAGGAACTTTTCGGCGCCCAGATCGGCGCCGAAGCCGGCCTCGGTAATGGCGACATCGCCAAAACGCATGGCCATGCGCGTAGCCATGATGGAGTTGCAGCCGTGGGCAATGTTGGCGAAGGGACCGCCGTGGACAAACGCGGGCGTGCCCTCGAGCGTTTGCACCAGGTTGGGCTTGAGCGCGTCCTTAAGCAACGCGGCCATGGCACCCTGGGCCTTAAGGTCGCGGGCACGGACGGGCTCGCCGGCAAAGCTATAGCCGACGACAATCTCGCCCAGGCGCTCCTTGAGATCGCTGATGCTCGTAGACAGGCACAGGATTGCCATGACCTCGGAGGCGACGGTGATATCGAAGCCGTCCTCGCGCGGCACGCCCTGAGCCTTACCGCCAATGCCGTCGATGACGTGGCGCAGCTGACGGTCGTTCATATCGACGACGCGCTTCCAAGTGATGCGCTTAACGTCAATACCGAGCTGGTTGCCCTGCTGGATGTGGTTATCGAGCATGGCGGCCAGCAGGTTGTTGGCAGCACCGATGGCATGGAAGTCGCCGGTAAAGTGCAGGTTGATGTCCTCCATGGGAATGACCTGGGCCCAACCGCCGCCAGCGGCACCGCCCTTGACGCCAAAGACGGGACCGAGCGAAGGCTCACGCAGGGCCACGGCGCTCTTGACACCGCGACGACGCAGGCCATCGGCCAGACCGATGGTCGTGGTGGTCTTGCCCTCGCCCGCGGGCGTTGGGTTGATAGCGGTCACGAGGACGAGCTTGGCCTGGTGATCAGTCGGCTCGTTGAGCAGTGAATAGTCGACCTTAGCCTTGTCGAAGCCGTACGGAATAAGGTGCTTAACGTCGACGCCGGCGTTCTTGGCCACCTCGGTAATAGGCAGCGGCGTGACAGAACGTGCGATTTCGATGTCAGTAGGCATGGGCGGTCCTTTCGTTACCGAATGAGAAAAAGACCAATTCAGCATAGCACGGGCGCGCAACAGTAAAACGCCCATAACCGATGAACGGCGATATGTTTACCCGATGCCCAGCGATAGTCCAACAGCCCGCCAAAACAAAACGCCCTAAACGGTAGGTTCAATCCCCAGGTGCTCAAAGGTGCGGAGGGTTGCCTGACGGCCCTGCGGCGTACGAATCATCAATCCGCACTGCAGCAAATAGGGCTCATAGACATCCTCGAGCGTGCCTGGGTCCTCGCCCACCGCGCTGGCAAGGGTCGTAAGTCCCACGGCGCGACCGGAGAACGTCTTGGCGAGCGTCTCCAAAATGCGAATATCCATCCAGTCCAGACCGAGCTCGTCGATCTCGAAGAACTCGAGCGCCTGGCGACAGATATCGAGCTCGATGGGGCCGTTGCCGCGCACCTGTGCGTAATCGCGCACGCGCTTGAGCAGACGGTTGGCAAGACGTGGCGTGCCGCGCGAACGCGAGCCGATCTCGAGTGCACTGGGATGGTCGATCGTCACGCCCAGGATAGTCGCCGAGCGCGTCACAATCTGCGCGAGCTCCTCGACCGTGTAGTAATCCAGGCGATATGAAATGCCAAAGCGGTCGCGCAACGGGCCGGTCAACATGCCTGAGCGGGTCGTTGCCGCCACCAGCGTAAACTTGGGGATATCCAGGCGAATCGAGCGCGCCGCCGGACCCTTGCCAATCACGATATCGAGGGCAAAGTCCTCCATCGCGGGGTACAGGACCTCCTCGACCGAACGGTTGAGGCGGTGGATCTCGTCGATAAACAGCACATCGCCCGGCTGCAAGTTAGTAAGGATGGCCGCCAGGTCGCCCGTGCGCGCGATGGCAGGGCCACTCGTGGTCTTGATCTGAGCGCCCAGCTCGTTGGCGATAACGGTGGCCAGCGTGGTCTTGCCCAGGCCCGGAGGACCCGAGAAGATCACGTGGTCGAGCGTCTCGCCACGGCTCTGCGCCGCTTCGATCAACACGCGCAGGCTCTGCTTGATGTGCTCCTGGCCGCAGTAATCGTCCAGGCGCTGAGGGCGCAAAGTGCGGTCGACATCGAGATCCTCGGCCGTCAGCTCCGAGCCCACCATGCGCTCGCCGTGCGACATGGATGCCGCCGGCGAGTTACCGGGCGTCGCCCACAAGTCCTGAGAGTCATCGGCTTCCCACATCACGCATCCATTCCGAGTCGCTTAAGCGCCGCGCCGAGCAGATCCTCGACACGCATATTCTGCCCATCATACCCGCTCAGGGCAACATCGGTCTCCTGCGGGCTAAAGCCCATGGAAAGGAGCGCCGCACGGGCATCATCGATCACCGAGGGAGCGGCAGCGGGCACGGGCATCGCAACCTGTCCGGAAATCACGTCGACCGGCACAAAGCCCTTATCCTTGGCAAAGGTGCTCTTGAGTTCCAGGATCAGGCGCTGAGCTGTCTTTTTGCCCACACCGGGTACCTTGGCCATGCCCTTGTCGTCCTCGGCCATCACCAGCGAATACAGCTGCCCCACGGTATAGGTGGAAAGCACGGCGAGCGCCAGGCGCGGGCCAACGCCCGAAACGGACACGAGCCGGTCGAACATCGTGCGCTCATCCTTTGAGGAAAAACCGAAAAGTGTCATGGCGTCCTCGCGCACCTGCATACGCGTGTAGAGGCGGACCTCGCCGCCGGGCGTCGGCAACGTGGCCGCAGTGCTGCCCGAGATGCCGAGCTCAAAGCCAACGCCCGACACATCGACGACAGCCGAGCTCATCGTGGCCTCGACAAGCGTTCCGTGGAGCTGGGAGATCATCAGTATCCGGTTCCTCTCTGTTGATAGAACTCGCCACCGGTGAGGGCGCGGGTGCGGCTGAGGTTTACGTGGCAGATGGCGCAGGCCAGGGCATCGGCGGCATGGTCGGGATGCGGGTCGTGGTCGAGCTGTGTTAGAGTGCGTACCATGTAGGCGACCTGCCGCTTGTCCGCGGCGCCGGTGCCCACCACAGCCTGTTTGATCTGCATGGGCGTGTACTCGCCAATCTCGAGCGCGCATTCCGAAAGCGCTACGAGTGCAGCACCGCGGGCATGCGCCGTGGGGATGGCCGAACGAACGTTGGCGCCAAAGTAGATACTCTCGACAGCAGCCGTGTCGGGTCGATAACGCTCGACGACATCCTTAAGGTCACGGGCGATATGCGACAGGCGCACCGCGAGCGGACTTCCGGCACTGGTCTCGATGCAGCCATAGGCACGGCAGCGAACCTCGCCGCGCCGCTCCTCGATAATCCCCCAACCCGTATGGGCCAAACCGGGGTCGATGCCCAAGATAACCAAGCCAACCTCCCCTCGCCACAAGCACAGCGCAAGACAAGGCCCCGCGCATCATTCACGAACGTCTGTTCTAGAATAACACAACGCTAGCCCTATAAGTCAGCCGAGATCGAATTGTAGGTTGAGTATACGCAAGCGAGCGCCCGCCAGAGCGAGCAAGGTGCCTTGAAAGAGGAGGGCATTGACCTGGCGGTCATGTCCGACGATTGAAAGGCAGATTGCCGCTCTGGCGGGCGCGCAGCGACCTAGTTCTGAGAGAAGAACGGAAATTGTCGGGGATCAACCGGCGGATGCGGCATCGGGCCACCCTGGGGCCCACCCTGCGGGCCACCCTGGCCGCCCATCATCTTATCGATGGCGTCCTGGACCTCACCCTCAAACTTTTTCATGCCCTCATGCAGACGACGCTGACCGTCCTCGGAGCGCAGCTCTTCCATCTGCTCGGGCGAAATACCCAACAGCTCGCCCAATATGCCCATCATCTCGCCGCGCATACGGTCACTCGTATCGTCGTCGGCAAAGCGGCGCACCTCGGCGCGTGCCAGAGAATCAACCGTCATGCGCTCCTTACCGTTGAGCCCCAGATCGGACCACGCAAGCATGTACGGCCAGGCGCGCTCGACAAACGAACGGGCCGAAACGATCGGCGCCGTCGGTAGCATGCGACGGGCAGCCTCACCCTGGCGCACAAGCATCAGCAGCAGCGAGCAGGCCTCGGGCTTGGCGGCGGCCATCGGGATGTCGTCAAAGGGACGGCTGCGGTCCACGTGCGACTCGAGCGCACCATCGACCTCGCCCGGCTCAAGCCCGCCCAGCAGCTGCGCCGCGCGATCGAGCATATCAACCGGGCCGGCGAGCATCGAGAGTGCCTGCGCCAGCACGCGATCCATGCAATCCTCTACCGCGTTGAGCGTCACGAGCTCTTGGGGCACCACGGCCGAAGCACGGTTGCGCACGCGTGCCACAAACTCGAGCGTCGACAGATACACATCCCCAAAGGGCGCAAAGTCGCCCTGGTAGCCGCCGGACAGCGCGGGCGCCGCCAGCGCGTACTCGGTCTTGGAAAGCGGGCTCAACGCCATGGCGCCCAGCTCGAGCGCCGTATCCTCGAGCATCAGGCCCAGCGCACGCGAACGCAGGCGTTCGGCATCGCCCGCCGACACGTCGCGGTCGAACACGCGCGCCGCATCTGGCGCATCGCGCTCGACGGTGCGAATGTGCAAGCGCTCGGCGATTGAGCGCACAGCAGAACAACGGGCGGCTTCGGCCTCCTCCTGCGCCGGCGTAAAGATGCGATTGCGCCCCAGCACCAGGCCAATCACATTACGCGGACCCAAGGCATCGACGGCAAGCGCCGCCAACAGGGACGACGGCAAATCGCCCTCGAGCGCCACCACGGCACGCGAGGCGCCGCGAGCGCGGGCATTGTCGCGTACGGCAAGCACCAGCGCCTGCCACAGCCACTCCTCGGAACGAAACTCGGGCAGCTCGTGGTCCTCCAGGGCATCGAGCATCACGCCGCGCTGAATCTCCTGAACCAGCAGGCTCTCCTCAAAGCACGGCGCCTGGGCCACCACTCGCCCGCAGTCGTCGAGCACAAACGACCCGCCGGTATACACCGACTCGTCATAGGCACCGACCGGCGCCATGCAGGCAAACCATACGCTGCGCTTGGACGCGATCTTGCGGTAGGCACCGCTGCGAACGGCGGCAATGGCGGCCGTCTCGCGGTCGGTCATATCAAACGCGTTGAACTGGAAATAGGCGATGAGGTCGACGCCGGTCGGCAGCATCTCGAGCTCGCGATCTAGGTCAAACACCACGGCGATGCGCACGCCGTCCACGTCAAACACCGGCGGTGCCCAACGCGCGTCGTTGCTCTCGCCACGCTGCAGGGCGATGCTTGCGCGCGCGGGCACCACGCGACCATCCTTAAGCATCATGTAGTCGAGCAGAGGCTGGCCCTCAAACGAAACCGCAGAGGGCACGATGCAGATCATGTCGAGCTCTTGGATGCGCTCGGCAACGCCCGTCAAGCCCGTCAGCATATCGTGCTCAAAATCGGCAGCGCCCACCAGGCTGCCCGGCATGGCGCCCATAAAGAGCGGGGCCGGAACGCACAGCACGCGCGCGCCGCGCTCATGAGCCAGGCGAGCCTGGTCCTCGATGCGGCCGCAAATGCCCTCGATGTCACCCAGGCGCATATCGATCTGTGCAAGTGCGAGCTTCATGGCCCAGCCTTTCCGTCGTAAATCGTCGTTGCCGTAGTAAAAGCGCCGGCCGCATAATGCAGCCGGCGCTCGCATGTGCATATGCTAGCTATGATACCCCGAGCGGGGGCGCGCTCCTAGAACGTCGCGGACCACAGCCCATGCAGGTTGCAGTAGGCATAGACGGTACCAGTCTTGGAGCCGCCAGCGAAAAACGTCGTGGGCTTCATGCCGGGCTCAAGGTAATGGACCTCCAGGCGGCCCTCGGCCTCAAGCGCGATCCACTCGATGTAGTGCTCGGGCAGCATGGGGTGCTCCGTCGAGCCCACGCGCGCGCGAATGACGTGGCCGTCGCGCTCGATCTCGACAACGGGCACATGCTTCTCGTGCGCCGCGTCCTCGGTGTTCGCCGTCAACTCCGTGCAGCCGGCAGGGGTCGCAACGTCGTCGCCAAGGGCAGCAACAAGCTTGCCATCGGAGTCCTTAAAGAATTTCGCCATGATGTTCTCCTTTGCTGATGTGCCAATATTCCTGATGCTTCTTATGCCCAAAGGCAGGCGAACCATCCATGGCATTGCAAATGAACACATAACGGGCGAGAACGGTGGGGCGGCGCGTACTATCCGCCCTGGCGGCCCCACCCGAGCGGGTTAGCGACCGTCGCCACCGAGCAGCGCCAGAACATCCTCGCGCGTGAACAGCGCCGATGAGATGCCGTCGCCGCCGAGCACGCTGTTGACCAGATCGCGCTTGGACTCCTGCATCTGCATAATGCGTTCCTCGATCGTGTCCTTGGCGATGAGCTTGTACACGGTCACGGTGTGCTGCTGGCCAATGCGGTGGGCGCGGTCGGTCGCCTGGTCCTGCGCCGCCACGTTCCACCACGGGTCGTAGTGGATGACCACGTCGGCAGCCGTCAAATTAAGGCCCACGCCGCCCGCCTTGAGCGAAATCAAGAACACCGGCACCTCGCCCGCTTGGAACTGCGCAACCATCTTGGCGCGACTCTCCTTAGACGATGCGCCCGTAAGCTTAAGAAAGGCGATATCCTCCTTGACCAGGCGCTTGCCAATGATATCGAGCATGCCCGTAAACTGGCTGAACAGCAAGATGCGGTGACCGCCGTCAAGCGCGCCGTGAACGAGCTCCATGCACGTATCGAGCTTGGCGCTTCCCGCCTTGTAGTCCGCATAGTGCAGATGCGGGTCGCAGCAGATCTGACGCAGCTTGGTGAGCTCGGCAAGTACCTTGAGCTTGTCTTTCTTAAACTCCCCGGCCTCGCGGTGCTGCACTTGCTGGGCAATGCGGTCCTGGTTGGCCAGGTAGAGCTTGCGCTGCTCGCCGGTAAGCTGCGCCATCACCGTATCCTCGATCTTCTCGGGCAGATCGGCCACCACCTCTTCCTTGACGCGACGCAGCACAAACGGCGATACGAGCGCCTGCAGACGAGCGGCACTATCGCCCTCAGCATGCTCGACGGGACTCTCAAAGCGCTTGGCAAATGAGTCGCGCGTGCCCAGAAGACCCGGCATCAAAAAGTCGAAGATACTCCAGAGCTCGGACAGGCGGTTTTCGATGGGCGTTCCCGTCAAGGCAAAGCGCACGCCGGCCGGCAGGCGCTTGGCGGCGCGCGCCACCTGGGTGAGCGGGTTTTTAATGTACTGGGCCTCGTCGAGCACCACGCGGGTAAAGTCCTGCTCGATGTATTCGTCGATGTCGCGGCGCATGAGGTCATACGACGTCACGACCACGTTGTGCTCGGCTGCGCCGGCAATTTGCACGCGACGCTGGGCTTTGGCGCCCACGATGGCGCACACATCAAGCGAGGGGGCAAAGCGCTCCAACTCGGCAGCCCAGTTGTACACGAGCGACGCGGGGCATACCACGAGCGTGGGCTTGGTATCCCCCGCCTCCACGCGCGCCAGGATATGTGCGATCATCTGCAGCGTTTTGCCCAAGCCCATATCGTCGGCCAAGATGCCGCCGAGGCCCAAGTGCTCAAGCGAGCCGAGCCACTGATAGCCGTCGACCTGGTAGCCACGCAGCGTAGCCTTGAGCGAGGCGGGCACCGTAAAGTCCATCTTGCCGAGCGTGTCCAGACGCTCGACGGTGCGGCGGAACGCGGCGTCGCGATCGGCCTCGAGCGCCGGCGTGCGCGCGAGCATGCTGTCGACAAAAAGGGTGCTCGAGGCGGGAAGCGACACGCCGTCGAGCAGGTCGACGGCATCGACGCCCAGGTCCTCGGCAAGACCAAACGCGGCACGAGCGCCCTCGTCCAGGCGAACGATGTCGCCGGACGTAAGGCGCGCAAACGTCTGGTGGCGCTTATACGAATCGAGATAGATGGCAAGGTCAGCCGCTGAAAGCCCGCTCGCACCCAGCTCGACGTCGAGCAAGTTGCTCTTGACGGTCGCACGCACCGAAAGCTTGGGCGCAGGACGGACCGAGATCTGGCGCAGGCGATCGCTGAGCATGATCTCGCCCAGTTCGGACAGGGCAGACAGGCCCTCGGTCAGCAAGTGGAACAGGCGGGCGTCATCGCGCTCCTCAAATGCCAGGCCGCCCTCGTAGAAATCGAAGTACAGGGCAGCCGTGTCCATAACGCGAAACTCCGCCACCGTATCGCGGGGCGGAACGCCGGGGCGTTGTTCTTCGAAGGGACTGCCCGGAGCACCAAGACTAAAGAGATCTGCCGACCAATCGCCGTAGGTCACCGTAATCTTGCAGGTCACAAGACCATCGTCGACGCCGATCGCCATGGCAAAGCTCGGCTCGGGCGCCACGGCGTCGAGCGCGGCGGGAGCGGTCAGGTCGGTGTAGTCGCGCAAGATAGGCAGCGCCATGCGGCAGAACTCGCCCACCTGGTCGGCGGCGATATGGACCGGCGTGCGGCAGGGCAACAAGTGCGATAGGAACGGTGCCGCATGCTGGGCAAACGCCGTGTCGCTACGGCGTGCGCGGCGCGTATCGACCAGATAGGCTGCGTCACCAGCGACAAAGCAATACGTATCGGCCGGCAGACGCAAGTCGTAGCTGCCTCCCGCCGCCGGTGCAATCTTGGCGGCAAGGAGCGGCGGGCGCTTGGCCGGGACTTCGCCCTCCCCCTGCGGCGACGGCTCGACCGCCACCTCGTAGGCGCGATGCGTCGTCGTCCCCCGCGACCAAGCAGGCTCAAAGGACAGGGTCCTGCCACGCAGCAGGTCCAGCACGGACACGACGGAATACTCGGATACCGGCAACTGACGCTCGGCGACAAAGCCGCTGCGGGCAAAGTCGTACGATGCCGAGCGCGAGCTCGTAATATCACCTAGGTAGGCGACCGTCATTGCAACAAAGTCAAGCAGCTTTGTCGACACGTCATCGAATGCCTCGGGCACATGGACAAACGTAAGCTTCTTGCCATAGGAGAACGTACCGCCGCGCACATAGGCATCGGCCATGCCGTCGATATCCTTAACCACGTAGGACACCGAACCGCAGCGAATGCGAAACTCGAGTGCCCAGTTAAAACGATCGGCAAACAGCGGATTGTAGTACGGCACCAGCGAGGGCTCCAGCACTGCCTTGGGCGCATCGGGGTCAATGGTGCTGGCGAACTTGCGACGCATAGCCACGAGCTCGTCCATGCGCGCGTCCGAAAGATCGGAAAGCGCCGCCACAAGGCTCGGGCTCGTGGGGACGGGTGCCGGGAAGGGAAAATTGGGGTTGACCGCAGATGCGGTGGGCGCGGGGTGTGTGGGCTGCTTTGACTGTGCGGGCGGTGCCGTAAACGTGCGGACCGGCGTACGCAAGCCCTCGACGGGCTCGGCGCCACTGGCATCCAGATACGCCAGCGCCGTGGCGATAGCGTGCTTGCACATGCCGGAATAGCGGAAGGCGGCGGGGCAATCGCAGTCGTAGTCGACAACCTCGTGCTCGTCCATGTCGAGCGCCACGTGCGTCTTGTACAGGTCGCCGCGCGAGCCGCGCACCGTGCCCTCAATAGTCACATTTTTGGAGAAGCGCGAGCCGGAGTCCTCAAACGACAGCACGGCGCCGTTGAGCATGAGTGAGCGCCCCTTCATAAAGGTACTGCTGAGCGCCGCCTCCTTACGAAGCGCCTGCGCAAACGTCCCCTGCGCCATCACTTCCTCCAATCTCGCATGCCAAATGATTTTTCTGGGACGGGGATGAAAAAATCATTCCCGTCCCAGAAAGACTGGTCTTCCGCCACACGTCACCCAAAATGATTTTTTAATCCCCGTCCCAGAAAAATCATCTTAGATCACCGTCACGCGGCCTTGATTGCCGACGATGGCCTTTGCCTCGGCCAACAGCGGAATCGAGCGTGCGTTGACCTTGGCCGGCACCTCGGCACGCAGCACACGCCCGTCCACCTGCTCGATAAAAATCTCCACGCGGTCGCCGCCCGGGTTGGCGGTAAGCACCGTGGCAAGACGCGCCATATTGCCCTGGCTAAAGCGGCTGTTGGGCACCATGACCTCAAACACCTTGGGCTTGTTGTTCTCCTCGTTGAGCTCCAGCGGCACGATCTCCTGCGCGATGATCTGGTCGCCGCGGTCCGAGCGCTCGAGCTTGCCCTTAATGCGCACAAACGCATCGGACAGCTGCGCGCCGGTCTCGGGATCGACCTCGCCGTACAGGTACCCCTCGGCCTCCTTGTAGGTCTTGGGGAACACCACGACCGTGGCCTCGCCTTCCATGTCCTCGAGCTGCACAATACCCATGGGGTCGCCGTTTTTGGTTACGCGCTTGGACACGCTCGAGACCATACCGGCCCACCACAGCGCCTTGCCCTCGGGAATCTCCTGGTTGATGGTACCGCCCGTGGGGTTTTGCACCTCGTAGCCGGTATCGATCTGCGAGAACGAGAAGTCGCGCGCCTTACTGAGCGCATACTCAAACGGGCGCAGCGGGTGGTCCGAGACATAGATGCCCAGAACCTCCTTCTCCTGGCTCAGCTTAAGGTGGCGGTCCCACTCCTGGCCATCCGGATCGGGCACGCTCACCTCAAAGCCCGAGCCCTCAACGTCGCCAAACATATCGAAGAACGACGTCTGACCGCTCGCACGATCCTTCTGGCGCTTCACAGCGGCATCGATGATGTTCTCGGGGTTGCTCTTGTCCACAAAGTGCATCATCTGGCGACGCGGATACCCCGTGGAGTCGAAGGCGCCTGCCTTGATGAGCGATTCGATCACGCGACGGTTGGCCTGGCTCGAGTCCACGCGCTCGACAAAGTCGTGCAGTGTCTTAAACGGGCCGCCCGCCTCGCGCTCGGCGATAATCGCCTGCGCCACGCCGGTGCCCACGCCGCGAATGCCGGCCAAACCAAAACGCACGCCTTCCTTGGTAGCCGTGAACTCGGTACCGGACTCGTTGACATCTGGCGACAGCACGGGGATGCCGTCGTGACGGCACGCCGAGACGTAGTGAACGATCTTGTCGGTCTTGCCCGTGTAGGACGTCAGAACGGCCGCCATGTACTCGTGCGGATAGTGCGCCTTAAGCCATGCCGTCTGCATAACCAGGATGGCGTAGCCGGCGGAGTGCGACTTGTTAAAGGCGTAAGATGCGAACTCGAGAACATCGTCCCAAATCTTCTGGGCGACCTCGCGCGTGTAGTTGTTCTTGATAGCGCCGTTCATCCAGTGGTCGTAGGTGGTCTCGTCCGAGCCATCCTCCCAGTGGAGCACCGTCGACGTGAGCAGCTTGATCTTTTTCTTAGCAACGGGCTTACGGATACGCGAGTCCGATTCGCCCTTGGAGAAGCCGCACATCTCGACGGAGATGAGCATAACCTGCTCCTGGTAGACCATGGTGCCGTAGGTTTCGCCCAGGATGTCGTCCAGACGGTCGTCATAGGAGACCGCCGGCTCCTTGCCGTTCATACGGTTGATGTAGGACGAGACCATGCCGGCGCCCAGTGGGCCCGGGCGGTACAGGGCGATCAATGCCACGACGTGCTTGTACTCGGTGGGCTTCATGTTCTTGATCGTGGCCGTCATGCCGGCGGACTCGACCTGGAAGACGCCGGCGGTGTGGCCGGAACCCATGAGCTTAAAGATCTCAGGATCGTCAAAGGGGATCTCTTCCTCTTTGATGTCGATGCCGAAGTTCTTTTTGATGTTTGCCTTGGCCTTGGAGATAACCGTCAGCGTGCGCAGGCCCAAGAAGTCCATCTTGAGCAGGCCCATGTCGGCAACGGTATGGCCCTCGTACTGGGTAATCTCGACGCCGCCCTTGGTGTCGAGCTTGGTGGGCACATGCTCGTTGACGGGGTCGCGGCAGATCAGAACGGCGCACGCGTGCACGCCCTCGCCACGGGTAAGGCCCTCAATCGAGAGCGCCGTGTCGATGATGCGGCGGGCGTCGTCGTCCTTTTTATAGGCCTCGGCAAAGTCGGGGTTAAACAGATCCTCTTTGCCGGGTTGCTTTTCGAGCACCTGCTTGAGCTTGACCTTGGGGTCGCTCGAGACCATCTTGGACAGGCGCTGGCCCATGTAGACCGGGTAGTCCAGCACGCGCGCGGCGTCGTTGATGGCCTGCTTGGCCTTAATGGTCGAGTAGGTGATGACGTGGGTGACCTTCTCGGGACCGTAGAGCTGGCGAACGTGCTCCACGACCTCGAGGCGCCGCTCATCGTCGAAGTCCATATCGATATCGGGCATCTCGGTACGCTGCGGGGACAGGAACCTCTCGAACATCAGGCCGTTCTCGAGCGGGTCGAACGCGGTGATGTTCATGGCGTAGGCGACGATAGCGCCGGCGGCCGAGCCACGGCCGGGACCGACGCCGATGCCGTTGTCCTTGGCCCATTGCACGTACTCGGCGACGATCAAAAAGTAGGCGGCAAAGCCCTTGTCGCAGATGACCTTGTATTCGTACTCAAAGCGCTCTTTGATGTTGACGCCACAGATCTCGCGCGTGGCCCAGTCGTCACCGTAGTGTTGGCGCAGGCCCTTCTCGCACTCGCGGCGGAACTGGCTCTCGTGCGTCTCGCCGGGATCGAGCAACGGGAAGCGCGGCAGGATGATGGAGTCCCAGTCCAGCTCAACGTAGCACTTGTCGGCAATCTCGAGCGTGTTGTCGCAGGCCTCGGGGCAATACGGGAACATCGCCCGCATCTCCTCCTCGGTCTTCATGTAAAACTCCGAGCCGGTCATGCGCATGCGGTTGGGGTCGTCGACCTTGGCGTTCATGCCAATGCACATGATGACGTCCTGCACGGGCGCGTCCTCGCGGCGCAGGTAGTGGAAGTCGTTGGTGGCGATGACCTTGACGCCCACCTGCTTGGCAATATCGATGAGCGTGCGGTCCATCTGCTCGTCGGTCAGGCCGTTGTCGGTGGTGATGCCGTGTTCCTGGATCTCGATATAAAAGTCGCCGGGATCGAAGGTGTCACGGAAGGTCTCGGCCCACTTGATGGCGCCTTCCATGTCGCCGCGGTCGATGTATTTGGGGATGATGCCCGCGATGCAGGCGCTGGTGCAGATCATGCCCTTGGCGTGGCGGCGCAGGTTGTCGAGCGTCACGCGCGGCTTGTAGTAAAAGCCCTGCACAGCGGCCTCGGAGACCGTCTGCATCAGGTTGACGTAGCCCTCCTGGTCCTTGGCCAGAAGGATCATGTGGTAGAGCTCGGGCTTGTGGTCGCGGGCGAGCGTCTCGTCCGGCGTAAAGTAGACCTCGCAGCCAAAGATGGGTTTGATGACCAGAGGCGGCTTGAGCTCGTCGATGTTGCCCTTCTCGTCCCACATGGCCATGTCCTTCACATACTGGGCATGCTCGCGCGGGTTTTCCTCGGGATCGGGCTCCACCAGCTCGTCGCGGCGGTCCTTTTCCAAGAAGGCCTTGTCGTGGCTCCAGGTTTTGTACTCGGGCGTGTTGTGGTTAACGGCGTCGCAGGCCAGCGCCAGGTCGGGCACGCCGTACATGTAGCCGTGGTCGGTAATGGCCACGGCGGGCATGCCAAGCTCTACGGCGCGGTTGACCATATCCTGAATACGGGTTGCGCCGTCGAGCATGGAGAAAACAGTGTGATTGTGCAGATGGACAAATGCCATGTAATGAGCTCCGATGCGGGTTCGTGATCTTAGGGTTACGATTCTACCGCACGGCGCGGACGGCACCCGAACCTAGCCCAAACCCACACGGCTCCTATTGAGTTGCGGTGAAATAGTTCCCGCTTGGGCCACCTGGGCCGCAATACAGGAACTATTCCACCGCAAGTTATCTGAGGACTAGAGGTTGTAGGTGACCACCTGAGGCTCGGCGGGTTCGACGAAGATGGTTGGATTCGCCTGCTCCACGCGGACAAACTTGACGGTCACGGCCCCAAAACCCGCCTTGTGCAGAACGTCGGCGTAAACGCGCGCCTGCAAGGCGTGTTTCTCGAGCAGCTGCTCCGGCGTCTCGTCCGGTGTGCCGCCCGTCTTGTAGTCGATGACCAGTGCGCGCGACGGATCGGCCGGGTCGGTGGCCAGTGCATCGATGGCGCCCTCGGCATAAGCACCGTAGCGAGCGATGTCCTCGTCCTCGCAGCCCAGTGAAAAGAACGGCACCTCGGCACGGATGCACGGCCACGCGAGCAGGTCGGCACGAACAGCCGACTTGAGCCAGCGGTCCAGGGCAACGTCGAAGCGTTCACGCTGCTCCGGCGTCAGGCACCACAGGCGCGCCAGCGCATCGGCACGCTCAGCGGGCAGTGCATCGGCACCCATCTCGATGAGCCACTGGCAGGCGGCATGGAACGCCGAGCCCAGCGCCATGGGGTTGCCGGCGGGCTCAACGGCGGCCACGTCCGCATCCGTCATCTCCGAGCCATCCGACTCCGCATCATCGCCGGCCTCGTCCATGGGAACACGCGCCTCGGCGGAACGATCTTCCGCCTCGGCATGGAGCGCCGCGGCGATTGACGAGTAGCTATACGAATCACGCATCGGATACGGACAGATGCCCATGCGCACGCCCACTGCCTGGGGATACACAAGCTCAAACGAATCGGGCTTGGGGTCGGCAGGACCGGGCACAGTTGAGTGCGCAGCATTATCAGCGACATCGACATCGCCGCGAACAAGCCTGCCCTCGGCATCCAGCGAAGCGTTAGCCTCAAACGCCTGCTCGTCAAACGTAAAGTCCGCCAGCGAGATGAGCTCGTAGTCGCCCGGCTTGGAGTTGTCGAACACCAAACGGTCGCTATCGAGCTGCGGCATGTCCAGACTGTCAGTCGGCAGGATGCGGCGCAGCACGTCGTAGGTCAGATCGGTCTCGACGTCGAAGGTCGGCGCCGTCACCTTGCCGCGGCTCACACCGGCATCCATCGCCAAGATCACCAGCTCGCCCGCTCGCGTCATGGCAACATAGAGCAAGCGGGCCCGCTCCTCGAGCGAAAGCTGCAGGTCGTCGTTGCGCAGGCGAGCAAATGCCTCGGCGGGAGAACCCGTCGCACAGACGTCCTCCATGAGCTCCGGCGGCAGCCACAGCGACGTACCCTTGCCCTTAAACGCATGCTCAAACTGCTTTTTGACGTCATCGCCCTTCACGAAGGTTCCGTCGGCAAGCTTAACGCCATCGAAGCGCGCCGGCAGCGCCACGACTTGCGCTCCGCCCTCGACGCGACCCATCTGTGCCGCACCGGACGATTTGCGCACGCCAAAACACTCGGCAACCGCCACGACCGGATACTCCAGGCCCTTGGACGCATGCACGGTCATGATGCGCACCGCGCCGTCGCCCTCCTCGTTGAGGGCGCCCGGGGCCTCCTTGCCCGCCAAGAAGCGGTCGAAGGCGAGCGCGATGGAGCGCGGAGAATTGCCGAGCTCGGCCTCTGCCTCGGCCACGGCGTCGAGCGCCTTGAGCACGTTGGCGGCAATGGCCTTGCCCTCGGGGCCGCGCTGCGCCAGACGCACGAACCAGCCGGAGGCATTGACCACATCGCGCGCGATGGCGGCGAACGAATCTCGTCCCACGCGACGAAGCGCGTAGCGCAGCACCTCGCGGGCACGCGTCACGAGCGGCAGGCTCTGCAAACCCGGCACATCGGAATCGCTCATGATGCCCACATCGATATTGCGGCGCGACGTCTCGCCCGTTTGCTCGTCGAGCTTGGTCGCCAGCGCCAGGAACTCCTGGGCGCCGAGTGCAAACATCGGCGAGGCCAGCAACGGCATAAGGCCTTGGGCCGTATCGGCCGGATTGGCGAGCGCGCAGACCAGGGCACGCACCGTCTGCACCTCGGCCGCCTGGGCAAAGACCGAGCCGCCTGCGATGACGCAGTCGAGTCCTTGGTCGCGGAAGGCCTGCGCGTAGACGTCGGCATTGGTCATGCGACCCAGCAGCAGCACCATGCCGCCCTGGGGCTGGCCGGCATCGGCAAGCGCATGGAATCGCTCGGCGATCGCACGGGCCTTGGCCTGCGTGCGCTCCTGCATACTGCCGCCGGCAACGAACAGCGCCTGGCGGCGCGAAGCCTTTGCCTTGAGCTTGTCCTTGCGTTTGTCGCTCGGTTCAAGATCCAAGAACCCCTGCATCAAACCACCGGTGTCGCCGTCAAAGACGCGCGCCACATAGCGCAGCACCTCGTCGTGGCTGCGGAAGTTGCGCACGAGTTTGACGAGCTCGCCGGCGGGAGCATCGGACGTGGTGACCGTCTCGGACGCCGTCGTCGAACCCACCTTGCGCTCCTGGCGGCGAAACACCTCGACCTCGGCACCACGGAAGCGGTAAATCGACTGCTGCGCATCGCCCACGGTGCACAGCGCGCGCTCCCCCGCGCCCGTCAGATAGCGAATCAAATCGACCTGCATCTGGTCGGTATCTTGGAACTCGTCGATCATGACCATCTTAAAGCGGCCCTCATAGGCAGCTCGAATAGCCGGGTAGTCGCGCAGCGCCTCGTACGCCATGCGCAGCAGGTCATTGTTATCGAGCGCGGACTGGTCGGCCTTGAGCGCACGGTACTCCGCCTCTACGGCACGGGCAAGCCCCACCAGCGCATCGAGCGCCGGGCCGCCGCAGGCAAGCACGATATTGATAAACGCATCGGCGGCCTCGGCCTTGAGTAGCTCCACCTGCTCCTTAGGAAACGCCTTGCTCGCTCGAGGCATACTGCACGACATCATGAGTCGCGCCGCATCCCCCATGGTTTTGCCGCTCGCCTCAAACGCGTCGATGGCCTCGAGCGCCACCTGCGCCTTTTCGGTCGCCGCCTTGCTCGCGCCGAGCGCCGCGCGATAGGCGTCTGCCAGGGCCGAGGTATCGGCCTGACCGCGCGCCACGCACACGTCGTCCATGCCGCCCGGCAGCTGGCTCGACAGCTCCAATAGGTTGCGCACCAGACCTTTGATGGTGGTGCCGCTGCCAAAGGGACTGCCCTCACCCGCCATGGGATACCAGGCATAGAGTGCTTTGAGCGAAGCCGCGAGCTCGGGAGCGGCATCGGGCGCTGTCGCGCGGCCCAGCACATGCTCGACAGCCTGATCCATAAGCTCATCGGTATCGGTAAGCACCGTGAACTCGGGATCGATGCCCAGCTCCAATGCATGCGCGCGCAGGATACGCGAGCACATGCCGTGGATGGTCGAGATCCAAGCGTCGTCGACCGTCAGAGCCTCTTCGTCCATACCCTCTTCGATAAGCGCACGGCGCACACGGTCGCGAATCTCAGCCGCGGCGTCTTTGGTAAAGGTAATGGCGAGCACCTGATCCAGATGCTCGACAAACGGACCGGATTCGGGCGAGAGTGCGTAGACGATGCGGCGCGTAAGGGTAAAGGTCTTGCCCGAGCCGGCACCCGCCGAGACAAACAGCGGGCGGTCGAGCGTTTTGACGACTTGCAGCTGTTGCGGCATCAAAGTCGAAAGATCCATGGTCTACACGTCCCTCCTTACAAACGTTCCTTCGTGGTTATACGAGCAGCGCGCATGCGCGGCCTGAGCCGACGTCGGGTCGACGGCGGTAATGTTGCCTGCCTCGAGCTCGCACAGGCGCTCGGCGATGCCGGCCTCCACGCGGTCGAGCAGCGCATCGAAGTCCATGTTGCCGCCCTCGCCCGGAAAGCCCTTCTTGAGGCCCGGGATGCGACCGTCGCCGCGCTCTTCCTCGAGCAACTCGGCACTTGCGGCACCACGCAGCGCGGGCTTGCCGCCCTTGGTGGAAAAGTAAAGCGCCGCACGGGTATTCAGATCCAGCGCCCGGCGCATGGCCTGCGCGTAGATGAGTGTCTGGGTATGCGGCGGCAGCCAGCGCGGGTCGTCGATGGGGGCCTCGCCCGATTCCTCGTCGCGCACCGTGGGGTCGGCGAGCTTAAACTCCTCGACACCCGAACGATGCTTGTAGTCGATTACCACGGCGCGGTTCTCGGCATCCACGTCCACGCGGTCGATGCGCCCGCCGAGCGGCCAACCGGCATACTCGACCTGGAGCTCGTTGAACGCAAACTCCAGGTAGCGCGGAGCGAAGGGGGCGAGTGCCTCGGACTCGTAGGCAAGCACGCCCTCCAGCTGCGGCAAGATCTCGGCCACCTGACGCTCCTCCACCGGGGAGAGCGGCACCAGCGGGCCCTCGGTACCGCGCTTGCCGGCGTGCTCGGCCAGGGTCTCGGCAAAGACCTCGCGCAGCAGCTCCTGAGCGCGCGGCAGATTCATGGGCGTCACGCGCTCCATGCCCTCCTGGGGCAGGCGGGCATGGAGGTGCTCCAACACATCGTGGACGAAGTTACCCTTCTCCATGTTGCCAAAGCCCGCATCGATGGACTGGGGCTTGACGCGATACGATACGAACCAGCACAGCGGGCAGGTAGAATAGGCCTCGATCTGCGAGGCGGACGTCAGGCGCGGCACGAGCGGCGCGTCCTCGCCCTCGCCATCGCGACGGCGCAGGACCAAATACGGCACGGCCTCGGCACTCAGATGCTGAGGGGCTTCACAGGTCACGCGCTCGCGCTTGAGACCTTCGCCTGCCGCGGGATCGAAGTCCCTTACGATATCGCCCTCACCCACGCACGTCGCCTTGTCGGCGCCAGCGACCTTAGCGTTGCCAGTGGCCTTAGCGTCGTCAGCGGCCTTGTCGGTGTCAGTGGCCTTAGCGTCGTCAGCGGCCTTGGCGTGCGCACGCAACTCGGTCCACACGGCCGCCGGATAGCACTCGCGCGCCTGACGATCATGGGTCACACGGGCGAGCGTAACCGGACCACGCGACGCTTGCATCGCGTGACCAAAGCGCACGCGCAGCAGGGCCGCGGGCTCAAGCGTCACGCCCTCGCGACCAAGGCTCGCCGTCAGCGTAGCCAGCGGTCCCTCCTCGTGCGAGAGTGGATAGCTGTCCAGATCGACATCGGCAAACAGCACGGCATCGTAGCTGCCGGGGCGCAGAGCCGCCGCGTCGGCAAGCGAAGCAAAACGAACCTGGGCACGTGGCGCACGGTCAACCTCGTGGGTCTCGTAATCGTAGGCGGTGCTACGCTTGTCCACCCTGGTGCGAATGCCATCGAGCACGGGCACGGTCGCGACCTGCGACACGTCGAGCGCGCGGGCGCCGTTCATAAGGATGTCGATGGCGTGGCGCAGCAGGGCTACCTCCGCCTGGCGACGGGCCTGGCCATCCAAGCTGCCCAGCGAGCGATCGGGCAACGCCTCGGCAACGGCAAGCATGGCCTTAAGCGCCGTCACGGGCTTGTCACGCCACAGCGCCTGGAACACGTCCGAGACCACACACGGTACGTTCTTAAACCAGTTCTCGTCGCTCGCCGCCTTGCGCGCGCCCCTCACCTGGCCCTGAACGCTCTGTAGCAGGCTCTTTACGCCCGCGGTAGTCTTGCTGCGCGAGAGACGCATATTCTTATCGAAGGTACGGGCATTGACGGCATCAGCGCCCGAAAGCGGACTGTAGATCCAGTCGGTAAGCTCCGGCGCGGGCCACCACTCGGTCTTTGACGCCATGCCCTCATCGGCGGCCTTCATGCGCTCGATCAGGCCGGCAAGCGCCGCAAATTGCCTGCCCGCAATGGATTGGGAAAACGCCGTGAACTCAACCGTCTCGGCAGCGATATGACGAGCCGCCAGACGAGAGGCGAGCTCACCGAACAGCTGGGGTGCCCGGGCAGAAACAACGAGCACGCGCACGGGGTCGGCGGGCGTTGCCGTAACTTTATCGGCCCTGGACTCCTTGTGCGCTTTCACCAACTTATCGATGGCGTCCGCATAGACATGAGCACGGGCATGGGGGCCGGCGACCTCAATAAAGACAGGCTGAGCGGCGGTCCCGCAAGCGACATCAGACGCGACGGCGTCCTCCCCCAGCGGCGCGATCTCAAACAGCACACCGCGGGCATCAAATGCCGTGGCAAGCTCCTCGCGCATCGCCGCCTGCTCGCGGGCAAGCAGCACGACGACCTCTCCCCCATTGTTCGCCACGGCAGACAGCAGCTCGAGCAGGCCGTGCGTAAACGACGTGATACCGCGCACGCATACGGCGCGGGTGCACGCCGGCAGGTTATCGGCCAGGGCACCGGCCATAATGTCAGCTGCCTCGCAGGGCTCGACCATATCTCGACGGTCCAAACCGCCCGCGTAGGCACGCAAAAGCTCGAACACACGAGCCTCGGCATCGCTTTTTGGCTCCGGTTGGCAGTTGTCGCCACGGCATCGTTCGGCCGTCGTCCCCGCCACACCCGGCAGCACGTCGCGGGCCATGCGCGCGAGCATGCGCACCGTGCCCTGGCTGCGCGAAAGTGGCTGCAGGTCGGCATCGACGAGACGCGTGACCATGTCCGAGAACAGCATCTGGCGCTGCAGGTTGTCGACAAAACCTCGCCCGTCGCCCAAAAGCTCCCAAAGCGAGCGAAGCCACGATGTAGGCGTCTTGTAGTCAATACCCAGCGAAATCCCGGCTTCCGCCGCATCATGACGGCACAGGTCGAGCTCGGCAAACGTAGGTGCCAGCAACACGGCACGCCCGTGGCGGGCAATAAGATCGGCAAGCAACGCCGACTCGGCATCGCTCAAATCCGTGCCGGCATTGGTGGTATAGATTCGAACAGGCATGGTCCTCCGCTCAAACTGTTCGCAATAATCAATGCATCCATCCTACCCGCCCAAGCGGACAGATTTGCCCCACGCCAACAGATTTGGTCCCTTGGGGACGGAGGAAAACGGATCATCGAGGGGGTCAGTCTAAACCGGTGATCCGTTTTCCTCCGTCCCCAAGGGATCAAAAAACCGCCCCCGGAGGAGCGGTTTTACACAATCCGTTTTGCCGCGGCCTACTCGCCATCCTCCAGCTTAATGAGGATCTTGCGGTAGCCACCGTACTCGCCGTTGAGCGCCTTGGACACACGGCTCACCGTGGTGGACGAAGCGCCGGTACGCGCCTGAACCTCGACATAGGGCTCGCCCTCGTCCAGGTAACGCGCGACCTGCAGACGCTGCGATAGATCGCAAATCTCGCGCGGCGTGCAGATATCGGTCAAAAACGCTTGGATATCTTTCTCGTCGTCCAAAAGGCTAAATGCGTGGACCAGCTGCTTGACATCAGGCTTGTCAAACATGTTCTCGATATTCATCGATCACCGCCAAACCCGCCAAAAGGCATCGAAGTTGGTACTGACATCGGGCATCGTTCGCCCGTTCTATGCAATAGGGCAACGCCTGTGGCTTTTGCCCGTAGCAGTGTAGCACACCACCAAACTAAAGCGGCAAGACTCTCTGCCAGCGGCGCGTTTTCTAGGACGAACGCCGTTTTGGAACCGAATGCGCACGCAAGCTCCACGAATATCTGAGACAATGGGCGCCCAAACAGGACCGTGCCCGCGCATCTATCCGAGTTGCAAAGGCATGCGCCTCTCACGCCTCTTCGTCACGTCTTGCGCAAGAAAGGATCTCCACCATGCGCTTTTTGCTCAACTGGCTTTTGACCTCAATCGCCATCGCGATTGCAACGTTTCTCGTCCCCGGCATTCAGCCCTTCGGCATGGCCGACGCCTGGGTCTGCTTTGCCTTCGTGGGACTGTTCCTCAACATCGTCGACTCGCTCGTCAAGCCATTTCTGACGGTCATCTCACTGCCGCTCACTATTATCACGCTTGGTATTTTTCAGCTCGTAGTCAACAGCTTTATGCTCGAGCTGGCCAGCTACCTGTCGGTCAATCTGCTGGGAGCGGGTATCTCCATTGCCGGCTTTGGATCGGCCTTTATGGGCAGCATCCTGGTATCCATCATGCGCAGCATTCTCGACAGCATCGCCAGGAACTAAAGCCACCGGATACGAACCGCCACAACACGCCAAAAGAAGGCCGTCCATCGCAACGATGGGCGGCCTTGTCAGTTGTCAGCCTCAGAGGGCAAGATGATCTACCATTTCTACCCCGTCCCCTAATGGTAGGTGGAGCTAGATTACGTAGTCGTAGCCCTCGTTGGGGGCGACGAGCGCATCGAGCGTCACGCCGTCGAGGTAGTCGTTGATGAGCTTGTCCAGGTTCTTCCACACGTCGAGCGTGGGGCACTCATCCGAACGCGAACAGCCCTTGCAGTCGCCGTCCAGGCATGCGACCGGTGCCAGGCTGCCCTCGGTCAGGCGCAAAATCTCGCCCACCGTGTACTGCTCGGGCGGACGTGTGAGCACGTAGCCGCCGCCCTTGCCGCGCATGCCCGAGAGCATATTGGCGCGGACGAGCGTGGCCAAAATGTTCTCCAGATATTTCTCCGAAATCCCCTGACGCGCGGCGATCTCTTTGAGCGGGATGCGACCGGCCGCCTGGTGCTCGGCCAGATCGACCATAACGCGCAGGGCGTACCTGCCTTTAGTAGAAACCAACATATATAGTGCTGCCTTTCGGTCTTTTAGTCCGTTGAAATTCTAGCCGAAAAAATGGGTTTGAAAATACCCGTTCCGGTCAAGATGGTTAATCGACTCGTAATAATCTTCTATTTCCTATTGCGTTACTAGGCTTTACTGTCTACTATGCTTGCCAACAGCAAAACGAACAACCTATAAGGTTTGTGGGTTTCGCTGTTACACACACCGTAAAACCACACGGTATCCAGTCATTTGAACACTTTGGAGGTTCACCATGAGCAATGTTTATACGTCCATCGATCAGCTTATCGGCCACACTCCGCTTCTGGAGCTCACTCACTTTGAGGCCGATGAGGACCTCAAGGCCCGCGTACTCGTCAAGCTGGAATACTTCAACCCCGCCGGCTCCGTCAAAGACCGCGTCGCCAAGAACATGATCGATGAGGCCGAGAAGGCCGGCAAGCTCGTGCGCGGCGGCGACTACACCATCATCGAGCCCACGAGCGGCAACACCGGCGTCGGCATCGCCTCGGTGGCGGCGGCTCGCGGCTACAAGGTAATCATCACCATGCCCGAGACCATGTCCGTCGAGCGCCGCAAGCTTATGCAGGCATATGGCGCACAACTCGTGCTCACCGACGGTTCCAAGGGCATGAAGGGCGCCATCGCCAAGGCCGAGGAGCTGCAGAAGGAGACCCCCAACAGCATTATCGCCGGCCAGTTTGTAAACCCCGCCAACCCCGCCATCCACAAGGCCACGACCGGCCCCGAGATCTGGGATGACACCGACGGCGAGGTCGACATCTTCGTCGCCGGCGTCGGCACCGGCGGCACCGTGACCGGCGTGGGCGAGTTCCTCAAGGAGCAGAACCCCGAGATTCAGGTCGTCGCCGTCGAGCCCGCCACCTCCCCGGTGCTCTCGAAGGGCCAGGCCGGCCCGCACAAGATCCAGGGTATCGGCGCCGGCTTTGTGCCCGACGTCCTCGACACCCAGGTCTACGACGAGATCATCCCCGTCGAGAACGACGACGCCTTTGCCACCGGCCGCGCCGTGGGCCACAAGGAGGGCGTGCTCGTGGGCATTTCGTCCGGTGCCGCCGTGTGGGCCGCACTGCAGCTGGCCAAGCGCCCCGAGAACGAGGGCAAGACCATCGTGGCGCTGCTCGCCGACACCGGTGAGCGCTACCTGTCCACGGCACTCTTCCAGGACTAGGTCTGTCGCCCAAAGGTTGAGCCCAGGACGAACCGGTCTCCTCTCTCCCGGCAGTCTGAGCCCATCCCATCAGGGTGTCCCACGAGACGTCCGAACTTGCTACAATGTCTGCGGCGCGGAACCAGCCTCCCGCGCCGCTTTTCTTTTTTGGCCACATGCCACCAAGGAGAACCTCCCCATGCACAATAAGCGCGTGCTCGTCGCCATGAGCGGCGGCGTCGATTCCAGCGTGACTGCCTATCTACTCAAAAGCCAGGGCTACGAATGCGTCGGCACCACCATGCGCCTCACCTGCCCCGCGCCCGATCCCGCAACAGGTATGAGTAAGGTCGACCGCGATATCGCCGATGCAAAGGCCGTCACCGAGCGCCTGGGGATACCCCACCATGTGCTCGACCTGCAGCAGACCTTCGACCGCAACGTTATCGAGCGCTTCGTGACTGCCTATCAGGAGGGGTTGACGCCCAATCCGTGCATTATCTGCAACCGCCATATTAAGTTTGGCGCGCTGCTCGATGCGGCACTCGATATGGGCTGCGACTACATCGCCACAGGTCACTACGCTAAAACGAGCCAGACGTCCGACGGCACCTGGCAGCTGCACCGCGGCGAGGACCCTAAAAAGGACCAGAGTTACTTTTTGTATTCGCTCACGCAAGAGCGTCTGGCACGCACAATCTTTCCGCTGGCTGGGCTGGACAAAGAGCGCGACGTGCGCTGGATTGCCGCCGAGCAGGGCTTTGCCAACGCCAAGAAGGCCGAGAGCGAGGATATCTGCTTTATCGCGGACGGCGACTACGCGGGCTATATCGAGCGCCGCTGCGGACATGCCGCCGAGCCGGGCGATATTGTATGGCGCGACGGCAGCGTGGTCGGACGCCACAACGGCGCGCTGCGCTATACCATCGGCCAGCGCAAGGGCCTGGGCGTCGCGATGGCGCATCCCGTGTACGTAACGGGCGTCGATGCCGCCAACAACATTGTGCATCTGGGCGAGGCCGAGGACCTGACGGCCACAGCGCTCACGGCCAACGACTGGATCTGGAGTGCCCCTGCCGACCGCATGGAGGCGGAGCTCAATGCCGGCGGCATTCGCGTGGGTGCCAAGTACCGCTACCGTCAGAAAGACCAGGCAGCGACCCTTACGCGTGACGAAGACGGACAAATGCTGCTGACCTTTGACGAGCCGCAGCGAGCCATCGCCCCCGGCCAGGCCGTTGTAGTCTATCGCGGCGACATCGTCCTGGGCGGCGGCACCGTTACGGCAGCCATCAAGTAGCCCCATCTCCTTCATAAGTTGCGGTGAAATAGGGACTGTTTAAGCGTTTAAAACCGCCAAACAGTCCCTATTTCACCGCAACTTTGTTAAGTATTATGATGTTTGCGCTTTCTATATTTAACGATTAGAATACTTAACGAGGTGATGCAGCAGATGAGTACTTCCAACTATATAACCATGGGTGACGCCGCGCGCCTGCTGGGCGTTACGAAGGCCCGTATATCGCAACTGGCTGCATCGGGAACGCTCGCGTGCGATATCGTCGGTGGGCGGAAAATGGTTCAGTACGATTCCGCGATTGGTTATCAAAAGGTCCGTAAGCGTGGGCGCCGTCCCGCAGCTGACGTAGGGCGCAAGTTCACGTTGATGTCAGCCGACCACGAGGTCGCGCATGTCTCGTTTGATCCAACACGCGAGTTTTCCTTTGAAATTGCCGACATACTCGATGCACGAAGGATGCCGTTTGGCACGTGCTCGAGTTCCTCTCCAACGGTGAATAAACGAGCACTCAACACGTGGTGGAGTCACCGGTCGGTGCCCGACGTCCGCCCCGGACTCATCTCGCGCTATCGCGAGCTGGGAATTGACAGCGGTATTGAAGTGCCCGTTCGTTGCCTGGGTTTTTCGCTTTCGGATTGCTATTGGCTAAGACCGGTCAACTGCGACGAGCTCAATTGGCAGCACCTCAATTACTTCGAAAACAATTTTGAACGGTCGGCACCCGAGCATCGTTCAGGCTGGCTTGAGGGCATCGGACTCAAAAATCCTGACAATACGTCCGAGGGCGAGCTCCCCAAATCCTGGATGATCCGCAATGGCGTTCGCATCCTGGTTAAAGGATGCGGAATGGACGATCAGCGACCGTTTAACGAGGCGGTTGCAACAGCTCTACATCGGCGTCTGCTATCCAAAGGTGAGTTTGTTCCCTATACGGTCGAGCGCATGTTCGACGGGCCCGTATGCCTATGCGATGACTTTCTTAATGGCCGTGAGGAATACGTGCCGGCCGCTTATATCAGGGACGCACTCGGTGGCCAGCGAGGAAACTCAACATACGATCGATACTGTCGCTTTCTTGGCAGACACGGGGCTGACGAAGCCACGGTAAGAAAATCCATGTCGCAGATGATTGTCTGCGATGCCCTCCTGGCCAACAGCGACCGCCACTGGCGAAACTTCGGCATCATCCGCAATGTCGACACGCTGGAAATGCGGCCTGCACCGCTGTTCGATAGTGGCAATTGCCTGTGGTACAACGTGCCAACCGCCGTGCTCGTTGCCGGGGAGTTTGGATTTGCCGCCAAACCGTTTGGTCCGGACCCTTCCACTCAGCTAGCATTTGCTGACTCGCTCGATTGGTTCGATGCGTCGCATCTCGATGGGTTCGTCGACGAGGCAGTCGAAATCCTCTCACAAAGCGCATGGGCAACAGCAGGCAATCGCCTCAAGGCCATCCGCCGCGGTCTCGAGCGCCGCACGATAGAGGTAAGCGCCGCCGTTGAGGTGCTACGGCACGTGCAGAGATAACAGCACTGCCCCCTAAGTTGCGGTGAAATAGGGACTGTT
>CAJMRE010000024.1 GCA_905215755.1 uncultured bacterium
GGCTCTTCCATGATGGAACGCATGCGCTTGGCAGACGACTCGGCGGCAAACAGCTCGGACATCAGCATCAGCGCCTGATCAAAGGGCGCATAGATACGGCTCACCATAAGCAGGAAGGCAAACAGCACCAAAAAGTCGACCTGCCCGGAGGCGACCATCGCGGCACCCGTGACCAGCGTGGTGGCAATGCCCAGACGCAGGATGGCAAAGGCGGAGTTAACCAAAAGCCCGTTAGCGAGCTCGCCCTTGGTGGTCTCGCGCTCCTCGGCATCGATCACGGCGTTGAGCCCCTCAAGATAATGGGCCTCCTGGTTGGTGGCGCGGATCTCGCGAACGCAGTCGAGCGTCTCTTGAATAGCCTCGGTAACCTTGACCTTCTCGGCGCGCACGCGATCGAACACCGGGGTCATGGGACCGCGTGTTAGATACAGCACGGCAAAGGCCACGGGAACGCTCCAAAACGCCGCGATCGCCAGCTGCCAGCAAAAGAACAGCGACGCCACGAACACAATGGCGCTTGCGATGATGGCACCCCAAAGCTCTCCCAGCACGTGGCTGTAGGCGTGCTCCATGGCCTGGACGTCACCCATGATGGTCTCGGTTAAATCGGCCAGATCACGACGACCGAAAAACGACAGCGGCAGTTTGCGCAAGCGCTCGGCGATCTCCATACGCTGCTTGCCGCACTCCTCGTAAAAGATGCAGTAGGTGTAGTAATACTGCTGCCAGTTAGAGGCAAAGAGCAACACGAAAAAGACCAGGAGGCCACCCACGATCGGCAGGGCATCCGGCAGGTCAGCCCCGCTGGCGAGATGCTCGACAAAGCCGGCCATAACCAGGAATAAAAAGCCCATGCCGGCCATGGTAATGAGATTGGTGAGCGTGGTCCAGAAAATGCCGCGTTTTACGCCGGCGACGCCTTTATCGGATAGGAAATACTTCTTTTGGAATGAGGCGAACATTTAGGCCTCGCCTCCCTTCGTGACGGCGGCATCCGCGGTCGCAGCAGTGATCTTCCAGCTCGCGGCCTGTTCGTATTCGGCCCACATCTTGGCATACAGACCCTCTTGGGACAGCAACTCGGCATGGGTACCCGACTCCTGCACGCTGCCCTGGTTGAGCACCACGATTTGGTCTGCGCCCACTACAGTCGAGAGTCGGTGCGCAATCATAATGACCGTGCGACCCGCCGCCAGCTTGCTAAAGGCGCGCTGGATGAGCGCCTCGTTCTCGGGATCGGCAAACGCCGTGGCCTCATCGAGCACCACGATGGGCGCGTCTTTAAGGATTGCGCGGGCGAGTGCCACGCGCTGGACCTCGCCGCCCGAAAGATATGCTCCGCCGGCGCCGAGCATGGTATTGATGCCCTGTGGGAGCTTGGCCACAATGTCGTCGCACTGAGCTGCGGAGAGGGCCACACGCACTTCGTCGTCAGTGGCCGTAGGCTTGGAGGCGCGCACGTTATCGGCAAGTGTTTGCCGGAACAGCTGGTTGGTCTGGAACACGAAGGCGACCTGGTCCATAAGCTCGTGCGGATCCATATCGCGAACGTCCACGCCGCCTACGAGCACTCGACCCGAGGAAACATCCCAAAAACGCGGGATCAGGCTTGCGCAGGTTGACTTACCGCCACCCGAGGGACCCACCAGGGCGAGGGTGCTACCAGCGGAAACGCTAAAACTCACATGGCTGACAGCAGGTGCTTCGGCACCCTCGTAGGTAAAGCTCACATCCTCAAATCGCACGTCGCTGCCGGCAGGGTGCTTGGGTTGGGCGGGCACGGAGAGCTGCCTGGAATCCATGATGCTTCGAATACGAGCCAGCGAATCGGCACTCATCTGAGAGGCCTCGCCCACAAACATGAGCTTGGTCATGGCCGTCGGCACCACGGCCGAAAATATCGCGTAAAACGTGAAGTTGGCCATAAAATGCGCGAAGTCCGTCTCGCCCGGCGCCAACAGCAACGCCACGGGCAACAGGAATGCCACAAGACCATTGAGCGCGGTAAGGTTGAGTACCTGCGGACCTCGACAGAACGTGCCCGCATAGTTTTGTGCCATGTCGGCGTATTCGGCGATCGCATCGTGGAAGGCCTTAAAGGAGTAGACCGTCTGCTGAAACACCTTGACCACGGGGATGCCGCGTACGTATTCGGTGCCGGTTTTGTTCATCTTGACCAGCGCTCCCATGTAGGCCTTCATGAACTCGGCGCCTTTGCCGCTCATCATGGTGGCCATGGCGCCAAACGAAACGACGACCGAGATGAGGCATGCCGCACCCAAGCGCCAATCGAGGGCGAAAAGCAGCACGAGCAAGCCCACGACCATGGCGGCGGCGCCTGCGATATCGGGCAGCATGTGTGCGAGCAAAGTCTCGGTGGAGGCGGCACATCCGTCTACAACACGACGCAGCTCACCGGTGGCGTGCGTGTCAAAGTAGCCAAGCGGCAGCTTAAGCAGGTGCTCGCTCGTAGTTTTGCGAATATTGGATGCGCAGCGAAACGCAGACAGGTGCGTGCACATGAGCCCCACGAAATAAGCTACGATGCTTGCCAGGGCAAAACCCACGGCCCACCAGCCATACATCGCGATATCGGTGGCTTCGCTCCAGTTAGGTGCCACGGCGATCAGATTGCGTGCGACAAGCCAAATGCACACGAACGGGCCAAAGCTCAGCAGCTGCGAGAGCGCCGAGAGCGCCATGCCCAAATACGTTAGGAATTTGCGGTCACCAGCATATGCAAGCAGCTCGCCGATACCGCCGCCTTCCTTTTTTGATTCCTTTGCCATGAGATTCCTTTCTAACGGCTTGAGAGTTAACCGTAATGAACTTATCATTGATGTGTTAGCCATGGCTCACAATCGAGCCAGGCGTGCACGTTTCCGCAAAGGAAGGGGACGCTTTTGAAAATGCATCGGGCCGCGACCGATATAACCGAGCTCTACGCACCGCAGTTTGAGCAGTTTGGCCTGGAGCTTACCGGCAAGGGCGCTGTCTTTACCGGCGAGGTGGCAAACGATCGGGCGCACGGACGCGCATGGATCATGCCTCTCTCCCCTGCCTGCATTGTCATGGAGCATTTCATCACCCCGACGCACGATATGTACCTGGCCGAATACACACCCGAACCATACGCCTGCGTGAGCGAGGTCAGCGCGCCCACGCTTACATGCATGCCCGAGGCTGGCATAACGCCCGCGAACCTTAAACCATTGCATGGACCGTGGCCAAACAATGCCGTTTGCAGCTTTATCCAAGATAGCTGTGGCGAGGAATTAAGCCCGCTGTTTGCGGGGGAACTTTATCACTCGCGCTCGGTGCTCTTTTTGCCTGGATATTTTGACGAACTGGAGCACCGCTATCCCACCGAGTTCGCGGGAATCTTTGAGGCGTTTGCCGAGCCATGGCACGAGGAAGCGACGTCTGCCATCTGCCACACGCTGCGCCGGATTAACGAGGACCGCGCCCGCACCGTAGGCGGACACGTCTATATGCAGGGCATCGTGGAGACCATGGTCGCGGAGCTCGCCTGTTCGCGCGCGGCCCACAAGCAGGCGCGGCAGGCGGCAGACACACGCGTCAGCATAACCATTGCCGAAGAAGCAACGGCAATGATTGAGCGCGCGCTCGACAAAGGCAGACATGTGGGTATCAACGAGGTGGCCGAGAGGCTCTACACAAGCCGCTCCAAACTATGCGCCACCTTTAAGGCCCAAACCGGCGAGTCCCTGGGCGCCTACATTCGCAGACGCCGTATGGAGCGAGCGCAGGACCTTTTGGCAGATAGCGCGCTCACGATAGCGCAGGTGGCAGAGCGTCTAGGCTACCCTCAGCAGGCCGCCTTCGCCCAAGCCTTCAAGCAATACACCGGCATGACACCCACGGCTTGGCGAAGCAAGCATCGCTAAGGCCCAAGCTCCCTGGCCGTAACGGAGCGATTAATTAGCCGCCGCCCGTCAGCTCACCCAGGATCTAAACGTCAAGATGCGCACAATCAAGCGCCTTTTTGATAAGAGGGACAGATCGATCAGCCAAATACAACGGAATGTTGAGCACCCCGTCGTCGAGCTTTAGGTTCTTAAGTGAGTAGCGGACCCTCAATGGAGTCGTCTCCGCATGCTTGTCGGCATAGTACTTAAGGCTCTTGGAATGAACGACCTCTCCCGATTTGACCTCGACGGGAACGATTTCGTTTCCGACTTGAATCAAAAAATCGACTTCGTGCTTCGGCTTCTCGTTTGTCCAATAACGCGGAGCAGCATCTAACTGTGAAAGTAATGCCTGAAGCACATAGTTCTCGGCGAACGAACCTTTGAACTCCGAAAAAAGAGCATCCGAGATGGCAAAAGCGGACGCATCCAGCCTTGCCATGCGGCGCAGCAAGCCGACATCAAGACAGTAGACTTTAAATGCCTTGAGGTCATCGTACGCAGAGAGCGGCACACCACCGGCAGCATTAAGGCGAACCGCCGTGATGAGCCCAGCATCGGCAAGCCATTCCAGAGCATCCTCGTATTCTCGAGCACGAGCCCCCTCGCGCACCGCACCCCAAACGAACTTTTTGTTCTCGCGCGCCAACTGAGCTGGAATCGAGTTCCATATTTGCGAAAGCTTGGCGAACTGCGCACGGCCACCATGCTTGGCAAAATCGCGCTCGTAGGAATCCAAGAGATCAGACAACACCTTATCGACCTGAACGATATCGCCCGTCTCCACCCACCGGCCAAGAGCCTCTGGCATGCCGCCGCATGCAAAATAACGACGAAGATGCTCGACGAGACGGACATGGAAGAAATCGGGCACTGTCTCGATCTGATCCAGGCCGCCAAGGTATTCGTCGTAGTTTGCAGCGCCCTCGGCTTTCAGAAACTCGGAAAAGCTCATGGGGCGCATCTCCATGAACTCGACCTTTCCCACCGGAAAAGCGCTGGTCTCACGGGACAAGCGAACGCCCAACAAAGACCCTGCGCATGCGACGTGATACTCGGGGGCCTCGTCACAGAAGTATTTAAGGGCGCCGACTGCAGAAGGACAATCCTGGATCTCATCAATAATAAGCAGCGTTTCGCCGGGATCGATAGGCTGTCCAAGTGCCAGGGAAAGATTTGAGATGATCCGTCGAGGATCGCGCGTACCTTCGAAAAACTGAGCGTACTCGCTCTGTACCCCAGGTGACGGCTCCTCGAGCGTCAGATACACAAAATTGAGGTACGAGGTTCGGCCGAACTCCTTAAGCGCCCACGTCTTTCCAACCTGGCGCGCCCCCTTAAGGATAAGCGGCTTACGATATTCTGACGCTTTCCAAGCGTTAAGCTTGGCAATGATATCTCGCTGCATGACCGAACCTCCCGCAAAGAAACTTCCGTAAACGTGATATTTCCCACATTTTACCCTAGGTAAAACGTGACATTTATCACATTTAAAGAAGTTTTAAGCTCATTTCGCCACACTTTCATCACATTCAAAAGGCGGAGGCGCATTTTGCGCCTCCGTCACCATCTTTCCTATCAGCCCGCCTGACCCGAACGGCCGAGTCGTCACGGAACCGAGGGGCCGAGCGCAGGGCCTTGCCTCTCAATGAGTTCCGCACGAACAGGAGGCGCCAGTGGCGCCTCCGTCGTGAGTCAGGACTGTCCGAAATTGAGAGGCAAGGCCCTGCGCCCGGCCCCTCGGTTCCCGCTTACGAGAGCGACGTTCTCAGCAACTCGTTGAAGAGCTTCGGGTTGCCCTTGCCGCGGCTCGCCTTCATGCACTGGCCCACCAAAAAGCCGATGACCTTCTGGTTGCCGTCACGATACTGCTGCGCCTGTTCGGCACAGTTTGCCAACACCTCGTCCACGATCGGCTGCAGCGCGCCGGCATCGCTCACCTGACGCATGCCGCGCTCGTCGACGATCTTGTTGGGGTCGTCGCCGGTCTGGGCCATGGCCTCAAAGACCTCGTGTGCCTGGTTGGAGCTGATGGCATCGGTCGCCAGCAGCTTAGCAAGGGCTGCCACCTGAGCCGGCGCAATACCGGACTCGGTCAGCGAGACACCCGCACCCTTAAGGTAGGCGATCATCTCGTTCACCAGCAGGTTTGCGACCGTCTGGGCCTCCTTGCCAGCCATACCGGCAGCGGCGGCCTCAAAGAACTCGGCAAACTCGGGGTCGCCGGCGATTTGCTCGGCATCGGCCGTCTTAATGCCAAAGTCGGCCTCAAAACGGGCGCGCTTGGCATCGGGCAGCTCGGGGATCTCGCCACGGCAGCGGTCGATGAACTCGTCGTCCAGATCAAACGGCGCCAGATCGGGATCGGGGAACAGGCGATAGTCGTCGGCCGTTTCCTTCACACGCATGACTACGGTGCGTTTGCGGCTGGGCTCCCAGTGGCGGGTCTCCTGATAGATGATGCCGCCCTCCTCGAGCACCTCGGCCTGGCGGCAGATCTCGTAGGCAAGGCCGTCGTGCAGGCTCTTAAACGAGTTGAGGTTCTTGAGCTCGGTCTTGGTGCCCAGCTTGGTCTCGCCACGGCGACGCAGCGACACGTTGCCGTCGCAGCGCATGGAACCCTTCTCCATGGAGCAGTCCGAAATGCCCAGCGTCACAAAGATGCGGCGGAGCTTCTCCATAAACAGGCGAGCCTCCTCGGGCGTGCGCAGATCGGGCTCAGTCACGAGCTCAATCAAAGGCGTGCCGCAGCGGTTGTAGTCGACGAGTGACTCGGCGGCGGCGGTAATGCGGCCCTCGGCACCGCCCACATGGACCATCTTGGCGGCATCCTCCTCCATGTGGATGCGCAGGATGCGGATGGGCACCGTGTAGGAACCGTCCTCGCGACGCTCGGGCATCTGCAGGTTGGACGCGTCGTAGCTGGCCAGGTGGCCGGCGCGCTGATTGCCCTCGCGCATGGTCGTCGTCATGGACGTGGACAGGCCCTCGGCGTTGGCCGAAGCGCTCGCCAGGCTCTGGGCCTCGGCCTCGCCAAACGCACAGTCGGGGCGCTCGGCGGCACCGCGACCGGTCACGTCCAGATCCAGGTGACCGTACATGGCAAAGGCGACCGGGCCCTGCGTGGTCTGGAAGTTCTTGGCCATATCGGGATAGAAGTAGTGCTTGCGGTAGAACATCGAGTGGCGCTGAATCTCGCAGTTGGTGGCGAGGCCGGCCTTGACGATGCTCTCGATGGCGCGCTTGTTGGGCACCGGCAGGGCGCCGGGCAGGCCCAAGCACACCGGGCACACGTTGGCGTTGGGCTCGTCATCGTGGCTGAGCTTGCAGTTGCAAAACATCTTGGTATCGAGTGCGGTGAGCTCGGTGTGGATCTCCAGGCCGATCACGGCCTCCCAATCCTGCAGGACCTCGGAAAGCTCCTTCATTACAGCTCGCCTCCCTTCCCGGCAAAATCGGGCGCGACGGAAAGCGCGGGCGCACCCGTGGCGGCATCGGCAAAGCCGCGCTCCAGGGCGCGGGCAAACGTGAGCAGCTGACGGTCCTTAAAGGCCGGACCCACCAGCTGGGCAGAAACAGGCAGCTGAGTATCCTCGCCCAGGCCGAGCGGCACCGAGATACCACCGTTGCCGCAAATGTTGAGCGAGATGGTGTACAGGTCCGAAAGGTACATCTGCGTGGGGTCGCTAATCTCGCCAAACTTAAAGGCCGTGCGCGGTGAGGCGGGCATGAGGATGGTGTCCACCTTGGCATACGCGGCGTCGTAGTCCTGCGTGATGAGCGTGCGGGCCTTTTGCGCAGCGTAGTAATACTTGTCGTACACGCCCGAGCTCAGCAGGTAGGCGCCGAGCATCTGACGGCGCTTGGCCTCGGCGCCAAAGCCGTGGGCACGCGAGAGCGAGCTCTGGTCGGACAGGTTGGCGCAGCCCTCCTCCTGATAGCCGTAGCGAATGCCGTCGAAGCGGGCCAGGTTGGAGAACGCCTCGGCCGGGCCGATGACGTAGTAGGCGGCGATGGCGGCGTCCAGGTGCGGCAGGTCGACCTCGACCAGCTCGGCGCCCTGGTTCTGCAGCTCCTGGGCGGCGCGCTGAACAGCGACCTTGACCTCGGGCGTCAGGCCCTCGGCCTCCATAAACGCGGGGATAATACCCACACGCTTGCCCTCGATGCTGTCGTTGAGATGCTCGGTAAAGTCGACGGCGCAATCCTGGCTGGTGCAGTCGTACGGATCGTGGCCCGCGCCGGTAAGCGCGTTCATGGCCAGCGCGACATCCTCGACCGTGCGGCCAAAGGGGCCCACCTGGTCGAGCGACGAGCCAAAGGCAACCACACCGTAACGGCTCACGGCGCCATACGTGGGTTTAAAGCCCACCACGCCGCACAGCGACGCCGGCTGGCGAATGGAGCCGCCGGTGTCCGAGCCCAGCGAGAGCGCGACCTCGCCCGCGGCGACGGCTGCAGCGGAGCCGCCCGAGGAGCCGCCGGGCACGCGCTCGGTATCCCAGGGGTTGTTGGTGCGGTGGAACGCCGAGCTCTCGGTAGAGCTGCCAAAGGCAAACTCGTCCATGTTGGCCTTGCCCATGGGCAGGCAGCCGGCATCGAGCATGCGCTGGACGCAGGTGGCGGTGTAGACGCTCTGGTAGTCCTCGAGCATGCGGGAAGCGCAGGTGGTGCGCGTGCCCACGAGGTTCATGTTGTCCTTAATGGCCAGCGGCACGCCCGCGAGCGGGGGCAGTGGCTTGCCTGCGGCACGGTCGGCATCCACGCGCGCAGCGGCCTCAAGCGCGAGCTCGGGCGCCACCTGCAGGAATGCCTGGACCCCGCCCTCGCGCGCCTCGATGGCGGCAAGGGAGGCCTGGGCCACCTCGGTAGCGGTAAAGTCGCCGGCGGCAACGCCCGCGGCGATCTGGGCGGCGGTAAGGGAATCGAAGCTCTGAGCCATTACTCGCTCTCCCCCTCTCCCAAAATGGACGGCACGCGGAAGTAGCGATCGCGCGCGCTGCCGGCGTTTTCGAGCGCGACGTCGAGCGGCAGGTCGCGCTCGGGCTCGCGCAGGTCATCGCCCATCACGTTGGACAGGCTTCCGATAGGATGGAACGTGGGCTCCACGTCGGGCAAGTCATATTGCAAGACGGGCTCGAGCATCTGGACGGCGTCGTTCAGGTAGGACGTCATCTGGGTGAGCTCGTCATCGGTCAGTGCGATCTTTGCGTACTCGGCGATGCCGCGCACGTCTTTCTCGCTGAGTGCCATAGGCGCTCCCTTCCGCATAACAGTTAAACCGCTCTAGTATACAAGGCAACGCCGCTTGGAGCAGGTGCTTTACCTAAATGCAGCGAAAACGTAACGAGGCGGCGGGCTGGCAGGCTGCGGGCTGGCGATTCTGCTGCGAAATCGCACCGTCCATAGCGAAAACCGTCCTGTCCACAGCGAAAAGCATCCCGCCCACAACGAAAACCATCACAACATTCGACGCTTTTCGCCAAAATCGCGATTTTCATCGAATGTTGTGATGGTTTAGAAGCCCCCGACCACCGCAAAGGTGCCTGTCCCCATTGTGGTGGTTCTGAACAATGGCTATGCCGAGGCCTTGGCCTTGCGGCGCTTGCGGATCGCGTGGATCACGATGTCCAGCAGCAACAGCACAATGGCCACAACCACGATAAGCACGGCAAACTCGCGCTTGCCCCAGTGGCGGCCGGCCAGCGACTTTTGCTTGTCGACATCCTTCTTGTTGTACTTGGTGCGCACGCAATGCACCAGCAGGCGGTGGTCGTTCACGCCGTAGGGCGTGCAGGTGACGAGCGTCACCTTGTCGGCTCCGGGCTCGATGGTCAGCGACTCCATCTCCTCGGGCAGCACGACCTCGGAGTCCACCATCTTGTAGGCGAGCGTCTTGTTCATGGTGTGCAGCAGCACCAGGTCGCCGGGTTCCAGCGAATGGATGTCGTCGAACATGCTCAGGTTGCGCATACCCGAGTGCGCGGTGAGCACGCAATGCGTCGAGGTGCCGCCCACCGGCAGGCTCGTGCCCTCCAGGTGGCCAACGCCCGCCATAAGGACTTCCTCGCTCGTGCCGTGGTAGATGGGCATGCTCACGTCGATGGAGGGGATCTCGACCCAGCTCATCATGGGGTCGCGGTCGAAGATGAGCTGCTGAGCGTAGGGCTCGATCTGGTCGGCGGGGAGCTCGGTGGCCTCGCCCGCCAGCTGCTCGTTAAAGGAGCGCGCCTGGAGCAGAATGCGCTCGCGCTCCTCGGCAGACAGCGCGTCCACGGTGCTGGACACCGTGCTGATCTGGTTGAACACGCCCGAGGCCTCGAGCCGGTCCAAGATCCACGGCCAGGTCATAAGGCCCACGCCAATAAGGATGATGACGATGGTGATGAGACGGTCGGCCCAGCGCGGCAACCGCTTGCGACGACGCTTGGGCTTTGGTTGAGGTTTGGGTTGAGGGCTTGAGCCGCCGTTGGCCGCGGCGTTATTGCTCTTCATATGTTTGGCGCCCTGCACCATCGCCGGTCACTCCTCTATAGCTCAGGTTGTCTAAACAAATAATAGCCGATTAGCGAGCTTCCGCGCCGGACAACGCAGCTAGACTGCACCGTCCGGGCCACGTAACCACACTCAACCAATCAAGCCATATGTTGCTTTCATCGTCTCAAGCAACTGCGCCATCGTTGCGCCCGCAACCCCGATCTGTTTCAGATTGACGTCGCCCACCTCACAATCTTTAACAAACGCAATCATATCGTCCTTCAGTTCTCCGCGCAGGTCGACACCTTCCGACTCGCCAAGCAGCTGAGCAAGCCTCAGCGCATCGCGTTTATGCTTTTTTACCTTCTTCGAATCAACGTTCTCCCCCGCTTCCCTTCTAGCTTTTAGGTCGAGATACGCCTTCGCTTTGAACGGGACAATGTATTCCGTACCCAGGACCGAAACGCCGCCTACGGTCCGAATTCCCTGAAGGAACAAGCTGTAGTAAGCATCGTCCAACAAAATTGCCGAAAGACTGCTTATGTTTTCATCAACGTGAATTGGCGCCACATCAATCCCCTCACGACTCTTTAGAAAGTCGGGGCACTTCGCGAAGAGTTCGATCATATGGGGGTAACCCGGCCTCTTAGGCTCTGTGAACCGATAAAAACATGAGCCTTTGCCTTTGCCTTCGCCCCAGCCGCAGCGGTAACCGCCATCACGCACCAAAGTCCATATGGCTTCTGCCGTCTGAGGCAACCGGTCATCGGCGACAATTACCACATCAAAATCGTGAGTCGCCCTAAACGGAAGTCCCGCCTCCGCGAGCAAAATGTCGCATGCCGTGCCGCCGATAAGGGCATACGATCCTGCAGCTTCTTGCATATGCTGCTGAAATTCTTGGAGGCCTTCTACAGCGCTTCTTGCCATGGATATTCCCTTTCAAACATTCGATCGACTTCGAGCTGAATTCGCTCATCGTCAATTGCCGCCAAAGATAGCGCAAGCGAAATGTTGTCGACACGGGAGGAGTCGGCAAACACGGGCGCATAGCGCCACACTTGGATCATCGCCGTCTCGTTATCCGGCAACTCCCCGTCTGCGACTTCGAGGTCGCTCAGTTGACGCCATGCACTTCTTAAGACGGCCTTTTGTTCCATGCCCGGCGCAGCGAGCATCGAACGCGCGGCGAGCGCCGTCTCCCCGGCGTCAACAAGACAGTCGATCTGCGGCGTCTTCCTTGCAAAAAAGACCTTCGAGACAGGCGAGGAGAGCTCTGCCATGTGCTCACTGAGCAAAAGATCAACAGCAACAGGGAACACGACGACACGTCGCTCGCGACGCTCGCGCCTCGCGAGCCCCCTGTCAACAAGCTCGGTTATGGCCTCACTCGCGCGGCTTGCCGAAATCCCAAGCGCACGACAAAGGTCATAGGGACGATATGGCTCCTGGGCTACTCCCCAGATTGCGGCAGCCTGTGCGTTGGGTGACATCTTGGTCGCGCGATTGCGAAACCGGGCACCGCCCCTCTCCGTGCAGGCTGTGCCCATAAATGGAAGAAAAGCCTGTCTACCTGGGCAGACAAAGGGAATCCCTTGTGCGATCAATGCTTTGCGCTGACGTGCATCGGCATCAGGAAACGAAACGACAACAGGAGTCTCCGCGCGTAAGGCTAGCTGACTATAGACTCTCTTAGCCTCGGGAAGCCCGACGCCAGTAGGCAAACTTGCAAGCAAAAACGAAAAACCGTTTGCGTCAACAGCGCGGACCTCAACCGCCCGCAGATGCAGCGGCAAGCGTGTGGATCCAGGCCAAGTTTTGGCCTTGGCGGAGAGGCCTAGTGCTTCTTGTAAGTAGATTAGCGCTTCGTTCATTTCCATCATTTTCGTTTGATTCCAGTTTATATTGGAATTATACATAATTTTCGGAATTGACGAGATTCCTTTCGTGCATAAGCCCGCATTTGAGTTTTCAGAATGTCCCGGATCGGCGGGGCGATTCGGGATACAATGTCAATAGAAAACGACGCACCCTGCGTAAGTGTACGAGAGCGCGGGCGGCCTAGTTTTCTGGTTTTGTTAAATGCCCGGGATCCTACCCCCGGGCATTCTTATTTGCGCTTGTTGCGGCGCAAATGCCTTCTGCCGTCCGCACCGCGCGTGCGCCTACGGACCTTAATCCGAACCTCATACGAGTCAAGAAACGCGATGACGAACGAGCCCACCGCCGCGAGGGCGGCGAGCGCGTTAAGGAATTTCAGCATTTGGGGACCTCCGATCGAGTCGTCGGCCGCCCGCGCACGGGATGCGTCGCAAGGCCATTTTACTGCGAGTACTCGCACTTACAGCTGGCAAACGCAATAATTGCAAACATCTGTTCGATATTCATACGCTTGATCTATCGGGCAATGAAACCTGACTGCGTTGTCCAAAAAGAACGGGGCAGGCTCCAGTGCGGAGTCTGCCCCGAAAAGAGAATGGCAAAGCAAGAACGTGGATGGACGAGAAAAGTGTCCGCAAGTCTCATGGCCATCACATCCCACCTGCCAAAGGGATGGGTGAGCGAGCGCTACTCCTGCTCGGACTCCTCGGCCTGCTTACGGCTGCGGATGAGGTGCGCCACGCCGATGCACAGCACCGCGCCACCAGCGATCCAAGTGAAGGTCACACCGTTGAGACCGGTGAGCGGGAGGCCAGAGCCCTTCTCGTTCTTGACGGTAAGGGTGATGGTGCCGCCGTCGGCTGCCGGGGTAACCATGGTGGGATTATTGCTCCCCGCGGTTACCTTCAGCGTATTCGGGTCGGTGTTATCATCGAGCTTCTCGCCCTCGAGCTTATCAAGGCCATTGGCTTCAATGGTGAAGTTAAAGTCTATCAGCGTGTTGTAGCCGGGGTTACTGCCCTCGACCTCGTGCACCGTGTAGGTGCCGGCATCGAGACCCGCTACGCTGATCTCGCCATTTTTATTAGTCGTGAACTCATAAGGATTAGCGCCGAGATTGCCTTTCTCTTGGACAAACTTGCCATTGGAGGACGCGCCGTCAGGAGTCGTGGCTTGAATGATGAACCTTACGCCCTCAAGCTTCTTGGCCGTCTCCACAGAGTCAACCTTGACGAGTCTGAGCGCGTAGGTGTAGTCGCGGACGGTATCGGGCACAGACTCACCCGTTCCTTCGCCCATGGGATTGTTGGAATAAATGAGTTTTACGGCGTTGTCGTTACCTGTGCCGCCGACAGTAACGTTCGTAGCCTTCGTGGGATCAAGCATAGCGGTGTAAGTGACAACGACATTGGAGCTACCGTCGAGCGCCGCGCCAGCCTGTTTCGCAGCAGTCTTGAGGTCGGTAAACTTAACAGTCAACGTGTTAGTTGAATCAATCGAAACATCGTAACCGGTCTTGGCGCCAGAAGTCGTGTTGCGTGGAAGAATCATATTACCGATTTTAACAACGACGCTGTTAGCATCTGCCGTCAGGCCGCCAGAAAGCTTATCGCTGAACTCATAACGGTAAGTACCGAACGTAGCGATATTGCTGGCAACGGTACCAGTCAGCTTATACTTAACTTGCTCACCCATCTGAGAGTCGGCCTTGTCGGCCCAATTGCTGCCGTTATCGTTTTTGATCTTCTTCTCGACCGTGGGGACGCTCTTCTTGGGGGCTACCCTAACGTCAGAGCCACCGACAATGGTGAAAATCGGCGAAGTGTGCACGTCAGTATTGCCGGTCTTACTGGGCACATCGGTCACGAAAAGCCAGTAGCCTTGGTCCAGACTCTCAAAGTTACCCTTGCTGGAATTGCTTGGCTGTGTCCAAGTAAGCGTCTTGTCCCCCTCCAAGGCCTCGGCAATCAAGTCCAGAACCGTGCCATTATCAACCGCCGTAGTCTCTCCATAATTAGAGCCCTGAGTCGTGCTGATGAACTCCGCCCACGTCTGGGCGTCCTCATTTACGTTAGGTACTCCAGGAACGCCTTTGAGCGCAGTCGTAACGAGGGTTTTCACATTACCCGAAGCCCACTTAATATCGGAAAGAGTCTTAGCGGCCGAGACATCCCAGCTCCCATCGCCCTTCTGATCCTGCGTGACCTTCGCGGTGAAGATCTGAATGCCCTTGAATGTCGTGTCGGTGTATGCTTCGTCGGTGATAGCCACCTTACCCCTCTCCGTGGCCACCGTCGGCGTGCCCGCCGCAAACGCCATGGTCACCGGCGCCATCACGCCACCAAAGCTCAGCGCTGCTGTGAGGCCGGCGGTTACTGCCAGGCGTGCGATGTTCTTGCTCATGCTCATCTTCTTTTCCTCTGCTTTCTGCTCGAATTCCATTTGATCTAAATCTGTCTGTCTGTGTCTTAGCATCTGCTTCGCTACGTCTCGCCCCGCTCTCTGTGGGGCTGCCAGCTACTCTTTATGGCTGCCACCTCCCCGCTTGACCAGGAGCGCGACCACGATGAGCGCGGCTCCGGCGACCGCTGCGGCGGCCGCGGCGTACATTGCCATATCGCCAGTCGAGGGCATAAAGCCTCCGGTGGTAATGCTAGGGGGCGTGCCGGTGGGCGTGTTGATGAGCGACGCCTCCAGGCTGCCCGTCGACCCGTCCGCGCTGTCGGCGCGCAGGGGCGACTCGGCCGTGATGGTGAGCTTGGGCTTGGCGGCGGCCACCTGGTCGACGTCCAGGCCCTCAGCCTTGACCGTCGCGGAGCGCGTGCCCTCAAAGGCGGTGTAGCCCTTGGGTGCCTTGAGCTCGCGGACCTCCAGTTTGCCCGAGTCCACGCCCGAGACGGTTACGCGGCCGTCCTCGCCCGTGGTGACGGTGGCCTTGCCCTCCGCATCCCACGTGCCGTCGGCCGCAAGCGTGCGGCCGCGGTCGTCGGCGATGCTCAGAACCGCCCCGGCAAGCGGCTTGTCGCCGTCGCTGCCGCGCTTGGTGAGCGCGAGATCCCAGGTGTAGGCGCACGCATCGTCGCTCGGCGTGCGGGTGAAGCCGGCGTCGCCCGACTGGTCGGCGAAGGGAGAGCGCGGGTAGCGCAGGTAGACCTCGTTGGGGTTGCCCTTCGCGATGCCGTGGTTGCACGCGCTGTTGAGCGGCGCATTGTACACGGCGACCACGCGGGCGCCCGCGGAAAAGGCGTCGGCCCCGCCGAGCGCGGCGATCAGGTCGCCGGTGCGCACGGTGAAGGTCTTGCCGTCGGCCGCTACCTTGGTGGCGCACTGGGCCGTGATATCGTTCCAGCCCTTCGCGGGCTCGGTGCCGACGCGGCCGTCCTTGCCGATCTGGACCGCGTCAAAGCCGCCGTCCGCGCCCGCCGCCACGTACACGCGCATGCTCGCGGCCACCTTGGAGGGGTCGAGCCCCGCGCTCATTGTATCGACGAACCGCACTGCATAGGTGTCGTAGGCGGTAAGACCCGCCGGGACCGTGGCAGAGAGGCGCCAGTACAGGTCGTCGGCGACCGTGGCGTCGGCGGCCTTCTGCCAGGCGGCGGTGCCGTCCTCCAGCACGTGCTTGGACACCTTGGGGGTCGCCGCCTTGGGCTTGACGGTGACGGCGCTGCCGCCAACCAGCGCCATGATCGGCGCGGTGCCGGCCTCGTTCTGGGCGATGGCGTCGTTGTCGGCGACGATGAGCCAGTAGCCGCAGGGCAGCTCTGGCGCCGTGCCCGCGTTAAGGGCCACGGGCACGGCGCCAGAGCTCTGGAGGGAACGAGCGAGCTGTGCGCTCAGCGCGCCCGTAAGGTAGGAATCGGTGTTGAGCCACTCGGCAGCTTCCTGCGCGGTGGTCTGGGAATTGGGCATGCCGGCGCTGTGCAGCACAGGCAGCGCGGCGTCGCGCACGGCGTCGCTTGCCCAGGCGAGCTCGGTGGCGATCTTGGCGTCGCTGTCGCCGTCGACGACGTTGGCGCTAAAGATCTGGAAGGCGTCATAGCTGCGCGCCACGGTGCCGCTCACCGTAATGGAACCGGTCGAGGTCGGCGCGGCCTGCGCGGATGCGGGGAACACAACCGCGCAGGTGCCGATCAGGAGGGCAAGCAGCGCAAACAAGATCGGGAAGGAGCAAACTTTCTTATTCACGACGCTTACCTCCCTTCGCATTCGCCTTGCGACGAATGTGCATCCAGGCCGCAGCAGCGCAAAGCACCACCGCGCCGGCAAGGTACGTCAGAGTGACGCCCGACATACCAGAAAGGGGCAAAGAAGTGGAGTAGGTATTGGTGAAGGTGGGGGCGGGGGTGGAGGTGTCGGTGAGGTCGTGGTCAGTGGTATCGTCGTTTTTCCACTCGCCTTTGGAGCCGATGGTTCCCTTCCTGTAGGTCACCGCACAGTCGATCTCTCCCTTTTCGGTGTTATCCGTTGCCTTAACCGTGAACTTATAGACCGACTGGTCAAACTTGTAATGCGGATAGGTCGATCTTTCGGCCTTCTCGCGCACATAGTACGTGAAGGTCTTAGATCCATTTTCAAGGTCCTTGAGCTCATAGTCCTTCGTCGCGAATTTGACCGGCACAGTCTCGTTGCCGTTTTCGTCGGTTGTAGCTTTCGACGGATCGACTGTTACCGTTTCCGGATTGGTGAAGTTCTCGTCGTTCGCAAGTTCAAACTTGAACTCCTTCATCTCGCCGCCCTTAACAACCTTAGTCGCCATGGGAATCCAAGAGCCAGTGGAAGTGTACGTGTTGGTGAAGGTTGCCTTGTTGGTGGAGGTTGCGCTGCTAGAGTCGACGATCGAATAATACCCATTAGCATCTGCTGACGCAGTCCTCGGCGAGCTAGCTGAACCCCCAGGATTCTTAGTCACGGACACATTGTCAATCGTGTAGTTATAGACATTAAGATTTTTAGTCTCATTCGGCTTTCCCTGTATCGGAACAGACATAAGTACAGTCGGCGTGCATTTGACTTTCACCTTAATCTCGTATACAGCATGATCGTATTTGACACCAAGCTTATCGCCCGCATTTTCGACCAAGTAGTATGTAATGTCGTAGTCTGTAGTTTCGCCAGTACCACTCGCTTTAAACTGCTTGCTAAGAAGCTCGCTAAGCTTCTCGCTAAGGTCAAAGGCGATGTTGCCGTCAGCGTTATTCTGGGCAGATTTGACAAAATCGCAGCCACCAGTGCTGAATTCACCATTATTGTCCCAAGAAGGCGCCTTCGCAGTATCCGAGTCCTTGCGATAAACCGTAAAGGTGAACTCCTCATCTTTGAGGTCGCGGCCGTCCAACTCCTTGGTTGCCTTCAACTTAAGGCTCGGATAGACATACGTGTCTGCTGGCTGACCCAAGTACAGGTCGCCATTCGACATGATGCCGCCACCATGGTCCCAGGAATAGTTGCCCGTGATGAAAGTTGTCACTTTATTATCCCGTACTGCCTCAGTCACCGCTTTATCCGTGGCCCTAACAGCCGAAGTCAGACCGATGCTATTTTTTACCTGAGCAACACCGTTGGCGGGGATGGTAATGGGATCCTTTAGCTCAATGCTTCCCGAATACTGGGCGTCTATATCGCCAAGCATCTTGCCGGCTACCACTGCGACCGGCGTTGTGTGACCTTCCGCCGCGAGGAAGAAATCGGCATGACCATTCTTACGAAAAACATGTTCCTTGTTAGAGTTGACCGAGTTATAGGCGACCCAGTCTTGATCCTTACCCTCGCCGCCGCCAGAAAGATGGAGGCTACCATTATTACTGTTGTTATTATTCTGCGGGTCATATTTGGTGAAAGAACTAGCGTCTTTAGCGTCATTGTTGCCAAAAATCGCTGTGCCTTCAGTGTTCGTTACCAACGTCTTGCCCGTGGGGCAGACTGCTACGCCGCCACCATAGCCACCAGCGGTATTGCTGCTAATGTACGAGTTGTATACAAATAATCTACCAGCGGTCTTTTCCTTACCCGCATTCGAGTTTCCTTGAACAAAGATGCCGCCACCGCCCCAGTCAAAGCGAGACATGCAGCGGTTGTGAGTGATGTAGACTTTGCTGTCTTGAGTGCCGCTAATCATCGCGTCGACCATCTGGCCAACGCGAACTCCAGCGCCCTCGGATCGGTTACTCACATTAGAGGCAATAATCCCTCCCGTGATATGCAGCCACGCCATACCCTCACGGGATTGGTCATTACGCCCGACATCCGTGATATAAACGCCACCGCCGGCTTCCTCGGAGTAATTGCCAGTAATCCGGCCACCAGAAATGGTGACATGGGCGCCGTTATTGGCAGCAAGCCCAGCGCCGCCATGGTCACCCCGGCCATCTTTGCCGCAAAACTTGGCGTATTTATTGTTAGTGATGTAGCCACCAGAAACGGCCACACTACCGCCCGAAACCAAGATGCCGCCACCGAGACCATCCGAATCAGAATACGTAGCGTTGCCAGAGATGACACCACCGGAGAGATTCAGCTTGGCATCTACAGCATAAATACCGCCACCAGAAGCGGCCTTATTCGCTGCAATCACGCCGTCGGTCATGTTGACCGTGACTTTTGCGCCCACTACGCACAGGCCACCGCCCCAGCCGCCACGCTGCTGATTAAGATTCGCGCCGGTAATAAAACCGCCATTGATATTCACCTGAGTTTCGTTACTGTTCCCCACGGCAAGGATGATATGACCGTCGCCGGCCAAATCCCTCGGTGTCGTGATCATGCCCCCGTTGAGGTTAAGCGTACCGCCATTCGCAACCGAAATGACTTGTTTGACCGAACCGCTGCCGGATGCAGCAACGATTGCGCCGAAACCGCTGACGACATGCTTAGTTGTAGTCTCGGTGGTGCACAATCCGCCTTCGCTAGGCATGCTTGTTGTTACATAGTAAGTAAGAGTGCCGTTGTTGTTGGTATCCCATGTCATGGCCGCAGCCCGGCCAGGATTATTTTCATTATCAGTAGAAGTTTTATCACTTGGCTTTACAGAATCCTCAACGGTAAGCGCACCGCTCTCTACCGTAATGAACGTGTCGTTATCACCAGCGGGGTAATAAAGCTTATGGCCCGCAAGGTCGATCGTAGTATTTTGCCTGATAGTGATTGACTCACTTGAACTAATGTCAGCCGCAAGACGTAGTTTATCGGGTTTAGTCGGGGCGTTAAGGTACGTTGTCAGGTCTCCGTCACTCGTCAGCAGCGTGTACCCATCCTGATCTTTTTGAAGTCCCGGAACCTCACCTTCATTTGCAACAGTAGCGACCTTATAGACAGACTGCCCATCATCCGCGGGCTGCGCAGCGCTCTCGGCTTCCGTGTCATCAGACAACGGGGCCGTCCCGAGAGCATCGTCGCCAGCTTCGTCGCCCTCGGTCTCGTCACTATTCTGGTTTTCGGTATCCCCGTTGGTAGCATTGTCTACATCAGTAGACTCACTTGAGGAACCCCCCCCCATCACAGTTTCCTCGGTAGAATCTGTCTGGGCATCGTTGGCAATAGCCTGCGAGATCGGAGGCATGACAAGCGACAGCACCAGGCTCAAAACGGAGGCTCCGCACAAAACACCTGCCAGTACACGGCGCGTCGCTTTATTACTCTGCTTAGATTTGTCTGAATTTGCTTTCATCGATGTCTCCTCCCCAAGAGACCGCGATCTTGCTCTTTCACTATCAAACTTATCTGCGCAATCTGTAGTTACGCTCGTTTAGTAAAGTTATTGTAACTATTGTTTAAACATATGAGCAACAAAACCGGCATTTTTGTAGCAAGTTCTCAGTTCTCTTGATATTTACTCAGATTTGCCTTCGTTTATTCGCTAACTATTTTTGGTTTCTACTGGTAATTTAATTGCCTATCATTTTTTAATGGCATTAGATTTATTTGCATAACATTTTGCCCAAGAGCAAGCATCCCGCTCACGGTCGAAGATCGACCGTGAGCAGTAGGTCATTTACCGAGAGGAATACCCTACCAAACTGATGAGAATATCTTTAACCCATCGGTAGTTAGAAGCGTGATGTTCAGACAACAATATTTGAATTTTCGCGCAGATTGTAGGTATCAATTCGCCCAAATCGCCTGAGGCCACCACAAAGGTGCCTGCCCCCTTTGTGGTGGTTCTCCCCCGACGCTACAGCAGATGCTCCTCGATAAAGATCGCGATGCCGTCTTTGTCGTTGCTCGCGGTTACAAAATCGGCGGCGGAGCGGGTGGCATCGCTGCCATTTGCCATGGCCACACCCACGCCGGCGTCGGCCACCATGCAGGCGTCGTTATCGGCATCGCCAAACACGCAGATGTCCTGGAGCTCCATGTCGTTGAGCTCCGCCACACGCGCAAGGCCGCGCGTCTTGGACACGCGCGGATCCATGAACTCATACAGCCGCTGCGTGGTTTGCAGAGCCGCCGCCTTAACAGTGTCATCGGCAAACGTCGATGCTCGCTCGATGGCCTGCGGCATCACCTCGGGCGCCATGGTAAACATCACCTTGGGCTGCGGATCGCGCAAAAACTCGGCAAAATCGACCACCTGGTAGGGCACGCAGTCGACGCGCGACAGGTGCTCAACGCACGCGTTGCTCTCGGGCACGTAGAACACGCCGTCTCGGGGGCAGACGGGCGTCGCCGGCAGGCCCGCCATGTGCTTGCAGATGCGCGCGACGGTCTCGCCCGGCAGCGGATAGCTCAGCTCGTTGATGTCGTGCGCGCGGTCGATGACCTCGGCGCCACCGCAGCCCACGAGCACGTCCACCAGGCCTTCGATGCCCCAGAGCTCGTACATGGCCTCGGTCGCGTGGGCATCGCGCCCGGTGCACAGGCCAAAGAGCACGCCGCGCTCGCGCAGGGCGCGGATCGCCGCCACGGTGCGCGGGGACACCGTGTGCTGGCTCGTGAGCAGCGTGCCGTCGATATCGCAGAACACGGCTTTGACGTGGCTGAAGGTGGTGTCCATGGGGGCCTTTCTGGGTTGTGCGGCGGTGTGGGGTGTATTCGCAAACGGCGTACATGGTATACCAAGGCACAGGCGCGGCCTATCAAAGCGAAAACCGCCACAAAGGTGCCTGGCCCCTTTGTGGTGGCCGAACCCGAAGGGTGGCCTGGCCGGAGCGCAAACCATCACAACATTCGACGTTTTTCGGCAAAATCGCGATTTTCATCGAATGTTGCGATAGTTTTTACTGCCTTGCGACACGATCAAAATGCCGGCGGCCAAACAGCAGCAACGCCGCGGGAACCGCCGTCACAACCACGCCCGCCCCTACGAGCGTCTGCTGCACGCCAAACGTCGCCGCCAGCCACGGGGCAATCGCCAGCGGGGCCACGCCGGCGAACATATTGCCAAAGCCCATGACCGAGTTAACGCGGCCGAGTTGCTCGAGTGGTGCCGTCGTCTGCACAATGGTGTTGTGGAGCGGGTTGACGACACCCCAGGCTATGCCCAAGGCGATCTGACCGACGAGGGCCACGCCCACGTACGGCGTCCCCACATAGAGCATACTTCCCAGGCCCACGGACATAAGCGCCACGAGCAGGGTTTTAAGGTTGACCAGGTGCGGCGGCAAACGGAGCGCGACCACGGCGCCCAACACCGCGCCCACACCCGAGGCCGACGAGAGCCAGCCCATCCACTCGACACCGACATGCAGAATATCGCGGTAGAAGAACGACTCCAGCGGGTCAAAGGCGCCATAGCCAAAGTTCGAAAGAAAGATAATGCAGAACAGTAGGGCGAGGACGCTGTTGGTAAAGACTGTCTTGATGCTGGTCGCGAAGGTTGCGCGGGTGGATTTACTGGAGTCGGGGCTTTGATTGGCAGTACTTGCCGTTGTGCTGCTATCCGCGGGAGTACTTTCGCGCGCGGCGACGCGACTTGTTTGCGGCCTAAAGCCCCAACCGGCGACGAGCGCCAGTACGGTAAAGATCATCATGAGCACGAACACCGCGCGTGACGATGCAGCCGCCGCGACAAAGCCTCCCAGTGTGGGACCGACGATAATGCTCACGTTGGAGAACATGGTTATGGCGGAGTTGATGTCTTTGAGCTCGACGGGGTCGTCGGTGAGATACGCCGGATAGGACGTGGCGATGGGCTGGGCGAATCCCATCACAAAGCCCAGGAGTACCGCGCCGAGCAGGACTATGCCGGTCGCGCTGCCAAAAACGAGGATCGCCGCACCCGTTACTAGCGTACCGACGATACTCAGCAAGAAATGGCGGCGCGGGCCCCAAGCGTCGAGCGCCGCACCGCCCGCAAAGGACCCCAGGATCACAAAGACGTTCATAAAGAGGACAGCCAGCGATGTCGCGACGACCGAAGCGCCGTCCGCATAGGTAAGCGTTCCGATGACGCCGATAAAGTAGCTGGTCTGAAAACCGGTGTAGATGAGAAAGCGCATCGCCACCAGACGCTTGGCCTGCACGGACAGCGATGATTGAGGCTTTGAGAAAAGGGAGGCGAGCATGGAGACTCCTTGTTTCATACGAATGCGGACGGCGGGCATTCGCCACTGTCTGTCAAATCAATCTATCCGCATGGAACATTAAGGACGCATCAAGCCCCTTCTCTCCGTTTTTCGCCCGTCATGAACTACTTGGTAGATTGTAAGGCATGTCCCACACATCTACCAAAGCAAAAACCACCACAAAGGTGCCTGTCCCCTTTGTGGTGGAAGTGACGTTTGCCCAGGTAAAAGCTGCCAAAATAAACCTGTCTTTTTTTGGCAGGTTTTAGGCCAGATGGTCTTGGATGAGGTCGCAGATGGCTCGGGCGTCGTTGATGTTGACGGCTCGGGTTGCAAAGCCGGCGTCGAAGGCCTGGCGTGCCAGGGCCTCGTTGCAGGCAAGGGCCAGCGTGCGACCGTCGACCAGGTCGAGCGAGCTCTTGCCGCGCAGACGGTCGACACCGGAGCGCGCGACGACGATGTTGTCGAAGCCCTCGGTCTTATAGCCCTCGATGATTACCACGTCGACATCGTTGTAGCGCGACAGCAGTTCGCGCGCGGGCATCTCGTCCTCCTCGCGCGTGTCGGCGTACTCCGCCCAGCGCGTGGCGCAGATGAGGCCCACGTGTTTGGATCCGGCCTGATGATGGCGCCACGTATCCTTAGCGGGCACATCGATATCAAAGCCGTGGTGCCCATGATGCTTGAGCGAACCCACACGCAGGCCGCGGCGGGTGAGCTCGGCGATAACCTTCTCGACGAGCGTGGTCTTGCCCGAGTTCTGGTAGCCGATAAACGCGATCGCGGGGACGGCCGGAGCTGGAACTGCGGGCGCGACGGCGACGGGTGCGTTCGCGGGCGCGGCACCGTCAGCGGCGGCAGCCTCAACAGCGGCAACCTGACGCTCGGCACGATCCCACACGCCCGAGCGACCGCCCTCCTTGCGCAGCAGACGCACGTCGACGATCTCCATGCCGCGATCGACCGCTTTGCACATGTCATAGATCGTTAGGCACGCGGCACTCGCGCCGGTCAACGCCTCCATCTCGATACCCGTCTTGCCCGTCACGCCGGCCGTGACCAGTACGTGAAAGCCAACCTGCCCGTCTGCGCGCGCCGGCGCCCAGCCCTCGGGCACGTCCTCGGCCGGCGTCCCCGCCGGAGCGATGGGCGCAATGTCGCACTTGCTCTTGGTAATGAGCAATGGATGGCACATGGGGATGATGTCACTCGTGCGCTTGATGGCCATGATGCCCGCCACGCGTGCGCAGGCAAGCACATCGCCCTTTTTGGCGCGGTCCTGCAGCACCATGGCTTGCGTCTCGGGATGCATGAGGATGGTGCCCTCGGCGATGGCAATGCGATGGGTCTCGGCCTTGTCGGACACGTCGACCATGCGTACCTCGCCCTTGGCGTCCACGTGCGTCAGCTCATCGCGACGGGCGTCGCGGGCGGGCTCGGTGGCAGTGCTGGCAGTCGGCTGCGCGGACGCGTCGGCGTTGCCAGCATTCGCCGCAGCCGTGACTTTGTGGGCAGACATCGCGGCCCTGCGAGCGGCCTTGGTGGCATCGGCGTACCTGCTCTTGGCCATATGATCATCCTCCGATTTGGGACATGAATCGTTGCGTGCCCTCAATTATCGCGTGTTCCTGCGGTTTGTGGGCCACGGCATCGCGCCAAATCGAAAGTACCTGCATATCATCACCACGGCGCAGCGCCTCACGCACCGGATACTCGGCATCGCTGAACAGGCACGGACGCACATTGCCATCGGCCGTCAGGCGCAAGCGGTTGCAATTCGCACAAAAATGGTTGGACATGGCGCTAATAAAGCCAACCGTTCCCGCCGCGCCCGGAAAGTGCCAATAGCGCGCAGGGCCCGCACCGGCAGGAGCGTCGTTGATGTCGAGCGGCTCGAGCTCGCCCAGCCCCGCCGCGGCGGCCCCGGCATTGATGCGCGCCCGCAGCTCGTCGCTCGGCACGGTGTCGCTCGCATCCCACAGCTCGGGATTGAGCGCGGGCGCATGCGGGTCCACAGCGCAATGCGAGCTCGTGTGTTCGTCGCCGATGGGCATGTATTCGATAAAGCGCAGGTGGATAGGGCGGTCGACGGTCAGGCGCGCAAGGGCCGCCACATCCTGGTTGAGCCGGCGCACCACAACGCAGTTGACCTTAACGGGCTCAAAGCCCCAGGCCAGTGCCGCGTCGATGCCAGCCATGGTCTGTTCGAGCCGGCCCAGGCGCGTGATCTTTCCAAACAGCGTAGGGTCGAGTGTGTCGAGCGAAATGTTGACGCGGTTAAGCCCGGCGTCTTTGAGCTGCGGCGCCAGCTTGGGAAGCAGGGCGCCATTGGTGGTAAGCGAGATGTCCTCGATCTGCGGGATCGCGTGGATGTCGCGAATGAGCGGAATGATGCGGCGGCTGACCAGCGGCTCGCCACCCGTCAGGCGCACGCGGCGAATGCCCTCCCCTGCCACCAAGCGCACAAAGCGGGCGATTTCCTCAGCACTGAGCAACTCGCCATGCGCGCGGGGCGCCACGCCATCGGCCGGCATGCAGTAGATGCAGCGGAAATTGCACTTGTCGGTAACGGCAATGCGCAGGTAGTTGATATCGCGGCCAAAGCCGTCATGTTGCACGTGCCCGTCCACGCAGCCCTCCCCTCACGCGGCGTTTTATTCTTCGGAAAACATAATACCCCACGAGAGAATCATGCCGACACCCGTACGACAGGACAGGTCGCTTTGAGCAAGACCGGCTTCCTAAGCCCATCCTCAGCACAGACCATCACAACATTCGATGCTTTTCCCGTTTTTGGCAAAAAACGTCGAATGTTGTGATGGTTTGCCTACCCACGGCACCCCGCAGAAGGACCAAAACGCCCCTAAAGGCCGCCGCCCCAGTGTCGAATCACGAATTCTCGCAGGTCGTTTTGACGTTTCTGGAACGCTTCGCTTCGGTCGCACTTAAGGCCCATAGCGAGCGCGATGGCATTCATCGCCCGGTGCAATTGCAGCTGATGGGCAAACTGAGTCCCGGTGAGAACAATCATCCTAAAGCCCAGCGCGCTCAGCGCGGTCATACGCTCCGCGTCCGACGCGCTGCGCTGTTTATCAAGATGGTCCGAACCGTTGTATTCAATCCCCGTACCGCTTGCAGGCGCATATACGTCGATCTCGAAATACCCGGCCTTAGCGAGATATTTGAACTCGTTGGGAACATCGACCCGATGGTTGAACTCGACCCTGGTGTACCCTAGCCCGCCCTGAGAACGCTTCGCAACGACCATGATTGCGGTGGCCGTCTCCATGGGCGACCGCGCGCCATCGTGCACGCGCTTGAGCACGGCGGCCGCGCGTATAGCCCCCTGACGAGATCGGTTCTCATTGCAATAAGCAATCAAGTCGGCAACGGTATACCTCTGCCCCATCTCGATATAATCGCCTGTCGACAAATGATTCAAATGGTATCGGGCACAGATTTCGTAGCCATATTCCAGCTGCTCGGGCTCACTCATCCACGAACCCGCTTGGACAAAGCACATGGCCTCATCAACCACCAGAAGGCCCTCTGCCACCTCGATAAGATGCCCTGGAGGTACCGGCGCCCCAAACACGTGGCACCTAAATCCAGCCGGCGTCGAGCGCTCAAAATCGAAGTTGACGAGCGTGTCGATATGATCAAGCTCTTCTCGTGGAATACCGAGCGAAACCAGATAGTCGGTAACAATCCCAACTGCCGTTGAAGCCCTCAGCCCCTTGGCATCGAGTCCCAATTTGGGCAGGCTCGCGGTCGGCTCCGCCTCGTTAGCAAGCGAGTCCTCATCGTATAGGCTGCTTGCTCGCGAGAGCGGCTCGGACGGACGCGCCACGTTGTGGTACAGCCAGGCAGTCTTATGGGACAGGACGATCGGCAGGTCCATGGGCCCTCCAGTGGAGTCGGATAACCAACCTTATTCCCCTGCCCACGGGTCCGCACACCTTCGTGCTCAAGAAAGCGATTCCACCCGGTCGAGTGGCAGAAAAACCATCACAACATTCGATGCTTTTCCCGATTTTGGCAAAAAACGTCGAATGTTGTGATGGTTTGAGGCGAGGTGCACGGAGGGATCAAAGCATCGTGCTCGAACGGGTTAATCCAGCTCTTTTAAGCCATGCGCCAGCTGCCAGTACTCGCCATGCTGGGCGAGCAGCTCTTCGTGCGTGCCGCGCTCGATGATGCGGCCGCGTTCGAGAACCATGATGGCATCGGCGTCGCGGACGGTTGACAGGCGGTGCGCGATCATAAACGTGGTGCGGCCACGCATGATACGGTCCATACCGCGCTCGATGAGCTTTTCGGTACGCGTGTCGATGGAGCTCGTGGCCTCGTCCAGGATGAGCACCGGCGGGTCGGCCACAGCCACGCGTGCGATGGCGAGCAGCTGACGCTGACCCTGCGACAGGTTGGCGCCATCGGCCGTAACCGGCGTGTCGTACCCTCTAGGCAGGCGGCGAATAAACGAATCCGCGCAGGCAGCCTCGGCAGCGGCGCGCACCTCCTCGTCGGTCGCGTCGAGCTTGCCAAAGCGGATGTTCTGCGCAATGGTGCCGCTAAACAGGTGCGTGTCCTGCAGCACAATGCCAAGCGACCCGCGCAGGCTGGCCTTGGCAATGTGCTTGACGTCGATGCCGTCGTACGTGATCTCGCCGTCATCGACCTCGTAAAAGCGGTTGATGAGGTTGGTGATGGTCGTCTTTCCGGCGCCCGTCGAGCCCACAAACGCGATTTTTTGCCCCGGCTTGGCAAACAGGTTGAGGTCCGTGAGCACGCGGGTGCCCGGCACGTAGGAAAAGTCCACGGCATGGAAGCGCACGTCGCCGGCAAGCGGAACCAAGCCGCACGTGAGCTCGGTGCCGTCGGCAGCCACCGCGCGGCCCGATTCATCAACGGCTGCCACGTCATGCAGATGCCCGTAGACGCCCACACCCAGCCCCTCGGGAATCTTCCAGGCCCACGCGGCGTCGCCCGTCTGCACCAGCTCCACGCAGCCCTCGTCCACCTCGGGCTTAAGATCCATAGCCGCAAACAGGCGCTCGGCACCGGCCAACGCGTTGAGCAAGAAGTTGCCAAGCTGCGTAAACTGGTTGATGGGCATGGCCGCCTGGCGCACAAAGACCAGATAGCTTGCAAGCGCACCTACGTCGGCGAGCCCCTTGATGCAGAGCATGCCGCCCGCCACGGCGACGATGGCATAGTTGACGTAGCCAATCACGACGGTCATGGGCACCATGGAGTTGGCATAGCTCACGGCGGCGGTGCCGGTGCGGCGAAGCTCGTCGTTACGGCAGGTGAAGCCGGCGATATTCGCTGCCTCGCGGTTAAAGACCTTGATGACCTTTTGGCCCGAGACCATCTCTTCGATATATCCGTCCAGGTCGCCAAGCGATGCCTGCTGGGCGGCAAAGAAGCGCTTAGAGCGCGCGCCCGAGTAGCGCGCATACAGCACAATGGCCGCATCGCAAACGAGTGTGATAATCGTAAGCTGCCAGTTAAGGATGATGAGCATGGCCGTAGTGCCCACAACCTGAATGGCGGCCTGAATTACGTTAGCAAAGCTGTTGTTGAGCGCCTCGGAGACGGTGTCGACGTCATTGGTGAAAAAGCTCATGATGTCGCCCGAACGCGTGCTGTCAAAATAACTGAGCGGCAGCGTCTGGATGTGCGCGAACAGGTCGCAGCGAATATCGGACACCACGCGTTGGGCCGCGCGCACCATGATCTGCGAGTAGCCCAGGGCCGAGAGCACGCCCGCGACATAAATAACCGCCGTTAAGGTGACCTGCTTGGCAAGCAGCTCCTCCCCGCCCGTGGCCAAACCGTTAACGATGGGGCGCACCATGTAGGTGCCGGCGAGGCTCGCAATGGCGGCGACGGAGGCGAGCACGCCCACCGCGAGCAACGAGAACTTGGCATGCCCCATGTAAGAGAGCAAGCGGCGCACAGTGCGCTTGAGGTCGGCCGGGCGCGCTTGGGCTGCGGTCTTAGGCATGGCGCTCACCCCCTTCCAAGGGTGATCCGCATGCGACGGAGGAAAACGGATCATTCGCGCAGTCATCGTCGCTGCCGTCGCCGGCATCCGCGTTCCCCGCAAACTCCATCTGCGAGGCATAAATCTCCTGGTATATGTTGTCGCCCGCCAGCAGTTCCTCGTGCGTGCCCACGCCGTGGACACGACCGTCGTCCAACACCACAATGCGATCGGCATCCATGACGCTCGCGATGCGCTGGGCGATGATGAGCACCGTCGTATCGGAAATCCGGGCGATGTGCTCGCGAATCTTAGCGTCGGTCGCCATATCGACCGCGCTGGTGGAGTCATCAAAAATGAGCACGCGCGGATGCTTGAGCAGCGTGCGCGCGATGCAAAGGCGTTGCTTCTGGCCACCCGAAACACCGGCGCCACCTTGCCCCAACTCGCCGTCCAGCCCGCCAATGCGATCAAGGAACTCGTCCACGCACGCTGCGCGGCAAGCCGCGAGGAGCTCATCGTCCGACGCCTGCGGATTGCCCCACTGCAGGTTCTCGCGCACGGTGCCCGTAAACAACACGTTCTTTTGCAGCACAATGCCCACGGCGTCGCGCAAGGCGACCAGGTCGTAGTCGCGCACGTCGTGTCCACCCACAAGCACGGCGCCCTCGGTGGCGTCGTACAGGCGCGCAATCAGCTGCACAAGCGAGCTCTTGCCCGAACCCGTGCCGCCGAGGATGCCCACCGTCGAGCCGCTCTCGATGCGAAGGTCGATATGCTCGAGCACATCCTCGGCTGCATCCGCGCGGTATTTAAAGGAAACGTCGCGAAACTCGATACTGCCGTCCGCTGGCGCCGCAGTCGCGAGGTCTCCCACAGGGTTGGCGATAAAGGGCTCCTCATCGAGCACCTCTGCGATACGGCCCACACTCGTGAGAGCGCGCGTGAGCAGCAAAAACACGTTGGAAATCATCATGAGCGAGTTCATGATCAGCAGCACGTAGCTCATAAAACCCGTGAGAGAGCCTACACCCAACTTGCCGGCGAGAATCATGCGGCCGCCAATCCACAGGATGGAGAGCGCAGCCACGTACATCGACAGCTGAAACACCGGCAGGTTGAGCACCGCGCTGCCAAAGGTCTTTGTCGCAGTGCGCGCAAGCTCGGTATTGACGGCGTCGAACTTGGCCTCCTCGTGCTCGGTACGAACGTAGGCCTTGACGGCACGCACGGCAGTGAGGTCCTCCTGTACCACGCCGTTGAGGTGGTCCATCGAGGTCTGGAGTTGGCGGTAGAGCGGACTGACGCGATAGGTGATGACGCCCAGCACGATTGCCAACACGGGCAAGATGATCGCAAAGACGGTGGCGAGCGGGCGCGACAGCATCAGCGCGTAGATAAGGCCGACGATAAGCGTCACCGGGCCGCGCACCATAGGGCGAAAGCCGTTGCCCACAGCATTTTGGATAACGGTGATGTCCGTGGTCATGCGGGTGACGAGCGAGCTGGCGTCGTAGTTGTCCAGGTTACCAAAAGCGAGCGTCTGAATCTTTTTGTACTCGGCCTCGCGCAGGTTAGCGCCTAGGCCCGAGGCAACGCGGGCGGACGTGCGGGCATAACCCAAGCCCAGTACCAGCGAAAGCGCAGCGCACACCAACATGCACGCGCCCTGCAGCAGCATGTAGTTGATATCACCCGCAGGCACGCCCACATCGATGATGTTGGCCATGATGACCGGGATAAACAGCTCGAGCACCGTCTCGACCGACACAAAGAACACGCCGAGGATGGCATCGCGACGGTATGCCCCTAGATAGGAAAACAGTATTTTGAGATTGCGCACGCAGGTTCAACCCCCATCAAACATTGTTCGCAAACGCACGTATTATTGCGCGCCGAATAATGGTGTCAAGTATTCCGAAATCGTTTTCTGCAAGGTTAGCGCCGGCGGCGAGTTCTCGTGACGTGTGTCCATATTCACTCGGAATAATGGTGCGCGTGACTTTTTTCGCCCCGTCGTCATCACAAACCTTGACTCTAC
>CAJMRE010000025.1 GCA_905215755.1 uncultured bacterium
TATCGTTGGGGCCAGGCCCGATTTTGCCTCTTGACAATGTCCTGCTCATATTAAAAAGGGACAGGTTCATTTTGGCAGGTTTTATATGGAGAAACGGCAGCTATAGATGAGGCGCCGGGGAGGCAGAGAAATCATCGATTGGGTCAGGCCGACCGCCAAACACAACGCACGCATCTCTATCTGTCAGCAAAATCATTCGAACAGCTGTTCGTTTCTATGATATGATTCCGTTATCTAAGCAGGCCAATACGCAGAAAGGCGGCCAACATGGCGTTCGACTTTAAGAAGGAATGCAAGGAGCTCTACAAACCTGCAAGCAAGCCGAGCATCGTAACTGTCCCGCCTATGAGCTACGTTGCCGTTCGCGGAAAGGGCGACCCAAATACCGAAGGTGGCGAGTATCAAAACGCCCTGCCGCTGCTTTACGGCATCGCCTATACCGTCAAGATGTCGAAGAAAGGCTCAAGGAGTATCGAGGGCTATTTCGACTTTGTGGTACCGCCGCTCGAGGGCTTCTGGTGGCAAGACTCCCCGAGCGGCGACATCGATTATGTACGCAAGGACGATTTCAACTTTATCTCGTGCATCCGCCTGCCCGATTTCGTCACTCAGGATGACTTTGACTGGGCGGTCGCGGAAGCCACGGCCAAAAAGAAACTGGACTTTTCTGCCGTCGAGCTGCTTAAAGTTGACGAGGGTCTCTGCGTTCAATGCATGCATACCGGACCCTACGACAGCGAGCCGGCAACCGTAGACGCCATGCATGAATATGCGACCGAGCAGGGCTATGTCCCCGACTTCTCAGACACCCGTTTACATCACGAAATCTATCTTTCCGATCCACGCAAGTGTGCGCCGGAGAAACTTAAGACTGTGGTTCGTCATCCTATCAAGCGCGCTGAATAGCGTGGAGCGTCATTTCACGCGCTGGGTTTTAAGCCAGCCAACCAGCCGCCTCCTAGGCTGTCAAGCAATTATCTTGACGCGGCCCGTCGCATCTTATAAGTTTGTTTTGCTAAAGCTGGAAAGCCTCTCAACGATGCGCAACTCCAGCTCTTTTTCTATCAAGAGGCTTAATGAAATACCAGAAGTCGCGGATATCCATCAACGAACAAATAGCACTATTGACAGAAAACAAGGGTCTTAAGTGCTCTGATCAAAGCGAACTCGAGCGAGCTTTGGTCGAAGCCAACCACTACAGACTGTCGGCCTACTGGTTTCCCTACAAAACCAAATGCAAGTCCGGGATTACCATCTTTCGCGAAGGCACAACATTCGAAACCATCATCTACACGTATGAATTTGACCGAGCCCTCCGGCAGTTAATGTTTGATGCGGTCGGCAGTGCGGTCGGCAGAATTGAGATCTACCTCAGAAGCAGAATTGCCTATCTTGCCTCTGAGGAACGCGGGCCTTTCTGTTACCCAGATGTCGCCATAACGAGGCTCAACTCGGCATGCCCGTCGAGCTCTGCGCCGCACTGGGCTACGCAGCCGTCTTTGGCAGCGCCACCAATACGCTGCTCGCACCCATCCTTATTGGCTGCGAAGTCTTCGGCTTTGGTAACTTGCCGATGTTCATTATTGTCTGCGTTGTGGCTTACCTGTTCAACATGGATAAGTCCATCTACGCCCTGCAGGAGCGGGCGTAGATCGATGTCCAGGCAGGTGGTCTCAGCCGGAAACGGTGTCCCACTCTGAGGCTGTATTCCGGGACACGGTTTCCGCTTGGAACGCCATTCGGAAAGCGCATCCCGCTTTAAAACGGAATTCCGGGACGTAGTTTCCGTCTGAGCCTCCATTCGGAAAGCATGTCCCGTTCTTTCACGGCATCTTGGCTATGCAAAGCGCTCGAGTGTTACTCCTCGTACGCGCCCTCAAGCCGAAGCAGCCACTCCTTGCGATCAAGCCCGCCGGCATATCCGTTAAGCGAGCCGTCGGCCGCCACCACGCGATGGCATGGCACAATAATCGAAACAGGGTTGCGAGCGACCGCGGCCCCCACGGCACGGGGAGACACAACAGGTGTCTCATTTCCCGGCACACGATGTCGAGCCGCAACACGCTGGGCGATCTCGCCATACGTAGCGACCTCGCCACGCGGAATAGAAAGCAGCTCGTACCAAACTTCACGCTGAAACGCCGTGCCAATCAAATGCAACGGCGGCGTAAACCGAGGTTCCTGCCCTGCAAAATAAGCATTCAGCCAAGCCCACGAACGCTCAAGCACCGAAGAAGCCGCACCATTTGCAGGACTCACCGACGACATGCCGCCAGCACCAGAAACTGCATCGGCGCCTTCAACATGTTCAGGATCTTCTTTGAGAAGCGTGGAGCCAAAATGCTCCTGTCCCTCAAACCAAAGCCCCGTCAGACCGCGGCCATCAGCGGCAAGCAAGATTTCGCCCAAAGGCGAAGCAAACGTCGTCGTGACCACCAGCGGCTCCTTTCAAAACTCCGCAACATAATACCGCGAATTGTGCAGACAACCCCAATCGACCCCAAAGTCACCCAAGGCAGCGGGCGCGCAGCGCCGAGGCCGCCGCCGGGACCAGGGCCCGCAACAGCCACGCGCCCCCACATCAGCCCAGCGGCCTCAACCAACAACGACCCCATCGCAGGCCGCTTGCAGCAGCGTCACCGCAGGCGGGGGCCGGGCTCAGTTTTCAGAACACTCCGCAGACCAGTGTGGCGCCTTGTCCGCGGCTCCGAAGGAGCAGGACAAGGCGCCACACATGGTCGAGGACGTTCTGAAAACTGAGCCCGGCCCCCGCCGGACAGGTCACACTACTCGCAGAGCAGCTTAGCGATCTGGACGGCGTTGGTTGCCGCGCCCTTACGGATTTGGTCGCCGCAGCACCAGAAGGTAATACCGCGCGTGGCCTCGGGGTTCGAGATGTCGCGACGCACGCGACCGACCCAGATCAGGTCCTGGTCGGACGTATCCATCGGCATGGGGAAGCGATCGTGCGCATCCTCGGCGCTCATGTCGTCAACCAGCTTCACGCCCGGAGCGGCAGCCAGCGCAGCACGGGCCTCTTCCACCGTGATGTCGCGCTCAAACTCGAGCGTAATGCTCTCGGAGTGCGAACGCAGCACAGGGACGCGCACGCAGGTGCAGTTCACGCGCAGCTCGGGCAGATGCATGATCTTACGGCCCTCGTTCTGCAGTTTCATCTCCTCGGAGGTAAAGCCCTCCTCCTTGACGCCGCCAATCTGCGGAATCAGGTTGCTCGCCAGCTGGGCGGCAAACGCGCGCGGCTCGGGAATCTCCTCGCCACGGCCCAGGGCGGCCAGCTGAGCCTCGAGCTCGGCCATACCGGGCGCGCCAGCGCCCGAAGCTGCCTGATACGTGGACACGATCATACGCTTCACGCCGGCAAGCTGGTGCAGCGGCCAGGTGGGAACCAGGCCGATAATGGTCGCGCAGTTGGGGTTGGCGATAAGGCCGTGATGCCATTTGATATCGTCGGCATTGATCTCGGGCACGACCAGCGGCACCTCGGGATCCATGCGGAAGGCGTGGCTGTTGTCGACCACGACGGCTCCGCGCTTGACGGCCTCGGGCAGCAGCTCCTTAGCGATATCGTCGCCGGCAGCGCCGAGCACGATGTCGCAGCCCTCAAAGGCCTCGGGGCAAGCCTCTTCGATCACGATTTGCTCGCCGCGGAACTCAACGGTCTTGCCCGCGGAGCGTGCGCTTGCCAACAGCTTGAGCTTGCCGACCGGGAACTCCTGCTCGTTGAGGCACTCGAGCATCTGGGTGCCCACGGCTCCCGTCGCGCCCAAAATAGCAACCGTGTACTGTTTCATGCTTCCCCCTTTAAAGGTTGTGGCTTTTGCCCGCACGCCGAGCAGGCCGATTATTGTTGCCAGTTTATACAAGAACGGGGCGGGCACGAAACCCGCCCCGTCGAAACGAAACCGAAACGAAACGCCCCGCCGTAGATTTTGAGGCAACTCCCAAAAATCTAGCGAGATAGCAGCTACTTGTGGAGCGCAGCCAGAGCGGGATCGACCGGCGCGGAAGCCTCCAGGTCGGAGACCTTCACAATGCCGTTCTCATCGGAGAAGGCACGGTAAATGGTCCGAATCGCTAGGTCGAAGTCCTTCTCCTCGACACCGATGATGATGTTGATCTCGTCGCAGCTCTGCGAAATCATACGCACGCTCACGCCGGCCTGGCCAAGCATGCCAAACAGATGGCCCGAGATACCTGCGCGGCCGCGCAGGTTACGACCGACGGTAGCGATAAGCGCCAGACCCTCAACGACCTCGATCTCGAGCGGCTCGACCTCCTGCTGGATGTCGCCCACAAGCGAGTACAGCGAATCGTGCACATCCTGCTCCTGCACCACGGCGCCAAAGCGGTCGACGCCGGTGGGCATATGCTCGACGGAAACGTCATAGCGCTCGAAGACCGAAAGCGCACGGCGCATAAAGCCAACGCGGGGCTTGGTGCGGTCGCGGGCCACGTTGATGGCGACAAAACCGCGCTTGCCGGTCACGCCGGTAATGATGGGCTCTGCCTCGCCCTCGTCAGCCGTCTCGCTAATGATGGTGCCGGGGTCCTGTGGCGCATTGGTGTTCTTGATGACCAGCGGAATGCCGGCCTCGCGCACGGGGAACACGGCCTCCTCGTGCAGGACACTCGCACCCATGTACGAAAGCTCGCGCAGCTCCTCGTAGGTAACGCGGGCGATGGGCTGAGCCTCGGGAACAATACGCGGATCGGCAGAATAGAAGCCCGAGACGTCGGTCCAGTTCTCATACAGATCGGCGCCCAGGCACTTAGCCAAGATCGAGCCCGAGATATCGCCGCCGCCACGATCGAGCAGCTTGATCTGGCCCTCACGCGTCGCGCCGTAGAAACCGGGCATAACAAAGCCGCCCTGCTGACCGTACTCCTGCACCAACTCGGAGGTACGATTCATGCTGAGCGTACCGTCGTGATGGAACGCCACAACCGTCGCGGCGTCCAGGAACGGTAAGCCCAGGTACTCGGCCATCAGGCGGGCGGTAAAGTACTCGCCACGGCTCACAAGCTCCTCGGTGGAGTAGCCGCCCGAGCGGGCGCGCTCGGCAAAGGCCGCGAACTCCTCACGGATGGGATAGGTGAGCTCCAGCTCGTCGGCAATATCAAAGTAGCGCTGGCCGATGTCCTCGAGCAGCTCCTCGCACGACACGTGGTACTTAACGTGCGCGTTAACCAGGTAGAGCAGGTCGGTCACCTTGGTGTCGCCCTTAAAGCGGCGACCGCAGGCGGAAACCACCACAAAACGGCGAGCCGGGTCGGCATCGACGATGGCCTTGATCTTCTTAAAGTGTTCGGCGTCGGCGACCGACGAGCCGCCAAACTTGGCAATCTTAATCATGGGCTGGAGGTTACCTTTCTAAAAAGCCTCTGCGAACCTATTTTGCGCGCTCTGATACCATGGTTTCACCGATTGGGACCAAGGCATCCGAGGAGCAGTGTTATATGGGAACTTATCATAGTACACGAGGACGCACTTTATCGTGCTCAAGTAAGGTGGCAATCCGCACCGGCATCGCTCCCGACGGGGGTCTGTTTGTCTCGGACGAGCTCGGCACCCAGCAGGTCGATATCAGCTCGCTTGCAGATAAATCGTACTTTGAAATCGCTCAAGATGTGTTGGGAATGTTACTGAATGATTACACGACCGAAGAAATTTCGGCGTGTGTCGACGAGGCATACCGCGGCACGTTCGCGAGTGAAGAGGTTACGCCGCTCGTCAAACTCGACGCTGCGCCGGGCGCTGACGCCCCTCAGACCTATGTGATGGAGCTCTTTGGCGGCCCCACGAGCGCCTTTAAGGACGTCGCCCTGCAGATGCTCCCCCGCTTGATGGCCCGCACTTCCGCCAAGGACGGCGGCGCCGAGCGCATCATGATCGTCACCGCCACGTCGGGCGACACCGGCAAGGCCGCACTTGCCGGTTTTGCCGACGCCCCGGGCACGGGCATCACCGTCTTTTATCCCGAGGGCAAGGTCAGCCGCGTGCAGAATCTGCAGATGTCCACGCAGGAGGGCGGCAACGTCGCCGTCTGCGGCATCCGCGGCAACTTCGACGACGCCCAGAGCGCCGTCAAGCGCATCTTTGCCGATAAGGAGCTGGCCGAGCGCCTTGAAGCCGCCGGCACGGTGCTTTCGAGCGCCAACTCCATCAACGTCGGGCGCCTGGTGCCGCAGGTCGTCTACTACTTTGCCGCCTATGCGCAGCTGCTGCGCGCCGGTGCCATCGAGGCCGGCAATGCCGTGGAGTTCTGCGTGCCGACCGGCAACTTTGGCGATATCCTGGCCGGCTACTACGCCAAGCGCATGGGTCTGCCCGTTGCCAAGCTCATCGTCGCGAGCGACAAGAACAACGTTCTGGCTGACTTCCTGACCACCGGCGTCTACGACCGCAACCGTCCGTTCTTCACGACCATCTCGCCGTCGATGGACATCCTCATCAGCTCCAACCTGGAGCGCATGCTGTACTTCCTGTCCGATGGCGACTGCGAGCTCGTTGCCGGCCTTATGGAGCAGCTGGCACAGACTGGTCGCTATGAGGTTCCCGCCGACCTGCTGGCAAAGATTCAGAGCGTGTTTGGCTGCGGCTGGGCCAGCGAGGACGAGGTCCGCGCCGCCATCAAGAGCTGCTGGGACGCCAACGGCTACGTGATCGACCCGCACACCGCCTGCGGCTATCATGTCTTTGAGCAGGTCGCCCCCGCCGAGGGCGCTAAGGCCCGCGTGCTGCTTTCGACCGCCAGCCCCTACAAGTTCCCACGCGCCTGCTGCGACGCCCTGGGCCTCGACGTTCCCGAGGATGATTTTGAGGCCATGCGTGTACTCGAGCAGGCCACCAACACGGTCGCCCCGACCCAGCTCGCCGAGCTCGAGTCCAAACCCGTCCGCTTCGAAGACGTCTGCGACGTAGCCGACATGGCCAACTACGTAGAGTCTGCAGCAAAAAAGATGGCTACCAACTAAACCCCATATAAGGCGCCGGCGAAAGCCGGCGCACCTTCTTTTATCAGATACCTACCGGGATGATGACGAACGTGCATAGCGTGCCTGGCTGTTTAGTTCGTCGCGAGTTCCGCACGCAAAGGAAAGCACTTAATGTGCTTTCCGTCTTGCGCAGGACTGCCCGAGCAGCGAACTAAACAGCCAGGCACGCCAGGAGGACTCACATGATCAAGATCACCGTCCCAGCAACAAGCGCCAACTTGGGCATTGGCTACGATACCCTCGGCATGGCCGTCAGCCTCTACTCGCACTTTACCTTTGAGCGCGCCGACAAGCTCACCATCACGGGCTGCCCCGAAGAGTTCCAAAACGAGAATAACCTGGTCTATGTAAGCTTTGTCGATGCTCTGGCCGCCTGGGGCGAGCCGGCTTTTCCCGTTGCCATCGACATCCAGACCGACGTGCCCGTCGCCCGCGGCCTGGGCTCCAGCTCCACCTGCGTCGTCGCCGGCATTATGGCCGCCGCCGCACTGACAGGCCACACCGTCGACCGCGCCGAGCTGGTTCGCATCGCCACCGAGGTCGAGGGCCATCCCGATAACGTCGCCCCCGCTATCCTGGGCGGCGCCGTCTGCTCCTTTACGCCGACCGATTCGCTCCCCCAGTGCCTGCGCTACGAGGTGAGCGATCGCCTGCGTTTTATTACCGTGATTCCGCCCTACGAGGTACACACGAGCGAGGCGCGCAAGGTCGTGCCGCAGGAGATTCCGCTCTCCACCGCCGTGTGGCAGATGGGCCGCATCGCCGGTATGACGCGCGGCTTGGAGACCGGTGACCTCAACCTGATTGCCGCCGCCAATGACGACCGCATTCAGGAGCCCTATCGTCGCCGCCTGATTCCCGACTACAACGCCGTGCGCGACACCTGCCTTAACGGCGGCGCTAAGACCATCTGGATTAGCGGCTCGGGCTCGACCCTCATGGCTGTGACCGACGACACCATCGTGGCAAAGTTCCTGCAGGTCAAGCTGCGCGAGCAGTTCCCTAAGTGTGATACGCATATTCTGACGTGCGACACGGAAGGCGCCCAGATCGAATACCTGTAGTCGCCGTCCCGTATACTCGCCGGGGAGGTCAGGGGCTTTGCCCCCAAATCGTCCTCGGACATGGCAGGACCCCCGCTGCGCACTTCGTGCGGCGGGGGTCCTGCCGTCCTGCGGAAAGATTTGGGGGGCAAAGCCCCTGGTCTCCCCTACGTTAGCTTCGCTGACGGCGGCTACAGGGACCTACGCTTTGTAAAAGCGCCGGGCTGATAGTTGCTTTTTATTGGTAGGGGCTCTTGCTAGGTAGGGGCACTTACTAGTGACAGGCTTCGCCTGTGCGCTTGGTTTACGCTGCGCTTGTTTCTTTGTATTCGAAGACTGGTTCTAGGAGGTCTTCGATGTTGCAGTGTAGGACTTTTGCAATATCCCTCACTGTCGTTACCGAGGCTTCGTTGATGTTTCGCTGGCGCTGTTCGTACATTTGGATTGAACGGAGCGATACACCCGATTCGTATGCCAGGTCTTGTTGGGTTTTTTTAATCCTCTTTCTTGCTAGCGCCAGTTTAGTCTGACGCGGCGCCTTCTTCGCCATATCACAGACAAGGCGCGCCACGCGCTCCTCCGAGGCCTCATGCCAGGGGTAGTACAGGTTTCGCAGCGCATCAAATGGAACAACATGAAGCAGATCTTCGAACGATCCCCCTAGGCGCCACTGCAAATATGCCAGTATCCAGCCCGTCCAATATTCTGGTGTCTTCTCAAATCGGTAGGTCCGATCTGGCATCGACCCTGTTTGGTAACCAGATCTTTCGGAGATGAGCGCAAATAGTTCAACGCCCGACTTTCCCGACACTACCCATGCGTTGCCGCGTTCGAACTCGCGAGCTACGCCGCTCAGGCAAAAGAGTTCAGCAACTTCCGATCCTTCTGCTCCGTAATCGTTAACGGCATAGTCGAAGCAATCCCCGAGGTTGTTCATTGCGTCCTCAAGGTAATAGACGGGATATGTCCTACTCGGCCCACGATCCGTTAACTCTTGGATCATTTAAATCAACCCTCCCTGCCATCAAATCCCTAATGTCGACACCATCAGAGTCAAATCCGTTTACCGTATCCAGGTACTTTCGTCGAGCGTTCTGTTCTCGCTCAAATCGTTTGGGATAAAACTCAGCTCCCGAAGCCTGCTTCCAATCGCGGAACTTAATCGCCGAGAACGCACGCTCACTCATAAGCGCATATTGAATGCCCAAATCCCCCAAAAACATAATGCGCTGCAATTGCCTGAGCGAGATCATGCCGTTGACAAACTGTCTTGCAAACGAGAAATAGGAATCGTCTGCACGATAGCCTCGAATAACGTCATAGGGAGAAATATCAATCAGGCAGTTATCCAGCAGATAACGAAGCCCCTCGCGTGCTACTGGCGTTGAAACATTGAACTCTCTGTTATTCGCCAGAATTGCAAGCCAGTTGAGAATCGAGAACTCACCTGATTCCAAATCCAAAATCGCAAGGCCATCTAAATCAAGCTCATATCGATTGGCAATGCCATCAGACTCGGTCCGACATGCCCACTCCATTGCCATTTCCTCATGCGGTGTGCAATAAAACCCGCGCCCATAGTCATTGAATTGCCTGCATTTATCCAACGATGGATGCTCGACAACAACCTCCGACCCGTGCCAAAGCTCCATATCGACCTCCTAAAAAATATCACCCCAGTGATAGTTTACCAATAACTATCACTGGGGTGATATGAACGGGGGCTTTTGACGGTTTAACCCTGACTAGAGGCAGGCCTCGGCGATGCGCTTTTTTAGTTCGTCGATACCCACGCCGGTCTGGGAGCTCGTGATGATTACATTCTCGGCCGGGACGTTGAGCTGCTTTTTGATGGCTGCTGCTTGGCGGGCCTGCTGGGTGCGGCTGAGTTTGTCGGCCTTGGTGAGGCAGACGATAAAGTTGAACTCGTTGCCCTGCAGGTAGTCGATCATGTCATGGTCGAGTTTACTGGGGTCGTGGCGAATGTCCACCAGCGACACAACCAGGTTAAAGCTGCGCTCGGAGTCGAAGAAGTCGCCAATGAGCTCGGCCCAACGGTCGCGCTCGGCCTTGGAACGGCGGGCGAAACCGTAGCCTGGCAGGTCCACAAAGTGCACGTCGTCGGCCTCGAAGAAGTTGATGTTGCTCGTCTTGCCCGGCGTACTCGAAACCTTCACCAGGTTCTTGCGGCCAAAGAGCTTGTTCATGATGGACGACTTGCCCACGTTGGAGCGGCCGACAAAGCTCACCTCGGGGCAGGTGGACTCGGGGATCTGCGAAACCTTGCCGTAGCTGGCGACGAACTTGGCAAGCTGATAGTTAATGGAATCGGCCATGGACACTCCTTGGTCGTAGGTTCTTACAAATAGACGCGCTATTGCGCAGCGGCAATGCGGCGGACGATATCGAGCGTGATGTCACTTGCGACACGCGCGTACTCGAACAGATCGAACTCGCGCTCGCAAATTGCATCGTACGCCTCGTCACAATTATCGCTGATAGCGCGCAACACCAGGCAATCGACACCATTTTTGGTTGCGACATGGGCAATTGCCGCGCCCTCCATGCCGACACAATCGGCATGCGTCGCCTCGATAGCGTCGTTGCGCATGGTGGCGCCCGTCACAAAGCGGTTGCCCGTGGCAATCGTGCCGACCAGGAACTGCTTGGTGCCCTCATTCGAAGCGACTGCATTTGTCGAAGCGTCAACAAACCCACGCTCAGCAAGCACTTCGGCGGCAATATCGACCAGCGCGGGCGTCGAGCCAAACTCCTCGAGCCCCGGTGCGGACTCAGCGATAAGCGCGGTATCGGTATCCAGATAGCGTAGGCGTTTGCCAATGACCACGTCGTCGATATGGAGCTTGGGGTTCAAACCGCCCGCAATGCCCGAAAACACAACAGCCTGCGGAGCATACTTGCTAATGAGGTGCTGTGTTGCAGCAGCGGCGTTCACCGTGCCCATGCCCGCCGTTGTGGCGACAACTGTCAGGCTGTCGAGCTCACCGCTCACAACGGTCAAGCCTGCCTCCCGTGCCTCGCAAACGTCGCTCAGCTCTTCCTTAATCTGCATGATCTCTTTTTCGAGCGCACCGATAATCGCGATGGTAGCCATACCATTCCCCAAACCTATACGAAATTCTCAACCAAGGTATGGTACCAGCATTTTGTTTGACCTCGCCAAACGAACACGCTAAGCCAGTGCAGCTCGCGTATCAAACAGAGCCTTTGCAATCGCGGCCGTAACCTCGCTCGAACGGTCACTCCATGGCATCGATGTCATGACGCTCATGACACAGGTACGGCCATCGATGTCGATGAGGCCTGCATCGCATGTCGAATAGTAACCATCCTCGCTAATCCAGCCTGCCTTGTTGCGCACCAAAACCTGCTCGTCCGCAATGCCATCGCGAATAAACGAGCGCGATGTTGATGTCAGAAGGCCCGACAACCACTGTGAAGTCTCGGTATCCATGCTCAGATACTCGCTCATCTCACGCCATAACCTCGCAGAAGTGCGCGGGCAGTAGGTCGGAAAATCACTCATCGGATCCAGTGCCGTTTCGTCATCAACACCCAGATTGGCAATCCAATCCTCATAGCCATCATGGTCAAACGCCGCGCGTAACGCAATAAACGAATCGTTATCCGAATTAACGACCGCGGTCTCGATCAGGTCGCGCACCGCCTGCCAGCCCATACTGTAACCACCATACGTGGCTAAAGGCCAATCGAGCGACACCTGACCCGATTCGACCAACGTCTCGCAAATATAGAGCGCATACAGCGCCTTGTAACTGCTCGCTCCATACACCTCGACATCGGCGTTATACGTCACGCCTCTACCGCTCGATAGGTCGTAGAACACTACGCCCACTTCACCCAGCTCCTGCGCCCGGCTCAGGGCATCCTGGAGCGAAGCAAGGCTCTCATCCTCCAAGGTAGGAATCTTCTTATCCACCAACGAGAAGGTCTGAACGGTATCACTCGAAGGGATATCGTTGAAGTCCGCCTTCGAAAGTCTCGTCTTGAGATCTGCCGACGCTTTGGACTTTGAAACCTTTTCGTTTTGCAGCTGTACCGTTGACGCATCTGAGTGTGCCATTCGCTCCGATGCGTAGGTTTTGGCGGTAATTCCGAGGATAATAACCGCCGACGTTAGCATCCCAATGGCGGCAATCTTCCTCACGCGGATGCGAGCGTCGGCAAGGCCACGCGAAGACGTGCCCTTCGTCTCATATCTGCTGCTATGCTGCGGCACATACTCATCCCGCGATGCGATGTTTCGCACGTGGTCTCCTGACTGCTACCGTTTATATACGAGCAGCATGATACCGAGCAGGCATTTCTTTCCAAAGATATTCAGCGGCGTTTAAGGTGTCTTTAAAGAAACCACAAGCGTATTTATCCAAATGGCACGATTCTGTTGCGCATCTCACCGCAACCTTGACCAGTCTTTTTGGGACGGGGCTCTTTAGCAATCAACTAGGTGCCCAGGGGCACTCATTTAAGTCTGTCCCCAATGAGTGCCTTTGGGGAGCGAAAATGGCTCGCTAGCCGATGGCGTTTTTGAGTTCGGCGCGGCGCTTTTTCATGCCCGTCATGACGGCGTTGCGCAGCTCGGGCATGCGCGCGGTATCCATCTGTGGAACGCCCTCAAGCTTATAGGGAATCCCCAGCTGCTCATACTTGACGACGCCCATCGTGTGATACGGCAGCATTTCCAGGCCCACCACGTTATGCCACGGGGCAATCAGACGACCGAGTGCCTCGCACTCCTCCACCGTGTCGGTAATGCCCGGCACCACCACGTGGCGGATAACGACCTTAATCTTGCGACGTGCAAGCTCATCGCCAAACGCCAGGATGCGTGCGGGATCACAACCGGTCAGCTTTTTATGCTCGATCGGGTCGGCATGCTTAATATCGAGCAGTACCATGTCGGTCTCGTTGAGCACGGCATCGAACTTCTCGGGATGCTGAGGGTCGAAGGCGTAGCCACAGCTATCCAGGCAGGTATGTACACGACCATCGGGGTTGTTGTGCATGGCACGGAACAGGTCAGCCAAAAACTCGGGCTGCAGAAGTGGCTCGCCGCCCGAAACCGTAATGCCGCCGCTGCGATAGAACTCATGGTTACTCTGGAACTCGTCCATGAGGTGCTCGACGGTCACCATCGTGCCGCCGTTGACCGACCAGGTATCGGGATTGTGGCAATACGCGCAGCGCATGGGACAGCCCTGAACAAACACCACAAAGCGGATGCCGGGTCCGTCGACCGTTCCCATCGTCTCGATTGAATGCACGCGGCCAAGGGCAAACGCAGAGTCCTCGGGACGAGCGTCCACACCCTCAAGCGTCATTTCTGCCATTCGCGCTACCTTGCCTCTCCTTGGATGCAACCAATTAAAATGCCAGAGCCATTCTAGCCCATGCGTTTGCGTTTAAACGTCTCGGACTAGAACGGCACGTTTTAATCTATCCCCCATCACCATGGCTGGGGGCTACGTCGAGATGTCAGGCTGGAGAACGCTCGCCTGCGGCCTTTACGCTTTAAGCGTGAGCACCGCGCCGAAGGCGGTCGGGCCGCAATGGCTCGATATGACGCCGCCGACCTGAGTCCAGGTAATGTCCTTAAAGCCCAGGTCGTGCGCATAGACTTCCATGTCGTCGCGCAGCTCCTCGGAAAGACCCACCGAATACGCCAGACCGATGTGCGAGTAGTCAATCTCGCCCTTGGCAACCATGTGATCAATAAAGGCGCGGGCGCACTTGAGCATGGAGCCGCGAAACTTCTTAATCGCCACGAACTTGCCGCCCGTTACCTCAATGCAGGGCTTAATCTTGAGCAGGTGGGCGCCAAGGAACGCGACGTTGGACAGACGACCGCCCGCCTTAAGAAAGGCTAGGTCGGTAGGAACAAAGCCCAGCAGCACACGGTCCATGACGGAGTTCGTAAATGCAAAGATCTCGTCGACGGTGGCATCGGGGTGAGCCTCGATGTATTTGGCGGTCTCGACGACAACAAGCGACTGGCCTACCGAGACAAAGCGCGTGTCCATGGAGAACACGTAGTCGCGCCCCTGGGCCGCAATCTTTGAGGACTGATGCGAACAGGTCGTGGCCTCGGAATATGCAAGATGCAAAATAGTCGCGTCGGGCTGCTCAGCGTGAATGCGGTCGTACACGTGAGCAAAATCCGCAGGTGCGCAGCCGCTGGTCTTGGGCATCACGCCAAACTCGTTGCAGCGCGAATAAATCTCGAGCGGATCGATCGAGCCGTCCTCGACGGTCTCGTCACCAATCGTGACATGCATAGGCACGCGCACGATGCCGTAGCGCTCGCAGAGCTCCGGCGTCACATCCGACCCAGACTCAACCACGATTACGTACTTGCCCATTATTATCACGACCCATCTCGACGTTGGCTTTTCAATACATGACACGCGCCGCCGCACTGTTGCACAACGGCGTCCAAGCGCCAAAGAGACGCCGCCCCTTGCGCACAACAAAGGACAGCGTCTCCCTGGAAAACTCCGTGCTTATCTGAGATTCTACACGGTTTATTAAGGAGTGTTACTTATTCCGCAAACGGTCGCTATACGCGATAAGCGGTAGCTGGCCGCGGCAACTGCGACACATTCCGCCCAACAAGTCCAATCGTGCTCCATGCACGGTTAATGAGCGAGGCGGTAGAAATCCATCGACGCCGCACCCTCGGCGTGCAGCTCCATCGCCGGAACCGCCGGCGAATAGGTACGGCTCGTAAGTGCCGCCTCGCCACCGTTGGCAAAAATCTCGACCATCGTAGTGTCCGAAAGCACGCGCAGGTCGCGAAGTTCGCCGAGCTCGATCGACCTCTGGTCGCGTCCATAGCCTTCGTCGCCCATATCGAGGGTAAGCATCCCGTCCGTATAACGCACAAAGACACCCTTGCGGATTTCGAGCTCGATCATCTTGGCTCCCTCGCAGGAAACCACGACATCAAACAGGCGTCCCGGCTCCTCAACGGTCTCACCGCCTACAGCACGAACGCAATCGCCGCGCATCCTCTCAATCTCGTGCGCCGGCCACTGGCAGAGCTTGCCGCCGCGCATGCTCAGCTCTCTCGGCATCGTCAGCGCGCACTGCCACCCGCGCGCCACCGTCGGGTTTTCTGCCGTCGCATCGGGGCAACCCGACCATCCGATCATCAAACGCCGGCCTGCAGCATCCTCAAAGGACTGCGGAGCATAGAAATCAAAACCGGCATCGACCATCGGGGGCATGCCCTGCCCGACGATTTTAAAGCTCGGCGCCTCCCAATCGGCCTCGATGGGGAACCACACGCACTGATGCGGATTGCGGTAACGCCAACCATCGGCAGGCACACCCTGCGGGCAGCAAACGAGAATAAGCTCGCCATCAAGCTCAAACAGATCAGGGCACTCCCACATAAAGCCAAACTTCTCGCCCAGCTCAATGCGCGTCGCATAGCTCCAGACCCCTAAATCACACGAAGTATAGACAAGCACGCAGCCACGGTCGTCTTTCGTACGAGCGCCCAGAACCATGTAGTAGATACCATCGTGCTCAAGGATCTTGGGGTCGCGCACGTGTGTACCGATATCGTCGGGGTAATCGACTGGTCCAACAGCCATGCGCTTCTCGCCCAATTCGTCGGGATTCTCGGCAACCATATGAATCTGGTTTTGCTCACGGCCCGTCAACACGTAGTCGTAATCATCGCGGTCAAAATGCTTGACGTTGCCGGTATAGAAGTAGTGAATCTTGCCATCACGTACAAAGGCAGAACCAGAATACGCTCCGCTCGAATCCAAATCGGAATCGGGGAACAGCACGGGGCCGTGATTCTCGTACGTCACAAAATCCTTTGTCGTCAGATGGTTCCAAAGCACTGGACCGCCATGCGCAGCATCGAACGGATCGTATTGATGATAGATGTGATACGTATCACCAATCTGAACCAAACCGTTGGGGTCGTTGAGCCAGCCAAGCTCAGGCTCCACATGGAACAGAAGCCTATCGGGGTCGGACGCGATGCGAGCCGCCGTCTCATCCTGTCCGACACGCCACTGCTCATAGTCCGCGCGTGTCACCTTGTTTTTTTGATTTAACATCGCCGTTGACTTTCTCGTCTATGGGGAAGGACGCTCGACTCACACGAGTCGAACGCCCTTCCTCAAATGGACTTATCCTCAGATTACACTGAACGGCTCAACTAGAAGCTAACGTCAAAGCCAGCGCCAGCGCCCTCTTCATCGGTGGTCGGCACGCCCTTTGCCTTGTTGTAGGCAAAGATCAAGACGATCGGCACGATAAAGGCGATGAGATTGCCAGCCACATACCACACGAGGGTCTCGGGCGTGACGATGAGCAGGCCAAGCACGCCGGTCAGACCCTGACCGATAGCGCGCACCTCAAAGAGCTTGACGAAGGCACCGCCGCAGCCTGCACCGATGCATGCGCAGATGAACGGAATGATCGAATAGCGCATGTTTGCAGCAAAGATAGCGGGCTCGGAGATTCCGACCAGCGTCGGGATAAAGGACGACATGCAGATGTTGCGCTCTTTGGAGTGCTTCTTGTGAATGAGGTACATACCGATGGCGCCGCCGCCCTGGGCGATGATGGAAACCGACCAGATGGCCTGGATGTAGTTGAAGCCAGTCGTGGCAACAAGGTTTGCCTCGATACCCTGGATGAACTGATGCGTACCGGTAACGACGAGCGGCTGCAGGAACGCGGCGAAGACAAAGGCACCAAAGACGCCCATCCTGTTGTACAGGATATCGATTACGCCGGCGAGGACGTCACCGATCAGGTTGCCGAGCGGGCCGAACACGGTGAACAGGGCGACGTTAGCAAGAATCAGGGTAACGGTCGGGACAAAGACGAACGAAACGACCTCGGGGATGTACTTCTGGGCAATCTTTTCGACCTTGGCCATAAACCAGGCAGTCAGAATTGCAGGGAATACTCCGCCCTGGAAAGCAACCATGGGAATGGATAGCGGACCAAAGTTCCAATACTCAGCACCCGTCGGGTCCATAACGAACGTGTTGCGGTTCATAAGGCTCGGGTGAACCATGACGATACCGACGAGGATGCCCAGGATCGGGTTACCGCCAAAACGCTTGACCGCGCTGTACATAACCAGGACAGGCAGGTAGTCGAACGTGGTGGCGATAATGGCAAAGAAGCTTGCGAGGTTCTTGAGGAACTCGCTGTGATCGGCGAGGCTGCCTTCCATGCCAAAGAGGCCGTTGGCAACGATCAGCGACTTAAGGCCGATGATGATTGCAGCGCCGACGAAGGCGGGAATGATGGGGATAAAGATGTCCGAGAATACCTTGAGGACCGAGAAGAACTTGCCCTTCTTGTCCGCCTCAGCGCCCTTGACCTCGGAAGCACTGATCTCCTTAACGCCCGTCAGAGCCATAAACTCATCGTAAACCTTGTTGACGGTACCGGTACCGAAGATGATCATGAGCTGGCCGCTGTTGTACAGCACGCCCTTGACGCCATCGATGTTCTCGAGCTCGGCCTTGTTGTATTTGCTCGTATCCTTGAGCACCAGACGCAGACGGGTCACGCAATGCGTGGCGCCCTCGATGTTCTCCAGTCCGCCGACGTTGTCGACGACTTGCTGGGACACTGCCTTGTAGTCCATGTTCCTCTCCATTCCTTTTCTAAATCATAAAACGGTTCGTTGCCGCTACAGAGACGCGATCGTTGCGTTTGCGCACTTGAGCGCACCGTCGGTGACGGTAAGCGCCACACCCTGGCCCTGCTTGTTGCAGAAGCGAGCGTTGAGCGCAACATCATCGACAAAGATGGTCGCGATGTCGTCGTCGACGACCAGACGCACATGGTGAGTGCCCTCGCCCTTAAAGAACAACGGACGCTCGAGGCCCATGTTGTTGACCTGGAACCACGGGTACTGGGGAGCCGGCGTGAACTCGAGCTTGCCCTCGCGCAGGTTGGCGCGGAACTCATAGGCAAGACCGGTCTCGGCGTCCTCGGCGAACTTGACCGAGAAGCCGGCAGCGTTACCGCCGAGCTCAATGTCGGCATCGAGCAAGTAGGTGGAGCCGGCATCCGCGGCGAGCACCTGCTCGACCTTGCCCGACTCGCAGGAAAGCTCAAAGGTCTCGACTGCCTTAGCCTCGCCAAAGGCGCCAAGCATGCTGTCGGGGAGCTTGGTGCCGAGCGTTCCGTCGGCACGCTGAACGATCTCGAGGGGCATAAAGGTGCCACCCCATAGGTAAGAGCTGGGGTCGCCGCCCTCGTCACGCGTAGGAACCCAACCGAAGAGAACGCGACGCTCGCCATCGAATGCGGTGCGAGCGGCGTAGTACGCGCGGCCGTCGAAGGAGTCGTCAGCGGGGGTAATCCAAGGACCGTTGATGGACTTGGACATGCGGTAACGGGTCTTGTTGCCGTCGCTGTACTCGGAAAAGACGAGGTACCACCAGTCGCCCATCTTAAAGAGATCAGGCATCTCAAACATGGTGTACAGGCCCGGGTTCCACCAGTCGCCCTGGAACTCCCAGTTGGTCAGATCCTTGGAGGTGAACTTGACCAGGCGGCCGGTCATCAGACGCTTGTCCTCGCCCACACGCGTGCCGAGGATGAGCATGTACTCTTCGTTCTCCTCATCCCAAAGCACAAAGGGATCGCGCCAGTTGCGGTCATCGTAACCCTCCTGGGGCGGAAGCAGCGTCTCGGCGATGTTCTTCTCCCACTTGACGGCGTCGTCGCTCGTTGCGTGAAGAAGAACCTGCTTCATCAAACGTGCGCGGACCTTATCGCGATTGCAACCAGTGTAGAGCGCATGGTACTTGTCGCCCACCTTAAACACCGTGCCGGCATAAATGTACTGGTCGACTTCCTCGTCGCCGCCGCGCTCAAGGCTCTCGCCAAAGTCCTTGTAGTTGACGAAATCCTTGGTCGTAGCGAGTGCCCAGCCAAACGGCTCTCCGAAAGGTTCGGGGTTACGCGTGTCACGCTGATGATAGAGATAGAACGTGCCGTCCTCGCCGTACGGCATGATGTCGCCTACCCAAATTCCCTCAGGCTGGTAATACACCTTGTGCATCCGAGACTTCCTTTCCACGACATACTAACTCGGTACAATGGCAAGATATGTCAATCGTTTTCATATGTCAAACGTTTTCACACCAATACGTCTTTTCGCAGTTCCAGTCGTCGGCAAACGGTTGACATATGCCGGTGAACGGTCATCAGAGGCGTTTGAGGAATTCTTTTGGCACGGGATGAACTACGCGGTTTTGCCCTCAATGAGTTCAACGGGGAGCTTGATATTCGATTCGGGATTATCGCCGTTAATAAGAGCGATGATGGATTGCGCCGCGAGCTCTCCGATGCGATCGATATCTTGACGTACGGTTGTTAAGTCAGGCATAAACGTCATAGTTCGGCGGGCACCATCCGCGCCCACGACCTTAATATCGCCCGGAGCGCTCAAGCCGCGCTGCTTCATCACGTTAAGACAGATAGCCGCCATCGTGTCGTCTCCCGCAAAGATGCCGTCAATATCGGGGTTCTCATCGAGGATCTTCGCAACGACCGCGCTCTTTTCGTCGTCGGGCTTAACGAACTCAACCTCACGGACAAGCGCGGGCAAACCGGCCTGCTCAACAACATCGAGGTAGGCATCGGTACGCTTATTGGCAGGCATGCGCATGCGGCTATTGCTGCGCAGGCACAGGATGCGTGAACATCCGTCATCGATCAGGCGACGCGTGGCAAGTTCGCCGATGCTATAGCTGTCGCTCGCAATCTGAACAGAGGCTTCGCCAAGGTCGCAGTCGATACCAACCAGACTCAAGCCCATCTCGGCATACGCCTCGGCACCGATATTAAGCGAGTTGACGATGACGCCATCAACCATATTGCGTCGAAGCATGTCGATATAAGAGCGCTCAAGCTCGGGTCGATTGGCGCTATTGCACAGCAGCATCTTAAAACCGTTTTCGGCCAGGGTATGCTCAATGACTTGAACCACTTGGGCATGAAACGGACTGCTGACATAGGGGACGATCATACCGATAAGATTCAGGCGACCGTTGAGCATGGCACGGGCGATATCGTTGGGCGTATAGTTGATGCGCTTCATCGCGGCATGGACCTTATCGCGGGTCTCTTGGCTAATATAGCCGCGATTATTAAGCACGCGAGATACCGTAGTAGGCGAAACCCCCGCCACCGCTGCAACTTCCTTGATGCCAGGCTTAGCCGTATCCTTAGAACGAGCACTCTCGCGAGCCATAGCACCCTCCCCCATCAACATGTCATACGTTTACATACGAACAAAGCATACCCCAACAAGAGCGGGAAGACGGTAACAGTACAAGTAAGTAAACGACTCATCCAAATAATTAGGAGAGTTCCGCCTAAAGGGTGACTACACAGGACCCCGGCCGGGCCGCTTTGGGTTACTTTCCAAAACATTTCCGCAGGACGCAAAGGGCTCCGCCGCGCGAAGCGCGCAGCGGAGCCCTTTGCATGTCCGAGGACGTTTTGGGAAATAACCCAAAACCGGCCCCAGTAATCCTACAGGAGTTGAACCCTTTAGAACTTGTCGTGGAAGGTACGCGAAATGACCTCGTCCTGCTGCTCCTTGGTGAGCGTGTGGAAGTTCACGGCATAGCCGGAAACGCGGATGGTCAGCTGCGGGTACTTCTCGGGGTGAGCCTGAGCGTCAAGCAGCGTCTCACGGTTGAAGACGTTGATGTTCAGGTGGTGGCCACCCTTCTCGGCGTAAGCGTCGAGCATGTGGACCAGGTTATCGGCCTGAGTCTCAGAAACTTCAGAAACCTTCATAATGTGTCTCCTTCGATTAATAGGCGCCGGCCGAAACCGGCGCGCTAATCAGTAATCGTTATTGTTAGTATAGCACTAACAATAGTTACTCGCCCAGCTGATCAAGGTCGATATCGCCAAAGAACACCTGGTCCTCCTTGCCGAGCGCACTCGGGATGATGGAGAAGGTGTTGGAGATGCCGTCCTGAGCATCGCGGAACGGGAGCTTGGAAACCGAAGACAGCGAAGCGATGGCGCCGTGGCTATCGCGCTTGTGCATGGGGTTTGCACCCGGGGCGAACGGCTGGCCAGCCTTGCGGCCGTCGGGCGTGGAGCCGGTCTTCTTACCGTAGACGACGTTGGAAGTAATGGTCAGAACCGAGGTCGTGGGCACGGAGTTGCGGTAGGTGTCGTTCATGCGGATGTACTCCATGAACTGGTGCACAACGTCGTGAGCGATCTGGTCGACGCGGTCGTCGTCGTTACCGTACTTGGGGAAATCGCCCTCGGTCTCGAAGTCGACGATGATGCCGTTCTCGTCACGGACGGGGTGGACCTTGGCGTACTTGATGGCGGACAGGGAGTCAGCCACGACGGAAAGGCCAGCGATGCCCGTAGCGAACCAGCGGTGCACGTGCTTGTCGTGCAGAGCCATCTGGATGCGCTCGTAGCAATACTTGTCGTGCATGTAGTGAATGATGTTCAGCGAGTTGACGTACACGCCAGCGAGCCACTTCATCATGTCGTTGTACTTGGCCACAACGTCGTCGTAATCGAGCGTATCGCCCTCGACGGCGCGGTACTTGGGGCCGACCTGCTTCTTGGAGACCTCGTCAACACCGCCGTTGAGTGCATACAGCAGGCACTTAGCCAGGTTGGCGCGGGCGCCGAAGAACTGCATCTCTTTGCCGATGCGCATGGAGGACACGCAGCAGGCGATGCCGTAGTCGTCGCCATGGTAAACGCGCATGAGGTCGTCGTTCTCGTACTGGATCGAGGAGCTGGCGACAGAAGTCTTGGCGCAGAACTTCTTGAAGTTCTCGGGCAGACGGGTCGACCACAGAACGGTCATGTTGGGCTCGGGGCTGGTACCCATGTTCTCGAGCGTGTGCAGGTAGCGGTAGCTCATCTTGGTAACGAGCGTACGGCCGTCAACACCCATGCCGCCGATGGACTCGGTGACCCACTGCGGGTCGCCGGTGAACAGGGCCTGGTACTCGGGAGTACGGGCGAACTTGACCATGCGGAGCTTCATGATGAAGTGATCCACGAACTCCTGGATCTGCTCCTCGGTGAAGGTACCGTTGGCAAGGTCGCGCTCAGCATAGATGTCGATGAACGTAGAGGTACGGCCGATGGACATAGCGGCGCCGTTCTGCTCCTTGACGGCAGCAAGGTAGGCGAAGTACATCCACTGGATGGCCTCCTGCGTGTTGGTAGCAGGGTTGGAAATGTCGAAACCATAGGTCTCGGCCATCATCTTGAGCTCGCCGAGGGCGCGGATCTGCTCCTGCAGCTCCTCGCGATCGCGGATGTTGTCGGCGGTCATGACCGTCGGGGTGGAAGCCTTCTGGGCCTCCTTGTCCTTAATCAGGTAGTCGACACCGTACAGGGCGACACGACGGTAGTCGCCGATGATGCGGCCGCGGCCATAGCCATCGGGCAGACCGGTGATGATGTGAGCCGAGCGGCAAGCACGCATCTCGGGGGTGTAAACATCGAAGACGCCGGCGTTGTGGGTCTTGCGCTCGAAGGTGTAGCGCTCGACAACGTTCTCGTCGACCTTGTAGCCGTGCTGGCTGGCGGCCTGGCAAGCGATGCGGATACCGCCGTTGACGTGCAGAGCGCGCTTGAGCGGCTTGTCGGTCTGGAGGCCGACGATGGTCTCCTTCTCGCGGTGGGCGTTATCGATGTAGCCAGCGGGGTGGCTCACGATACCCGTGACGGTCTTGGTGTCCATATCGAGGACACCACCCTGCTCGCGCTCCTTAAGCAGCAGGTCGAGAACCTCGCCCCACAGCTCCTTGGTACGCTCGGTCGGACCTACGAGGAACGACTCGTCGCCCTCGTAAGGGGTGTAGTTCTTCTGGATGAAGTCTCGGACGTCAACCTCTCCCGTCCAAATGCCTTCCTTGAAGCCTTCCCATGCCTCCTGCATTGTGTAACCACGCTCCTAGTTACGTGTAATGCGGCGCTCTCTCACACCGCTGCTTATTGAATTCTTGAATTTTCGGCTTGCACTACCGGCTTCTTCCGTTCTTCACCACATGTTGGTGCAGGGAAAAACGTTTGTCCACCTTGGAACTGCAACCCAAAACCCAAGATTTCACCCGTTTGAGAAGGATAACATAGCGACCCTCTCCATCTGGGCTGTTATATGTTTCTTTTTTTATATCATAAGGGCGTTTTTTACAAACCCGCAGGAAATGCGAGCGCGAACAACTACCGTTCACCGATTTGTATGTTATTTTTCCTTGCCTTTGTACGACGTTCGCTCTAGCTGTTATGCCAGCTTTAGCAGGGTAAAGTGTCCCAGAGACCCTACAGAAACTGCAGGGCGGCCACGGGATCCCCCGTGGCCGCCCTGTGGCGTAGCTAGTTTTTAGCTTTGATTGCCGCTTGGCATTAGGCGGCTGCGGCGGCCTTGTCGGTCGTTGTCTTGCTATCGCCGTTGCCCTGGCCCTCAAAATGCTTGTAGCACCAGCTGGTGACCAGCGGGGTCAAAATAGCCGTCACGATTGCGCAGGCAGCAACCTGTGCCGTAGCCGTCGCGAGCACCGCACCGCCGTACAAGGCCTCGTTGACGCTTGCCATGGCAGCAGGCGTGGCCACATTGGCTCCGGCGCAGCTCGAAATGGCCGCACCTGCGACACCCGTACCGCCCGTGAGCTTATCGACCGCGATAACGGGAATTGCAAAGACCACCGAGCAGATCACGCCGAGCAGAATACCGGGGAGACCGCCATTAATGAGCTGGCCAAAGGTCATGGTCGAGCCCATGGCAAAGAAGACGAGCACGATGACGGCGGAAAGTGCCGGTGCCATCATCTTCTTAAAGCTCGGGAAGAGGTTGCCCAGAATAATGCCGACGACGATCGGCAGGATGGCGCCCACGAGCGACCAGCCGATCGGAGCCTGACCGGCAGCGCCGAGCACGATCATCGTGACCGGAGGGCCGACAACCAGCGTGGTGATGGCGACGGCGCCACGCTCGGCCTCATTGCCCATGGTGCCCATCAGACCAGCGTACATAGCGTTGTTGGCGCCGGTGCAAGCCGCCAGCATCACCATAGCAGAGATGCCAAACAGGTTGTCGTTGAACACATAAAGGATGAGCAGCGACACGGCAACGACCACGATCTGCTTGACGGCGATGATGATGGCGCCGCGTGCAGCGGCGGCAGGAGCACTCTTAAACGAAATCGTCGTACCGACGATGAGCAAAAAAGCGCCCACGAGCGGGCCTGCGCCCTGCTGGGTCATACCAAGCGTAAAGCTGCCGAGCGTTTTGAACAGGTCGGGGAATAGCGTGTTGAGCAGGCAGCCCAGCAAAAGCGGCACCAAAATATTGGCACCCGGGATGGAGGACATCTTAAAGAACGGCTCCTTTGCCGCCGGCGCCTCCACCGCAGTCGATTCACTCATATATATCTCCTTTGGATGCATGCGAATCGTAGCCGCACGCGCCTATGTCAGAAAGAAGGCGACGGTCCCGAGTCGCAGGAGCCGTCGCCGAATAATCATCGCGGGGTATTACCCGTCCAGGACGATGCCGCCGTCGCAGTCACCGATCTCGCCGTTCACGAAGCTGGCGAGGTCGGAAGCGAAGAACAGCACCATCTGCGCAGGCTCGCTGGCCTGGGCAGCGCGGCCCAGAGGAATACCGTTGATGATGCGCTGAGAGTTCTCGTCAGAGAGAATCGAGGTCATATCGGTCAACGTGAGCGACGGGCACACGGCGTTGCAGCGAACGCCAAACTTGCCGCCCTCCTTGGCGACCGCCTTGGTAAGGCCGTTGACACCGGCCTTGGAGCTCGCGTAGGCAGCGGTGCCAAGCAGGCCGCCGCCGATCTTGCCAGCAACGGAGCTCACGTTGACGATAGTGCCGGCATGCGCCGCCTTAAAGTGCGGGTACACGGCGTTCATCATAGTGAAGGTACCGTTGAGGTTGATATCGATAGTGCGGCGCCACTCGGTGTCATCGATCTCGTCGAACTTCTTGGTGCTGATGACACCGGCGCAGTTGATCAGGATGTTGGTTTGCGGCAGGTCCGTAAAAATCTGCTCGACGGTCTCGCGCGCCTTGGGTGCATCAGCGACATCGAGCTGATAGAACTTGTTGCCCTCGCCAAGCTCGGCCACCGCGGCCTCGCCCTTAGCAGCGTTCCTTGCGATGAGCGCGACGTATCCGCCGCCCGCGACGATGCCCTTGGCGATCTCGAGGCCAATGCCCTGAGTGCCGCCCGTGACAATCGCGGTCTTGCCCGTGAAGTCAAATGCCATGACTCCATCCCCCTTTAATTTAGGTGTCTCCTTGCGGGAAGTTGGAGCATCGCACGTGGCGATTATATGAGTCCCAGTCGTCATGGTGGTGACAACCCCTCGCCTAACCGCGTGTATAATAGTTATTTGAAACGCTTCATCAATTGAATGATTTTAAGTCTTAATGAGCTCTTAATATTGCCCACTGTATGAGGCCCGCGTATTGGGGTATCATCTTCCACCGAAAATAGTTTCTAGTGTTAGGGGTTTTCGGTGGAAGATACCGATTTCCGTGAGCTTGGGCGTCAGCTCCTTACCGAGTTCGGCAGCATGCATCAGCGCATTTCGCGCTTTGCGGACAAAGCCCTCGGCGGCGAGATGGCCGTCATGCGCGCCCTCATGCGCGCCGGCGGCTCGCTCACGCCGAGCGAACTCGCCGATCGTGCCTGGGTCTCGAGCGCCCGCATCGCCAATATCCTGCGCGCCCTCGAGGCCAAGGGCTGGATCGAGCGCGAGCACTCAAAGACCGACCGTCGTCGCGTACACGTCACGGTGACCGACAAAGGATTCCAGGATCTCGAAATCAAACGTCGGGAATTCGAGGACCGCACCGCGGCCTTCCTCGAGCAGCTTGGCGAAACAGATACCCAAGAGATGGTGCGCCTTCTTAGACGTGCCAACGAAATTATCGACCGCAATCAAGAAAGGAGAGATGCCGAGTGAGGATTCTCAAGCTCTTTAAAAAACATGTCCCGGCACTGTTTGCAGCTATCGTACTTATCGTAATCAGCTGCAACGCCGATCTGGCACTGCCTACCTATATGAGCGACATCGTCGACGTGGGCGTGCAGCAAGGCGGCATCGCCTCGCCCGTGCCCGACACCATTCGCGCCAAATCGCTCGACGACCTCGAACTCTTTATGAGCACCAAGGACGCCAAAGCTGTGGAGGCCGTGTTTGGCAAGGCGGACAATAACGGCATTCGAACGTACAAGGGCACCGAGGAGGAGCGCGCCGACGGCGGCAAGATTGCCGACATCATGAGCCTCCCCGAGACTGTCGTCCTTTCGTTCAACCAGGGCATCGATGCCAACTCCATGGGCGACATGACCGGCGCATCTACCGAGGCAAGCGATGGCGGCGCCGCTCAGGCCATGCCCACGCCCGAGCAGATGGCGGCGATGACGCCCGAGCAACTCGCCGAGATGCAGCAGAAGGCCGCTGCGGCGCAGAACATGCAAAAACAGATTGATGCCGACGGTGGCAAGATCACCATGAAGAGCCTGCGTCTAGGCGTTGAAGGCGGCCTAATCGACCAGGGCAAGCTCGTCGAGGGCGCCAACGATATGGCGGACAAAATGGGCTCCATGTCGGGCTCCATCGTGACCCAACGCGCCGTGAGCTATGTGCAAGACGAGTACAAGGCGCAGGGCATCGACCCCGCCGACGTGCAGAACGCCTACCTGGGCCGCATGGCGACCACGATGTTTGGTCTGTGCCTAATCTCGCTCGTCGCCACCATCCTGACCGGTGCCGTGGCTTCGCGCACCGCCTGCTCCATCGCCCGCGACCTGCGCCGCGAGACCTTCAACAAGGTTATGCACTTCTCGCCGGCCGAAGTGGGCAAGTTTAGCCAGGCCTCGCTCATCACCCGCTGTACCAACGACATTCAGCAGATCCAGATGGCCGCAACCCTGTTTATCCGCATGTGTCTGATGGCCCCCGTCATGGGCATCGTCGCCGTCATGCGCGTCCTGGCCAACCATACCGGCCTAGAGTGGACCATCGCCGTGGCCATCATCGCGGTCTCGGCCGTCGTCGGCGTGCTCATGGGCCTCACCATGCCCAAGTTCAAAAAGATGCAGAGCTTTGTGGACCGCGTGAACCTTACCGCCCGCGAGCTGCTCGACGGCCTTATGCCCATCCGCTCGTTCAACCGCGAGGAGCATGAGCTCGAGCGTTTTGACAAGGCTTCGCTCGACCTGATGACCACGCAGCTCTACACCAATCGCGCCATGAGCTTTATGATGCCGCTCATGATGCTCGTCATGAACTGCATCACCGTGCTTATCGTCTGGTTTGGCGCGCAGGGCGTGTCCGACGGCGTGATGCAGGTCGGCAACATGATGGCGTTCATCTCCTACACCATGCAGATCGTCATGGCGTTTATGATCCTCACCATGGTTTCGGTCATCCTGCCCCGCGCCGAGGTCGCAGCCGAGCGCGTGGAAGAGGTCATCACCTGCCCCACGAGCATCAACGACCCCGCCTCGCCCAAACTGCCCGCTGCCAGCGCGCCGCGCGGCGAGCTCACCTTCCGTGACGTGAGCTTCCAGTATCCCGATGCCCGCGCCGACGTCATCAGCGGCGTGAACTTCACCACGCATGCCGGTCAGATGCTCGGCATTATTGGCTCCACGGGCTCGGGCAAGTCCACGCTTGTACAGTTGATTCCGCGCCTGTACGACGTCACGGGCGGCAGCATTTCGCTCGACGGCATCGACGTGCGCGACATGACCCTCTCTGAGCTGCGCCGCCGCATCGGTTATATTCCGCAGCAGGGTCGTCTGTTCTCGGGTACCGTCGAGAGCAACCTCAAGTTTGCCGGCGACATGGTAAGCGATGATGACATGCGCCAAGCCGCGCGCATCTCACAGGCCGAGGACTTTATCGCCGAGCGCGAGGGCGGCTACGACTCCCCCATCAGCCAGGGCGGCTCCAATGTTTCGGGTGGTCAGCGCCAGCGCCTGGCCATCGCCCGCGCGTTGGCCAAAAAGCCCGAGGTCGTGGTTTTCGATGATTCGTTTAGCGCCCTCGACTACAAGACCGACGCTCGCCTGCGCGAAGAGCTTGCCAAAAACGTTACCGACGCCGCGCTCGTGGTCGTGGCCCAGCGCATCGCAACCATCATGCACGCCGACCAGATCATCGTGCTCGACGACGGCCACGTGGTGGGCACCGGTACGCACGAGGAGCTGCTGCGCAGCTGCCCGGCGTACCTGGAGATCGCACAGTCGCAGCTTTCCGCCGAGGAGCTGGGGCTTACCCAAGAAGAAATTGCAGCCGTCATGGAAGGAGGCGAGCGCTAATGGCAGACGAGACCAAGACCCAAATTCCCAAGCCCACCCGTCAGCGTGGACCCATGGGCCGCATGGGCGGCATGCGTCGCGGCGAAAAGGCCAAGGACTTTAAGGGCACCATGAGGCAGCTGCTCGGCTATATCGGCCAGCACAAGATTGCCGTGTTTGCCGCCGTCGCCTTTGCCGTGTGCTCGGTCATCTTTAATATTGTGGGACCCAAGGTGCTCGGTCAGGTTACGACCAAGCTGTTCGAGGGCCTGGTCGCCAAGGTCAACGGCACCGGCGACGTTGACTTTGACTGGATCGCCAAGACGCTCGGCTTTTTGCTCTGCCTGTATCTGGCGAGCTCTGTCTGCAGCCTGGTCCAGGGCTGGCTCATGACCGGCGTCACGCAAAAGATCTGCTACCGCATGCGCAAGGAAATCGCCGCCAAGATTGCCGTCGTGCCGATGAGTTACTTCAACGGCCACAGCAAGGGAGACGTGCTCAGCCGCATCACCAACGACGTCGATACGCTGGGTCAGTCGCTCAACCAGAGCGTGACGCAGCTCATCACGTCGGTGACGCAGATTATCGGCGTGCTCGTCATGATGCTTTCGATCAGCCTGCCGCTTACCGGCGTCACCGTGCTCACGCTGCCGGCCGCCGCGATTATCTTGACCGTAATGATTCACTTCTCGCAGCCGTACTTCCGCGAGCAACAGCAGGTTCTGGGCGCCGTCAACGGCATTATCGAGGAGGACTTTGCCGGCCAGAACGTCATTCAGGTGTTCGACCGCGCCGAGGCCTCGATTGAAGAGTTCGACCGTCAAAACGACCGCCTCTTTATTAGTGGCTGGCGCTCGCAGTTCCTGTCGGGCCTGATGATGCCGCTTATGAGCTTGGTGGGCAACATGGGCTACGTGGGCGTCGTCGTGGTGGGCGCGCAGCTCGCGCTGACCGGCAATGCCACGCCCGGCGACATCCAGAGCTTTATCCAGTACGTTCGAAACTTTACGCAACCCGTGCAGCAGCTGGGCAACGTGAGCAACACGATGCAGTCGATGGCCGCCGCCACCGAGCGCGTGTTTGAGTTCCTGGCCGCGCCCGAGGAGGAGCAGAAGGCCGACGCGCAGATTCCCGAGAAGCGCCCCGGCCACGTGGTGTTTGACCATGTCAAGTTTGGCTACACGCCCGACAAGACCATCATCCACGACTTTAGCTGCGAGGCGCAGCCCGGCCAGACCATCGCCATCGTCGGCCCCACCGGCGCCGGCAAGACCACGCTCATTAAGCTGCTGCAGCGCTTCTACGACGTGGACGGCGGCTCGCTGCGTGTCGAGGGCGTCGATGTGCGCGACTGGGACCGCGCGGCACTGCGCGGCGAGTTTGCCATGGTGCTGCAGGACACCTGGCTGTTTAACGGCACCATCCGCGAGAACATCCGCTACGGACGCCCCGACGCGAGCGATGCCGAGGTCGAGGCCGCTGCGCGCGCCGCACGCTGCGACCACTTTATTCATACGCTCGCCGGTGGCTACGACTTTATGATCAACGAGGAGGGCACCAACCTGTCGCAGGGTCAGCGCCAGCTCGTGACCATCGCCCGTGCCATTTTGGCCGACCGCCCGGCACTGATTCTGGACGAGGCGACTTCCAACGTCGATACCCGTACCGAGGAGCTCATTCAGCGCGCCATGGATGCGCTGATGCAGGGCCGCACCAGCTTTGTCATCGCGCACCGCCTGTCCACGATCCGCAACGCCGACGTGATCTTGGTGATTCGCGACGGCGACATCGTCGAGAAGGGCACGCACGACGAGCTGCTCGCCCAGGGCGGCTTCTACGCCGACCTGTACAACTCGCAGTTCGACGAAGCGGCGTAAAAACCGGCGGCAAACAACCGCAATGCCAAGAAAACGGGGGCGCAGGACAACCTGCACCCCCGTTTTGTATCCTTCGAGCCTCGAAACGCCTTCCCTGAGACCTCACTGACGGTAGCGCGCAGAGATGTGGTGTAAGAGGCGGGGCATGCCCCGCCTCTTCT
>CAJMRE010000026.1 GCA_905215755.1 uncultured bacterium
ATGGACGTCCACACCGCCGACCCCGAGTGGGACGTCGTGCTGCTCCGTTACTTCAACCCCATCGGCGCTCATCCGTCGGGCCTGATCGGCGAGGACCCCAAGGGCATCCCCAACAACCTGGTGCCCTATGTCGCCCAGGTCGCCGTGGGCAAGCTCGAGGCCGTTCAGGTCTTTGGCAACGACTACCCCACCCCCGACGGCACCGGCGTGCGCGACTACATCCACGTGTGCGATCTGGCCTCTGGTCACGTTGCCGCCCTTAACTGGATGAACGGCAAGACCGGCGTCGAGATCTTTAACTTGGGCACCGGTACCGGCACCTCGGTACTCGAGGTCGTCGCCGCCTTCTCCAAGGCTTGTGGCAAGGAGCTGCCCTACGTGATCCGCGAGCGCCGCGCCGGCGACATCGCTGCCAACTGGTGCGACGCCTCCAAGGCCGAGCGCATGATGGGCTGGAAGGCCCAGTACGACATCGCGGACATGTGCCGCGATAGCTGGAACTGGCAGAGCCACAACCCCAACGGCTTCGCCGACGCCGAGTAGCAAAAAACCTACATACCGCTCTTGCCCCGATCTCACGTTGTGAGGTCGGGGCTTTTTCATGGCATGTAACCATTCGCCGAAAATCGACCAACTTTTTTATCTTGCCTGTACATGTTTAAACAACATGTTTTACAATAGGCGTATCGAATCAGAACATCGGAGGCGGACTGCACACCCATCGGCAGGCCGACCCCACAACAAGAAGGTTGGTGAGCGCATTCATGGAGCGTGCAAGCGGCGTCCTCATGCCCGTCTCATCTCTGCCCGGACCATACGGAATCGGCGGCTTTGGCTGGAATGCCTACGACTTCGTCGATTTTCTCGCCTCGTGCAAACAACATTACTGGCAGATTCTGCCCCTTACGACGACCAGCTATGGCGATTCGCCCTATCAGTCGTTCTCGGCCCGCGCAGGCAACCCCAACTTTATCGACTTTGCCGAGCTTATCGAGGCAGGGTATCTTGAACAGCGCGATATCGATGGCGTGTACCTGGGTTCTGACCCCAGTAACGTCGACTACGGTGCTATCTTTGGCGGCCGCCGTCAGATTCTCGACCGAGCCGCTGAGCGCTTTGCCGCCGACAAGCCGGCCGATTTCGATGACTTTATCCAGGCCAACGAGGACTGGCTCATCCCCTACTGTGAGTTCATGACCGTCAAAGAGGAGTGCGGTCTCAAGGCGTTTTGGGAGTGGCCCGCGGAGCTCCGCACCCGCGGCGAGGCTTCCGCCAAGGTCTGCCCCGACCATCCGGCGCGTATGCTCTACCACCAGATGACGCAGTACTTCTTCGATCGCCAGTGGAGCCGCCTCAAGGCCTATGCCAACGAGCGCGACATTCTCATCATCGGCGACCTGCCCATCTATGTCTCGCGTGACTCCGTCGAGATGTGGGCGACGCCTGAGCTCTTTAAGATCGATGCCGCCGGCAATCCCGTGAGCGTCGCCGGCACGCCGCCCGACCAGTTCTCGGCCACCGGCCAGTACTGGGGCAACCCCATCTACGACTGGGACGCCATGGAGTCCGACGGCTTCTCCTGGTGGGAGAGCCGCATTCGCGCCGCCCTCGACATGTACGACGTCATCCGCCTGGATCACTTCCGCGGCTTCGAGGCCTATTGGGAGGTGCCGTTCTCCTCGCCCGATTCGTCCTACGGTTCGTGGACGCAGGGTCCCGGCCTCAAGTTCTTCAAGACGCTCAAGGAAAAGCTCGGCACGCTGCCCATCATCGCCGAGGACCTGGGCTTCCTCACCCCCGGCGTCATCGACATGCGCGACAACTCGGGTTTCCCCGGCATGAAGATCCTGCAGTTTGCCTTTGAGGGCACCAACTCGTACTACCTGCCGCATAACTACATCGCCAACACCGTCGCCTATGTGGGCACCCACGATAACGAGACGGCGCGCGGTTGGTTTGAGGGAACGGCCACCCCGCGTCAGCGCGAGCAGGCAGCCCTGTACACCCATCAGCAGGCCGGCGAACCCATGGCAGATGCACTCAATCGCACCATCGCCGCCAGCGTGAGCGACACGTGCATCTACACCATGCAGGACCTGCTCAACTTGAGCAACGAGGCGCGCATCAACACCCCTGCCACGCTGGGCGGCAACTGGACCTGGCGCATGCTCGACGGCGCCATCACCCGCGAGCTCGAGCACAAACTCACCGACTGGACCGAGACCTACTTCCGCATCCCGTCGGAAGCCGAAATCGAGCTTCCTCAATAGGAGCTACCGCGCCCGACCTCTCCCCACCGTGCGGACGCGCTTGCTTTTCCCGCGCGAGGCCACCCCAATCCCCTCGCGCGGGCTTCTTATGAATTGCAGACATGAAACAACCCATCACAGGAGAAAACATGCCCCGAATTAACCTCATGGAACTCGCCGAGCAGTCTTTTGGCACCTCGCTCGAGCAGCTCGACGACCGTCGCATTTACAAGCTGCTGGTCAAACTCGTGCAGGAGCGCTCCGCCACCTGCCCGCTCAACAACGGCAAGAAAAAGCTCTATTACATTTCCGCCGAATTTTTGATCGGCAAGCTGCTCATCAACAACATGATCGACCTCGGCATCTACGACGAGGTTAAGGACCAGCTCACCGCCGCAGGCCACGACCTCAACAAGATCGAGGAGTTTGAGGTTGAGCCTTCGCTCGGCAACGGCGGTCTGGGCCGTCTGGCTGCGTGCTTCCTAGACTCTATCGCCACGCTGGGCCTCACCGGTGACGGCGTGGGCCTCAACTACCATTACGGCCTGTTCCGTCAGCGCTTTGTCGACAACCAGCAGAAGGCCGTTCCCGATGAGTGGCTCGGCGAGCAGGATATCCTAATCGATGACGACCGCTCCTACACCGTTGAGTTCGGTGATTTTGCCGTCACCTCCAAGCTCGTCAACATCGATGTGCCCGGTTACGGCCAGCCCACTAAGAACCGCCTGCGCTTGTTCGACCTGGCAAGCGTCGACGACGGCCTGGTCCCCGGCAGCTCCATCGACTTCGACAAGACCGAGATCGCCAAGAACCTCACCTTGTTCCTGTACCCCGACGATTCCGACGAGCAGGGCCGCCTGCTTCGCATCTATCAGGAGTACTTCATGGTGAGCAACGCCGCCCAGCTCCTGATCGACGAGGCCGTCGAGCGCGGCAGTAACCTGCACGATCTGGCCGACTACGCCGTGGTCCAGATCAACGACACGCACCCCACCATGGTCATCCCCGAGCTCATTCGCTTGCTCACCACCGAACATGGCATCGAGTTTGACGAGGCCGTGACCATCGTACGCTCCATGGTCGCCTACACTAACCACACGATTCTTGCCGAGGCGCTCGAGAAGTGGCCGCTCGCCAGCCTGCAGAAGGTCTCCCCTGCCATCGCCGACATCATCGTCAAGCTCGACGAGGTCGCCAAGGCCGAGCACGACAACCCGCGCGTTGCCATCATCGACGAGCACGAGACCGTCCACATGGCCCACATGGACATCCACTTTGGCTTCTCCATCAACGGCGTCGCCGCACTTCACACCAAGATCCTGGAGGACACCGAGCTTCACCCGTTCTACGAGATCTATCCCGAGAAGTTCTCCAACAAGACCAACGGCATCACCTTCCGCCGCTGGATTCATGGTGCCAACCCCGCGCTCGCCAGCCTGCTCGACGATGTGATCGGCACCGATTGGCGCAACACCGGCGATCTGAGCAAGCTCGCCGAGTTCGCCGACGACAAGGACGTTCTTGAGCACTTGGCCGCCACCAAAGTCGAAGCCAAGGCCATCATGCGCCAGTTCATGGCGCTCGAGCAGGGCGTGACCATTCCCTCCAACGCCATCATCGACGTCCAGGTCAAGCGCATCCACGAGTACAAGCGCCAGCAGATGCTCGCGCTCTACATCATCTGGAAGTACCTCGATATCAAGAACGGCAACAGACCTAAACACCCCGTCACCATCATCTTTGGCGGCAAGGCGGCCCCTGCCTACACCATCGCCCAGGACATCATCCATCTGATCCTGACGCTGTCCCAGTGGATTGCAAACGACCCCGACGTGGCCCCCTACCTGCAGGTTGTCATGATCGAGAACTACAACGTCACCGCTGCCGAGCGCGTGATCCCCGCCGCTGACATCTCCGAGCAGATCAGCCTAGCCTCCAAGGAGGCGAGTGGCACCTCCAACATGAAGTTCATGCTCAACGGCGCCCTGACCCTGTGCACGCTCGACGGCGCCAATGTGGAGATCGCCGAGCTCGTCGGCGACGAGAACATCTACACCTTTGGCGCCTCGTCCAAGCAGGTCGAGCAGCTCTATGCCAACGGCACCTATGACGCCGGTGTGCTCTACCGCAAGCCCGGCATTAAACTGCTGGTGGACTTCATCACCAACCCGGCCTTTATGGCGACCGGCAATGCCGAGCGCCTGCAGCGCCTGCACGACGACATTAAGGGCAAGGACTGGTTTATGGCCCTGCTCGACATTGAGGAGTACATCCAGACCAAGGAGCGCGTGCTGGCCGACTACGAGGACCAGGACGCCTGGATGCGCAAGGCGCTCATCAATATCGCCAACGCCGGCACCTTCTCGTCCGACCGCACCATCTCCCAGTACAACGACGAGATCTGGCACCTGAACTAATTTCACTTCCCTTACCCATCCTCTTGAGAAACGGAGTCGTGGCAACACCGCTCCGTTTTTTGTGCCCCTGTGTTGTCCGTGACCTGCCTCGACCAAAAATCTCGACCTGTAACATCTAGCCGACAAAATTGAGTCTACCTGTTACAGATCAAGACGGAAGGACAGGCAGCTCGACGCTGTCTCAATCTGTAACATCTAGGCTCAATTTGGCCCTCTACCTGTTACAGTTCGAGACAAACAAACCTACAGACAACCCCGATACAAAGAAAGGCTCCCCTCTCGCCCAGTGGACGGGAGGGGAGCCTTATATGTGACCGCGGCAAAAGGATGGCAATACCGCAGTCGCCCAAAGGGAGGGCCTGGATGCACCGGGCCTAGATAAGGTTCTTGCCAGATACCTTATCGAAGAGATGGGTCGCGTTCTTCTCGAACTTGAACCAGATGGTGTCGCCAGCCTTGAGCGCGCCCTTGGCCTCGAGGTCGACGACGGGGATAATCAGGACAAACTGGCCGTCGGGAGCGGTCACGTGGACATGCTCGGTCGAGCCCATGAGCTCGGTCACCTCGACGGTGCCCTGGAGCGCACCCTCCTCGTCCTTGTCGGCAAGCAGGATCTGCTCGGGACGCACGCCGGCCGTAATCTCCTTCACGTCGTCACCGTCCCAGTTGAGGGCAAGCTGAGCGCAAGTCTCGGGGGCGAGTGCCACGTTCATATCCTCGGTCTTGACGGTAAAGCCATTGCCCGAGCGCACCAGCTGGGCATCGAAGAAGTTCATCTGCGGCACGCCGATGAAGCCGGCGACGAAGATGTTCGCGGGATGGTTGAAGACCTCCTGCGGCGTGGCGATCTGTTGGACGACGCCGTCCTTCATGACCACGATGCGGTCGCCAAGGGTCATGGCCTCGGTCTGGTCGTGAGTAACGTAGATGAAGGTGCCCTTGATCTCGTGACGCAGCTTAATGAGCTCGGCTCGCATCTGGTTACGCAGCTTGGCGTCCAGGTTGGACAGCGGCTCGTCCATCAGGAAGACCTTGGGGTCTCGCACGATGGCGCGGCCGATAGCGACGCGCTGGCGCTGGCCGCCCGAAAGCGCCTTAGGCTTGCGGTCGAGGTACTCGGTGATACCCAAGATCTCGGCAGCGGAGCGAACCTTGCGGTCGATCTCGTCTTTGGGGACCTTCTTGAGCTCAAGCGTAAACGCCATGTTCTCGTACACCGTCATGTTGGGGTACAGAGCGTAGCTCTGGAACACCATGGCGATGTCGCGGTCCTTAGGAGCGACGTCGTTGACGCGCTTGCCATCGATGAGGACATCGCCCGAGGTGATGTCCTCCAGGCCGGCGACCATGCGCATCGTCGTGGACTTACCGCAGCCAGAGGGGCCAACGAGAACGATAAACTCCTGGTCATGCACGGTGAGGTTAAAGTCCTCCACCGCAAGCACGCCGTCCTCGGTAACCTTGAGGTTGTGCTTCTTCTCCTCGGTCTTCTTCTTTTTGCCAAAGAAGCCCTTCTTTTTGGACTCGTTGTTGGGATACACCTTCTGAACATGTTTGAGAACGATCTCGGCCATGTCTCTACCTTTCGATATGCGGCGCCACGCTGAGGGGCGCCGCAGAAACTTGCAAAACAGTTACGGCATCAGCCCTTGACGGCACCTGCCACCACGCCGTCGATGATGTACTTCTGACAGAGGATGTACATGATGACGATGGGGATAACGACCATCATGATGCAGGCCATCATGGGGCCGAGCTCGACGTGGCCGTAGCCGCCGCGGAAGTACTGGATCAAGATAGGAATGGTCTTGTACTTGGTGGAGTCGAGAGTGAGGTAGGGCAGCAGATAGTCGTTCCAGACCCACATGGTCTCGAGGATGCCGACCGAAAGATAGGTGGGCTTCATGATGGGAAGGACGATCTTAAAGAACACCTGGACCGGGTTGCAGCCGTCGATCATGGCCGCCTCCTCGATCTCGAGCGGGATGTTCTTTACAAAGCCGGCGAACATAAAGACCGCCAGGCCCGCGCCAAAGCCGAGGTAGATAAAGCAGATGTTGAACGGCGTGTTGAAGCCGATGCGGTCCGCCAAATTGGACAGCGTGAACATGAGCATCTGGAAGGGCACGACCATCGAGAAGACGAACAGGTAATAGAAGAAGTTCGAGATCTTGCTGTTGACGCGCACTACGTACCAAGCACACATGGAGCAGCACACCAGAATCAGCACGACCGACGTGACCGTGATGATGAGCGAGTACATAAATGCCGAGGCAAAGCCCTGCTCGTTAAGGGCATGCATGTAGTTTGCGAGGCCGTTGAACGTCTCGGGCGTGAGCAGATCGAATGCCGTGGTGGTGCTGATTGCAGTTGCCTTTTTAAAGGAATTGAGCGCAATCATGAACACGGGGTAGATCCACGCGAGCGACAGAATCGTAAAGAAAATCGAGAGCGCGCGGTTGATAACCTTATCGCGTTTCATTACTGCTGCACCTCCTTGGACCTCGTGGCCTTAAGCTGAATCATGGAGATGGCTACGACCAGGATGCAGAAGATAACCGCCTTGGCCTGACCGATGCCCTGCCATGCGATACCGGCACGCGAATAGAACGTGTTGTAGATGTTCAGGGCGAGCATCTCGGTGGAGTGCGCGGGGGCGCCGCCGGTAAGGGCGAGGTTCTGGTCGAACAGCTTAAAGCCGTTGGTGATGGACAGGAACAGGCAGATGGTGATGGTCGGCATCAGGTTAGGGATCTTAACCTTCCAAAACGTCTGCCATGCCGTGGCACCGTCGACCTTGGCGGCCTCGATGTAGTCGGACGGAATGGACTGCAGACCAGCGATGTAGATGATCATCATGTAGCCGACCTGCTGCCACAGGGTCAGGATGATAAGGCCCCAGAAGCCAGCAGCAGAGTTAAGGGCGATGAGCTGGGCGCCCACGTTGGAGAGCAGGCAGTTGATCAAAATCTGCCAGATGTAGCCCAGCACGATGCCGCCGATCAGGTTAGGCATAAAGAAGATCGTACGGAAGATGTTGGTGCCCTTGAGCGCTTTGCGGGTGAGCGCCTGCGCGATGGCGAGGGCGATCACGTTGATGAGCACCGTCGACAGGAAGGCAAACGCCACGGTAAAGAAGAACGACGTGGCAAACTGCGGATCGGACAGTGCGCGCACGTAGTTCTCGATACCGACAAAGTGCGTGTTGTTGATGGTAATAAACTGGCAGAACGAGAGATAGAAACCCTGGATAAAGGGGATCACGAACCCGATCATAAACGCCAGACACGTGGGCAGCATAAAGAGCGGCCACCAGCGCTTGAGTGCTTTGCCCATAGAAGGGTCCTTTCAATATGCAGGGGGCGGGCAAACCAACGTCTGCCCGCCCCCTGTCGCTAATCAGATAGCTTGGGCAGCAACTGCTTACTCGGAAGCAGCCTTCTCGGTCTTCCAGCCATCGACGAAGGCGTTCTTGACGCCGTCCCACTTGCTGTTGTCGGCAGCATAGGCAATCAGAGCCTGCTTGAGGTTCTTCTTCCACTCCTCAGAGGGGATGTAGACGAAGTCCCAAGCGACGGTCTTCTTGCCGTCCTTGGCCATGGCAACGGCCTGCTGCGAGAAGACGTTGGTGGTCTCCTTAGCGCTCTTGAACGGGGCAGTCAGACCCATCTTGTCAGCGATGATGCTGGTGGCGGTGTCAGAAGTGACGCACCAATACATGAAGTCCTCGGTGGCCTTCTGGGCATCCTCGGAAGCCTGGGAGCTGACGCACCAGTAGTTCTCGCCGCCGGAGCACAGGCCCTGGTTCTCCTCGCCGTCGACACCGATGTAGATGGGCATCATGCCAATCTGATCGTCGGTCATGCCGGCCTTGGTGAGGTCAGCGTAGGCCCAAGAACCGTTCTGATAGAAGACGGCCTTGCCGGTTGCGAACTCGTTTGTGGCGTCGTCGCCGGTCTTGGAGGCAAGCTGCGAAGGATCGCAGGTGGAGTCGGTGATGTACAGGTCGAAGATCTGCTTGAAGTTGTCGAGATACTCGCCCTTGATCTCGTCGTCCTCCTGGTTGTGCTCCTTCTCGAACTCGTAGTAGAGCGGGAGGTTGGCGAGGTGGGTGGTGTAGCGCCAGCTGGAGGAGTCATCCATGCCGGCGGAAGTAAAGGCACCCTCAACACCAAGCTCGTCCTTGCGGGCCTGGATGTCGTCGGCACAAGCCTTCAGCTTGTCGAAGGAGTTGATGTCCTCGGCCTTGTAGCCAGCCTTCTCGAGCAGCTGCTTGTTGTAGATGATGCCGTAGCTCTCCTGGACCCAGTCGATACCCAGATCCTTGCCATCGGACTGCAGAGCCAGGGAGTCGTCAATGAGCTCACCGCGGAGCTTGGTATCGGACAGGTCGGCGCAGTAATCCTTCCAGTTCTTAAGGCCGGTGGGGCCGTTGACCTGGAACAGGGTCGGAGCGGAGCTCTTGGACATCTCGGACTTGAGCTTCTCCTCGTAGGTGTTGGAGGCAGCGGTCACGATCTTGACCTCGACGCCCTTCTCCTTCTTATAGGCCTTGGCGATCTCCTTCCACTCCTTGTCGACCTCGGGCTTGAATTGGAGGAAATAGACCTCGGCAGCGTCACCAGAAGCAGAGGAGCCAGAGCCGGCGGAGCCGCCGCAGCCTACAAGACCAAGGCCCAGAACCGCAGCCGCGGAACCAGCGAAGCCCAGAAACTGCCTTCTGCTCATTTCGTTCTTCATTACAATCCACCCTTTCACACCGTGGCGGCACCCTTTGCCGCCGCCTTCGGAGATTGGCTCGGGGACTTTGCCCCTTTTGCTGATTTGTACAATACGCTATTTGGCTAGTTGTTTGAACAAGTATTACTAGAGCGGTAGAAAAACATCGGTGAACGGTAATTTCAACTTGATACTTGACAAGTTTTGTATAAACAATTATTTGTTATCGAATGCAGAGAAAACGCCCGGTCAAGCCGATGCATCGTCGGTTTGACCGGGCGTTTTCTCTTTGAGGGCATGAGTCTCGTCAGGCTGCGAGCTAGCCGGCTATCGCTTGGAGTTGACGCGGTAGTGGAAGATCTCGGGATGCGTGCGGGCATGCGTGACCTCGAACAAGATGCCGTCCGAGGTGTACGACTGGCTCTCCATGACGGCAACGCAGTTGTATTTGCCAAGGTCAAGATAGCTGCAGTCCTCATCGTTGGCAAGCTCGACGCTCACCGTACGGCGACTCGCCATCACTTTGACGCCGCGTTTGTGCTCCAGATAGTCGTAAATTGACTTTGCAGCGATCTCGGGCGTCAGGCCTTTGGCGATCGACTCCAGAAAATAGCCGTGGTCCACCTGGCGAGCGCTACCGTTAAGGCTACGGACGCGCACCACGCGAATCAACTCCTCGCCCACCTTAAAGCCCAGGTGACGAGAGAGTTGCTCGGTGCAGACCAGATGTTCAAAAGACTTAACGTCCGTCGATGCAACGGCATTGTTGCGCTTTGCAAACTCGCCAAACGACTCAACCTCTTCGAGTGCGCCCAACATGTCGGTTTCGCCCTTAAGCCAAATAACGCGCACGCCCTTGCCGTGTATGGGCTGCACAAACATCCCGTCGGCCAGCATACTCAAGGCGCGACGGACGGTATTGCGAGTGCATCCGAACTCCGCGGTCAGCTCGGCTTCGGTTGGCAGCATCTCCTGAAACGCATAGGTCCCATTAATGATGCGCGAGCGTATTTCTCGGTAGATTCCTTCGTATATCGCTTTTGGCATTGTTTCACCTCTATATTGTTCATTTCCGGCTAGGCACGATAGCATTTCTTAAAGTTGTTTAAACCGAATATCGGTAAAGCGACAGGATTTAACCGTTGACGGTTTCTGTCATGCCCAAATCGGTTTCGCTCAAAACTGCCGGTACGACAATCGTCTGGTCCTCTACAATGAATCCATTGTTTAAACGTTTCCCCACGCGCAACGCGCCTCGATATTCGGAAGGCAGAACATGCTGCAAAAAATCCAACGCTTTGGCGGGGCAATGTTCGCTCCCGCCATGCTGTTTTCTATATCAGGCCTCATGGTCGGCGTCTCCGCTCTCGCAACGACTGCGGACATCGTCGGCGATCTCGCCGTATACGGAACCCCTTGGTACGTTTTTTGGACCATCATCCAGCGCGGCTCGTGGACTGTCTTTAAACGCCTCCCGCTCCTTTTTGCCGTAGCGCTGCCCATCGGTCTTGCCCAAAAACAACCGGCTCGTTGCTGCCTCGAGGCTCTCGTCGCCTATTTTGCCTACTGCTTCTTTTTGAGCGAGATCATTAAGCTGAGCGGAGACAACCTTGGACTTGAGTACCCGTCATCTTTGACCTCCGCCAGCGGTATCACCGTCATCGACGGCATCAAGACGCTCGACACCGGCATTATCGGCCCGCTGGCGGTATCGGCAACCGTCGTCGCCATCCATGACCGCTTCTACGATGCCAAGATTCCCGATTGGCTCGGCACCTTCTCGGGCTCCTCGCTGGTCTACCTCATTAGCTTTTTTGCCGTGTTTGCCCTTGCCGCTATCTCGGCCGCCATCGTGCCCTACGTATACGATGTAACCGATACGCTGCGTCACGCGCTTGCAGGCGTCGGTCCCTTTGGCGTGGGCATCTTTGTCTTTTTAGAACGAGCACTCGAGCCCTTTGGTCTGCACCACCTGCTCTACATGCCGATCTACTACGACAACCTGGTCATTAACGACGGCATCTACGCCACGTGGAGCAGTTTGCTCCCCATCCTCTCCCATAGCACGCGCCCCCTTAATGAGCTTGCGCCGTGGGCCGGTTTTACCGCCACCGGCTGGGTCAAAGTCTTTGGCCTTCCTGCCATCGCAGCTGCGTTCTACTCCACCGCAAAACCCGAGCGCCGCGCCGGCCTCAGGGTCATCCTTGCTCCCGCCATCATCGCCTCGGTGGTTTGCGGCGTTACCGAGCCACTCGAGTTTCTCTTTATGTTCACCCACCCCGGTCTCTTTTTGCTCTACGCCGTCTTATCGTCTTGCCTTGCCACAGCCATGAATCTCTTTGGCATCGTCGGCATCTTCTCGGGCGGCCTCATGGAGATGGCAGCCTTCAACTTTATTCCGCTCATGCGCACGCATGCCGGTGCCTATCTTTTGGCGCTCGGTATCGGCCTTGCCTTTAGCCTCATCTTTTTTGTTAGTTTTCGAGCACTCATCTTGGTCTATGACCTTAAGACGCCGGGCCGCGAGAATCATGTCGCCAATCGCGCGGCAATCGATTGTTTAACGGGAAGCGACTTTGCCAAAGAGCAATCTCCCAATGACGAGGTCAATAGTCGATCCGATCAAGATCACGTCCTCGCTGAGCGGGTAATTCAGCTTTTAGGTGGCGTTGGCAATATCGTGGGCGCAACCAACTGCGCCACGCGCCTGCGCGTCGAGGTCGCAGACCCTTCCATCGTTGCAGATAACGCGTCGTTTGTCGCGGTGGGCGCCAAGGGCCTTATCATTACGGGCAAGACCGCCCAGGTGATTATCGGCATCTCCGTTCCCCGCGTTAAAGAGCATTTTGACCAGATCATGGGCCTCGAGCCGGGATTTGTGCCCACCACCTCGGCCTCCCCTGCCGCCAGCGCAGCCCATAAGCGCGGCGACATCTGCTTCTTCGATATCGACGGAACGCTCGCCTGGCAAGACCCCAGGCTCGCCCAAGACCTTCCCGAAGACGAGCGGGACCTCTCCCCCTATCCCAACGAGGCGGTTTCGCAGGCAATCCGCGATTTCGTTGCAAACGGCAACATGGCCTTTATCTGCACAGGGCGCACCCTCAGTTGCATCCACCCCAAACTTCTTGAGCTGCCCTGGACCGGCATCGTCTGTCTTGCGGGCGGTTACGCCGAGATCAACGGACACGCAATTCGCGATCTGTCGATGACGCCCAGTATGCTGCAGCGTCTTGCCCCCTATCTTGAGCAGTCGGGCGAAGTCATCCGCTTTGAGGGCCTCAACGGCGTCGTGCGCATGAGTGCTGATGCCCCCGATGCTCCCGGATACGCGCGCACCCTGGGCGACGCAGTCACGCAGCTGCAACATTACAGTGCCTACAAGATCTTGATGTCTACATCGCTCGCCAACCACATCGCTCAAGATAAGGCACTTGAGCCGCTGTTGTGCTTTAACGAGCTCGAACTCGAGGTAACCGAAATCTCGCCCCGCGAATGCACGAAGCGCGGGGGCATCCAGTCTGTACTCGACGCCCTCGATCCCCACCATGGAACCGTATACGGCATCGGCGACGCCAGCAATGACGTCTCGCTGATGAACGCCGTCGATGTCGGTATCGCCATGGGCAACGCGCCGGACTATCTCAAAAAGCGCGCCGACTACATCACCGACTCGGTCGACAAAGATGGCGTCGTCAAGGCGCTCGAGCACTTTAGGCTTATATAAGCAGCCGGCACGCGCACGCGTCCCGTTTCCCCAAATCGCCAAAACAGACGCGCCGGCAACTCCAATGTGGCAATATGGTATCTGCACACCGCAACGATGTAACCCAAGAAAGAATGCGAGAACCCGTGTCCAGTCCGTTTACCAGCTTTTTAGCCCAGCACTTTGACCAGATTAACGACTATCTGGCCACGTTCTTTGACGGACAGGCGACCTCTGCCGATATCGAGCGCTACCTGTACGCGCCGCTCTCGGCTTTTACGGCCAACGCCGGCAAGCGCCACCGCCCGCTTATCTGCATGCTCGCCGCAACCGCAGTGGGCGGTAGCTTTGAGAGCGCTCGCAGCGCCGCGGCAGCTATCGAGCATTTCCAGTCGGGCGCACTGATCCACGACGACATCGCCGACAACGGACAGCTTCGTCGAGGCAAGCCCTGCATGCACCTTACCGAGGGCACGGGCCTTGCCATCAATTGTGGCGACCTGGCGCTCACCATGGTCACCAAGACGGTTCTCGACGACCCCACGCTGGAGTCCGACGTGAAGCTGCGCGTGCTCCACGAGCTTACCGAGATGATCGTCCGCACCATCGAGGGTCAAGCGCTCGACCTGGGTTGGGTCCGTGACGGGCGCTTTGATATCTCGGTTGATGACTACCTGGACATGGCGACGCACAAGACCGCGTTTTACAGCGGAGCCACGCCGCTTGCCGCCGGAGCCATTATCGGCGGCGGCAGCGATGAGCAAATCGAAGCGCTGCGCGCCTTTGGCCTGCACACGGGCCTTGCCTTTCAGATTCAGGACGACCTGCTCAACCTTGTCGGCACTAAGGAAGCCGCCAACAAGGACTTCCGCACCGACATCACCGAGGGCAAGCGCACGCTTGTCGCCGTTCATGCCCTCTCTGATGAGCGCCACCACGACGAGGTCGAGGAGCTTCTTTCCTCGGGCACCGATGATCCCGCGCAGCTCGCACGCGCCGTGGATATCTTCCAAGAGACCGGCTCCATCGATTATGCCCGCACTTACGCGCTCGACCTGACCGCTAAGGCCAAAGCGGCCATCGAGAACGTTGAGCTTGATCCGCACGCACGCGAGCTGTTCCTCTCCATGGCAGATTTCTTTGTGGAGCGCCTTAACTAACGGGGGTTATAAAACCTGTCAGCAGCGTATTTAGGCACAACTTGCTACACTGTTGAGTGCATGTTTATGCATCCCTTTGCGTTGTCTATCCGACAGACGCTCAAATAGTACGAATGGTACGCCGAAAGGGGTTCGTTCATGGAACCTATTACAACGGGCATGCAAGGAGCAGCCGTCGAGGACGTGCAGTCTCGTCTCCTGCAGCTCGGCTACACGATTGATGCCGCCGAAGTCACCGACAAGTACTTTGGAGCCACCACTGAGCAGGCCGTCAGCACCTTCAGGCTCGACAGCGGCCTTGCTGCCGGTCATGCCGTCGATATCCCCTGCTGGAGCGCCCTTGTAAACGCTTCGTATAAGCTGGGCGACCGCACCCTCTATCTACGCATGCCCAATTTCCATGGCGCCGATGTGCAGGCCCTGCAGCGCGCTCTCAACGTTTTGGGCTTTGCCTGTGGCGAAGACGACGGCTACTTTGGTCCGCATACCGAGGCCGCCCTGCAGCAGTTCCAGGAAAATGTCGGCCTGTTTGCCGACGGCATGGCCTTCCAGGACACCTACGCCTACATCAACCGCCTGCACCATGTGTGGGAGGGCAAGCCCTCGGTCACCGAAGCCGAGTCCCGTATCGGTTTTGCTCGCGCCGCCAACGTGCTCGAGCGCTTCCAGATCGCCGTTATCGGCGAGGACCCCATCGCACGCAGCGTTGCGTCGCGCATGTGGAATATCGCCACGGCAACGACCGACAACAGCGGCATGATGCTCTGCGACTCCGAGGTCCCAACCGACGTAGATCTGGTGCTCGAGATCGCAAGCGACGAGCTGCCCGCCGACGCCGCACCGCGCGCCACGATTGCCCTCGCCGAGTGCCACAACTTGGCCCAGCGCATCCGCACTGCCAATGTCGCCGCGCAGCAGAAGCCGGCTCGCATTCGCATTGAGCTCACGGGCATGACGCGCTACAACGGCACCTTCACGGCCAGCGACGCGCAGACACTCGCCGTACGCCTGCTCGATGGCGTTTGCGATGCCCTCGCAGATTAGGTAAACTAAACGAGTTGCTTTTGGGCAACACCACACATTGGGACGTAGTTCAACGGTAGAACTCCGGTTTTTGGTGCCGGCTGTTGGGGGTTCGAATCCCTCCGTCCCAGCCAAAGAAACAAGCCTCTCGAACGCATAGCCGATCGGGAGGCTTTTCTTGTGAGCAAGCGGAGGGATTCGAACCCGCAAGGGTGCGGAGCTGAGGAAACGCGAAGCGTTTTCCAGCGCAGCACGCAAGGAGCGAAGCGACGCAGCGGAGCGCGGCCGCCGACCAGGCGGACGCGGAATCCCTCCGTCCCATACCAGCAACGGGCTCCCCACATCTCGACTTACCAGCCAAACCGGCACTTAGGGACGTTCCTAAAGTGCCGGTCATCAACATGGTGCCGTGCGGCCCCGGCGGGCCGGCGTAGCATTACAGACCAAGCGACCATTTCCATGCGGGAATAACCTCGATGACGCCATGCTCCGTTTTGATCTGGGTCGCCTCGCGCAGCGTGATGATATTGGCATCCTTGATACCGGTTTTTACCATAGCAACCTCAAGGGAACCAACTTCACGCCTGCGCGTTTTCTCTGCCGTCATATCGACTGTCACCTGGTAAAGCGCGTATGGTTCCGATGCCAAAGCGTCGCCGACCAAGAAATCAACTTTTTCTCGTGCTTGCGTTGGAGCCGTAAATGAAGTCACCGTTTCCAACCGGCCGTTTGCCGTACGGCGCATGAGTTCAGCATAAATCGCAGTCTCCAAACGCTTTCCTATATCCTGCTGATTAGCACGCGATGTTGCATATGCCATCCCCTGGTCGACGGCATAGACCTTGTCTGTTGTCGTTGTCTTAGGAGCCAAAGAAGTTGAATACTCCGGAAGTAATCCAATGAGATGAGCCTGCTGGAATAAACGAACGAGTTCGTTTATTTTTTCCCATGACGCTCGATATCCGACAGACTTTAAGGCTTCCAACAAACTGTTAACCGAAAGGTCGCAACCCGTGTTTCGAAGGCAGAAGAGCCCTACTTGGTTGGCAAGAGCGATATCCGTGCGCCCGCTCCGCTCGAGAATGTCTCGTGCAACAACATCTCGCAAATAGGCTTGAAGCATCTGAATACGCGAACCGGCATCAAGCTCCTGAACCCCAGGAAAGCCACCCTCTATGAGATAACGGTCATATGCCGATTCCAGAACAGTTCGCCGCTGCGGAGAAACAGCTGGAGCCCCAGCACTAGTAGACATATCCGGCGTTTCAATGTGATGAAACGCACAATACTCGCGGAATGAAAGCGGATGCATAGCGTGCTCTTGCGAGCGACCGCGAAACTGCGTCGCTATTTCATCGGCAGATAGTTTTGAGGACGATCCGGTGATAACAAGCGTTACGCTCTCGTGCTCCGCCAAACGCTGACAAACGCCCTGCCAGCCATCGGTCTCCTGCACCTCATCCAGAAAGAGATAACAGCCTTTCGTTCGCGCTGAGGGAACCTGCCGCCAATACTCTTCCAAAATGTCGCTCATGAGCGTGTCCGGCGCCGGTCGAAGACGGTCATCAGCAAAATTGAAATAGAAGATACGCTCGGCATCGACACCGCGATCGATAAGGCGACGAATCCATTGAAACGCATAGAACGTTTTGCCGCAGCGCCTGATACCCGTGATGATATGGACAAGATTGAACGGCTTTGGCTCAGGAAGATCACTGATGGCATCGTCTCGATGCACGACGTGAGGAATCTCAAAGGAACGGGCCTCGGCAACAATCTCTGCAATACCCAACGCTGTAGGCGCCATAATGCTCTCCTTTCAACATCTTGAGTATATAACTTCTCGTCCTACAAGAGAAGTTTCAGCTACAACTTCTCGTCCTACACTAGAAGTTTGAGGTAGATTTTCAGGCATGTCCCAAAAATCTACCTCCAAAAGATAGGCGCCCCAGGCCCGTTAGGACCAAGAGCGCCTTACATCTAGAAATCATCAGCCCAGTTCCGAAAAGCGAGCCGCTTGCGACAACCAAGTAGCCACAGGCCCCGGGAGAGCGGGGGCACCGGCTTAGGTTTATCGCGAGTTCCGCACGAACAGGAGGCCACTAGCCCCGATGTTTTGGACGTGACAGCGAGAGGGGCCCTGGCATGGCAAGGTGACGTGAAACAAGGCGGCGCCGACCTTCTGGTCGCGCCGCCGAAGTTGAACGTCAGATTGCCGTGCCAGGGCCCCTCGCAGCGTCGAGAGGACCGCCGTTCGGTAGAACGGCGGAACTAATTGTTCAGCATGCGGTCGAAGCTTCCCGAGTCGCCATCCCGATAGTCGGCGGTCATCAGAATCTCCTGTGGAATGCGTCCGCCCTCGCGCAGCACGTTGCGGAACTGCACGCGCGTGACCATGGGCAGATCCTTGATCGTCGCCGCCAGGTTCTGCGGCACACCCTGGTTGGCAGCTGCGGGTTCGCACTCTCCGCCGGCCTTCACGCGACGCTTGTGCTCGGCAAGCATGGCGCGATACATACCGGCATGCAGGCGAATCTCTACCACATTGGCGTTACGGGTCTGCTCGACAATGCGCGCACCCTCTCGGTCGATGTCGCCCACGTAGTAGACATAGTTAAAGCGATAGCCGATCTCGGCCAGATAATCATCCAGTGCGTGCGAAACGCTCGCCTTGCAGCCACCGCCAAAGATCACGCCGCCCACCTTGGTGCCAAAAAGCTTGGCGTGCTTGCGGCCGCGCAGGAGCTTGACGATTTCGTCATAGGTGTCTAGGTTCTCGACCATAATGAACGGCTTGTCGGCGCCCAGCGTAAAGAAACCCGTAAAGTGCACGGGGCGGTTGGGGGCGACCTTAATCGCCTGCATGCTGATACCTTTTTCGGTCATACGCCGAATCAGGCGCTCGCCGTGCTTGCCGTCAAAGGCCTTCTCATCGTTAAAAATCTGGTAGGCGCGCTGGCGACGCGAAGCGACCGGCGTGTCGGCACCGCGATTCTGCTCAATCCAAGCCTGGATGATCGCAATTTCCTCGGCAATCTTGCGGTTGGACATCTCGTTGTGCTGAGTGCGCTGCGGAGCCTTTTTGCCGTCCTTGCCCTCGACCTTAACAATTTGAGTCTGCTGCTCCTTAATCTTGGAGAGCGCCATTGGCGTAGGAACGACCTTGAGCAGCTGCCTGCCCAGGACACGTGCCAGAGCAAACGCCGAAACCTCGCCATGAGCGGGCGGCTCAGGCTGCTGGGCGGCCGCAACGTTTGCAGTCGGTTTGGGCTGAGCCTGGGATTTGCGCTTGGAATCTGCCTGAGCTTTGCGCTCTTGCTTTGGCGCGGACGAGCTCTTTTGCGAACGTTCGGGCTTGTCCCCCTTCGCCGGCTGGCGCTTGGGCTGCTCCGCCGGGGCCTCAGCCTTCGCATCCTTGCTTTGCGTCGCTGCCTTCTCGGCCGCAGCCTCGGCATTTGAGCCACGACCGCCGCGGTGACGACGGCGGCGGGGCTTGCTCGAGGCGCTCTCCCCCGCCTGCTTATCGGCGGACTGTTGAGCTTTGACCTCGGTGCCAGCCGCAGACTGCGACTCGGAAGGCTGCTGCTCGCGAGCCGCCGGCTCAACGGTTTTCTCGGTTTGTTCGGTCTTCTTGGTCTGAGTGGTCGAAGCCGGCTCGCTCTTCTCCTGACGCCTTACGGGATACGCGCGCCCCGCAAAACCACGTCCGGGACGACACGAACCCGGAGCCTTCTTGGCAGACTCCTCAACATCGTCTGCAACCTCAGAAGACTCTTCAGCCTCACGCGCGGCATCCTGCTGTGCAGCCTTAAAGTGAGCACCGCGACGGCGCTTGGGCTCTTGGGCCTCCACGGGCTTTTGCTCCTTCGTGGGCTTCTGCGACTCGGCAGCAGCCTCGGTCTCAACAGTCTCGGCATCCGTCTCACCCTTTTGAGCAACGGCGCGACGGAAGCGCTCCTGCTGGGCGCGGCGCTGCGCATCGCGCTTGCCACCCCCGCCAAAACCGCCGCGTCCTGCCTTGGCCGTAAAGGCACGCACGACGTTCTCATCGAGCAACTCATCGGTATCGACATGCTCACGCGGAGCAACTTCTTCCACAGCAGGCACGTCAGCGGAATCCTCGACGACAAAATCTTCGACGGACTCGGCAGGCTGCTCCTGGACATCGCGGATCTCGGCATTGATGGTATAGAACGCCGGGCGCCCGTTAATGCCGCTACCCTCGATCTTTGTCACGATATTTGCCGCGATAAGCTCATCGCGCATCGCCTTGGTATCGCACTCCTTATCCACGGAGCGGAAGATTTGCGCCAGGGCGCTCGACTTAATCTTGAGTGCCTTGCGGCAGAGCAGGTCGTAGGCGACGAGCTTCGCCCGCTCGGCAGAAAGCGATGTCTGACTGCTCAGACGCTCGGCCAGGGCATCGACATTGTTCTGATTATCGGAATATACCGTCTTGGCCACGGGGCCCCTTTCATATGCACACATATACGTCCATATGGTACAACGCGCGCGCCCGTCCACGCAAAACATCTGCGAGAACACCCCTGGCATCGCCCGTCTTCACAAGAAAAAAGACCGGGCCCGCGTTCTGCGGACCCGGTCTTTCCGAGTCATAGAGATGGAGGATTCAATCCGTCCGATCGATTAAGCCTGGGCGGCCTCGGCGTCGGCAGGAGCCTCAGCGGCAGCAGCGCGACCATACTCGGCCTTGCCCATCTCGGACCACTCGGGCTCCTCGTCGGGCATGGAACCGGCCTCCTTGCCGAAGAACTCCTTGAGGCAGTTGACGGCAACGATGAGGCCCAGGACCATCAGCAGGACGGCAAAGACGAGCTGCAGGCCCTTGGTGGCGGCGACGGAGACGGCAGCCGTGGTGGCGGTAGCCGGGATGGTGCCGAAGAAGCCGTAGGCCTGGACGGCGGTCATGCAGCCCATGGCGCTCTGGACCAGCGAGGTGAAGGTGCAGCAGAGCAGGAAGGCGACGGGCACGTAGAGCATCCAACCCTTGCGACCGGTGCACTTGCAGAACACAGCGAGGGTGATCGTGGTCATACCACCAAGCAGCTGGTTGGAAGCACCAAAGAGCGGCCAGATGTTGGCATAGCCACCAAAGGCGAGGGCGAGACCGGGAAGCAGGGTGACGACCGTGGCGAACCAGGGGTTGCCGAGAACCTTCATGTAGCCGGCCTTGGAGTCGATTGCCAGGGCGTCGTTGGTCTGGGCAAAGAACTCGGAGAACGAAGTACGGGCGATGCGGGCGACGGCGTCGAGCGAGGTCAGGGCCAGAGCAGAGACGTTCATGGTCATGAAGACGGTAGCGAGCGTGCCGTCAACGCCGAAGGCCTGCATACCGCGGGAGATACCAGCGGCGAAGATCTGGAACGGCGTGGAAGCGACACCGGCGTTGAGGGCGCCGGTACCGGCGGTGTTCATGTCGGAGAACATGATGCCGGCGACGATGATGGCGAGGATGCCGACGAAGGACTCGACGATCATGGCGCCGTAGCCAACCTTGACGGCGTCCTGCTCCTTCTCGACCTGCTTAGAGGAGGTACCGGAAGAAACGAGGCTGTGGAAACCGGAGAGAGCGCCGCAGGCAACGGAGACAAACAGGACCGGGAACATCATGCCGGAGGCAGTGGAGAAGCCGGTGAAGACCGGGGCGGTCATCGTAGCCTGGCCGTTAACGCCCAGGACGACGATGCCGAGGACGGCGCAGACGATCATGACGATCATCATGATCGAGGTGAGGTAGTCACGCGGGGTCTTGAGCATCTGGATGGGCATGGCGCCAGCGAAGACCAGGTAGACCATAACGACGGCGAACCACTGGAACTTGTCCAGGTAGACCGGGAACTGCATACCGACGGCGAACATGAGAACCATGAGAACCACGCCGGTGACGAACTCGGCAGCGCCGGTGAGGTTGAACTTCTTCTGGGCCCAACCAAAGGCGATAGCGACGAAAGTGAACAGGATGGAGATGGTACCAGCGCAGCCGGCGGCATAGGACTTGGTGAAGTCGATGGCACCGGTAGCAGCGCCAGAAGCGTCAACGGCCGGGGTGAACATGAACGTCTTGCAGACCATGTCGGTGAAGGCGGCGATGACGATGATGCAGAACAGCCAGCAGAACAGCAGGAACAGGCGACGGCCGGTCTTGCCGATGTACTTCTCGATGAGCTGAGCGAGCGACTTGCCGTTGTTCTTCATCGAAGCGTACAGGGCACCAAAGTCGTGGACGGCACCAAAGAAGATGCCGCCGACGAGGACCCAGAGCACGACGGGCAGCCAGCCAAAGGCCATGGCGACGATCGTACCCGTGACAGGGCCAGCACCGCAGATCGAGCTGAACTGGTGCGAGAACGCGGTGAAGGCGGAGACGGGCGAGAAGCTCTTGCCGTCCTTCATGCGCTTGGCCGGCGTGAGGGCCTCTTTGTCAACGCCCCACTTGTTGGCCAGCCATCGGCCATAGCCCAGATAGCCGCAGGCGAGCACCGCCGCGGCCACAACCATGAGCAAAACTCCGTTCATTACATTTCCTCCTCTAAAAAGAACTTCCTAGACATAAAAAATGAGGGCCGTCGGTTGCGCTCGACGGCCCTCATCTTTATCAGCCGCCCGTTATCGTACGGGCTAGCTGTATGTGCTAACCCGCATCAGATAATTACTACGCTGATAATGTTTAGCTGATGCGTGAACATGTCTAAGAAATCCTCTTCAATCATGATGTGAACGATCCGTGCGTGTTCACATCCCCCAGTGGTTGAAAAGGAGTATGAAACTTTAGTTACCTAAAGTCAACGCAAATTTGTAATGAATTTTCAACTTTTTTGGATTTCTCGGTATAAAACGCCACTGACCTCAGACTTTACCCCACGACAGTTTTTGCATGAGAGATGCCCCTGAGAGCCGCGGGAGCCGGGCGGCGCATATGAACTTTATCGCGAGTTCCGCACGCAAAGAAGGCCACTTAATGTGGCCTTCGTCTTGCGCAGGACTGTAGAGCAGGAAACCTTATATCCGGCCCCTCCGTCCGGGGACCGCGCCGTACCAGCTACAGCGTCATGTTTGGATCGGCGTCGACATCGAACGGCGAGATTTCACCTCGGTCGAATTTACGGCGAGCGACCTCCGCAATCATGGCTGCGTTATCGGTACAGGCAGACAAGGGCGGCACCGTTACGCGAATCCCCTGACGTCCAAGCTTCTTGATCATCATCTCGCGCAGATGCGGGTTGGCCGAGACGCCGCCACCGATGCAGTATTCCTTGCATCCGGTAGCGTGCAATGCGTTTTTGGCCTTCTTGTACTGCACGTCAAAGACAGCTGCCTCAAACGAAGCTGCCAGATCGGGCAGGTGAATCGTGCGCCCGGCCTTGGTCTCCTGTTCAATGTAGAGCGTCACAGCGGTTTTAAGGCCCGAAAGCGAGAAGCGATAGTCTCCTCTGCTGTTAAGCGCACGGGGGAAATCGATCGCCTTGGGGTTGCCCGTCTCGGCCAGCTTGGAAATGATGGGGCCACCGGGATAGCCCAGACCCAGCGCCTTGGCCACCTTATCGAAGGCCTCGCCCACGGCGTCGTCGAGCGTCTCGCCGAGCACCTCGTAGTCACCCCACGCCTTGACGTGAACAAGCATGGTGTGCCCGCCCGAGACAAGCGTAAAGATAAACGGCGGCTTGAGATCAGGCTGCGCCAATAGGTTGGCGAACAGGTGGCCCTCAAGATGATTGACGCACACGAGCGGTTTGCCGGCGGCATAGGCAAATCCCTTGGCAAAAGCGACACCCACCACGAGAGCACCCACCAGGCCCGGACCCTGCGTCACACCCACGGCGGCAAGCTCGCTGGGGGCAATCGCTCCGCCCTCAAGGCCAAGCGACACCGCTGCATCCTCGAGCGCCGCGTCCACGACGTTCACGATAACCTCAACGTGCTTGCGCGAAGCGATCTCGGGAACCACGCCGCCAAAACGGGCATGGAAATCAATCTGCGTCGACACCTGGTTAGCCAGCATATTGCCATCCGCATCGATAATCGCCACGGCCGTCTCGTCGCAGGAACTCTCGATAGCGAGCACTAGGCGGCGGCGCTCAATTTCGGCACGCTCCCCCTCGGAGCGCCCGGGCGCAGGCAGCGGCCATACGCGCTGCTCTGCCGCCGTCGGCTCGGGCGAAGCATTGTCGACCGGAAGCACGAGGGGCAGCGGGGCCGTCATGACGATGGCATCCTTGCCGGCACCATAGTAGCCGCGGCGCCGTCCTGCCTCGGTAAAGCCCAGAGCGTTATAAAGCGCGATCGCTCCCTCGTTGCCGTCCTCGACCTCGAGCGAAGCCGTGGTGCAGCCGAGCATCTGGGCATCATAGCTCACGTGCGACAGCAGCTTGCGGGCAATGCCCTCACGGCGATGTGCCGGGTCGACGGCGACATCCAGAATCTGCACATCACCGTCCACGACCATACCGCCGGCAAGGCCCAGCAGCTTGCCATCGTCGTGTGCCACCCACCAACTACGCGGCGCAGCGACGTCCTCGCCCAGTTCGGACAGGAACATGCCCGGCGTCCACGCCTCGTGTCCGGCACCTTCAAAGCAGGCAGCCTCCAGCGCGCTCGCGCCCTCGGCATCCGCCGCGCCCATGGGACGGAACTGCAGATGACGACCGGCGAGCTCATCGGCAACGCCCGTAATTTCGCTCTGTGCACTCTCAGCAAGACCAAGACGCTTGCGCTCGTTTTCCTCGGCATCCGAAAGGCGCGTGTAAATCGGCAGGACGCGGGCCGGATCGCCGTCACCCGCAGCGTGCGCGAGCAGCAAGCCCTCGCCCGAAGGCCACCACAGGTCGCGCTCCACGCAGCGGGCGGTCTCGTCCTCACCCAGCAGCTTGCCATAGCGCACGAGACCGTCACCGGTCAGCTGAACCTGGTCCCAGTCCGCTGCTTGGCGCCACTCATCGAGCGCCACGGCGGCCTTGACCACGTGTTCGCGCTCAAATTGACGCTCTGGGCCCTCATCGACCAGCATATACAGCGCCGGATATACCTCACCGCGCATAGCATCGGCCAAGATACCAAGCTTGCCGCGCACGCCAGCCTTCCACGCCGTCCAAGCGCAAGCGTCGAGCGTCGACACGCCCAGCAGCGGAACATTGGCACCACGCGCGAGGCCCTTGGCAGTGGAGATGCCGATGCGCACACCCGTAAAGGACCCCGGGCCGCGGCCGACCACATAGCAACCAACATCGCTGCGATCCAGACCGGCTTGAGCCAGCACGCCATCAACGGTATTCACGAGCTCAACGTTGGCGTGACGGCGACACATGTGGTCGCCACTCACGAGCTTCGTCTCGCCCGTCTGCCCATCAATCCAGCTTGCCGCGCAGGCAAGCATGTCGGTCGAGGTATCGAGCGCCACCACCAGCGCGTTGTCGTTATGCAAGCTCATCTTGTACAGCCTTATCAATCAAATGGGAAAGCTCCATTGCGCGGTCACCGTGCGCTTCAAGCGTTATCGTTCGCACATCGCTGTCGCCCTCATCACGCTTGAGCGTCACCGAAAGATACTCATCCGTCAGCTCATCCTGGAATTGTTCGCCCCATTCCAGCAGGCAAGCACCCTCATAGCCCAGCACATCGAAAATGCCCGTATCCTCGAGCTCGTAGGCATGCTCCAGGCGGTATAGATCAAAGTGAAACAGCGGAATACGACCTTGATCGTGAACGGCCATGAGCGCAAACGTAGGGCTCGTAACCATATGCTCATCGCCCAGCCCGCGCGAGACGCCCTTGGTAAAGTGAGTTTTGCCCACTCCCAGGCCACCGGTCAGGATGAGCACATCGCCGTCCTCAAGGCACGGTGCAATTAGCTCGCCAAAGTACTCCGTATCGGCAGCGCAAGTCGTTTTGTAAGTACCTACCCCCAGGCGCTCCAGGGACATATATGCTCCTTATTATTCCGAGGCGTCCTCTGGTGCGGGATGTCGCTCCAGATAGTCGCCCAGCATCTTAAAGTCTTCCTCCAGCAGCTCCTGCCACGCCGGATTGCGCAGCGCCGCTGCCGGATGGAACGTGGGCATTACTACAAAATGCCCCATCTGGTGGAACCTGCCGCGCAGCTTAGTAATGCCAATCTCGGTCTTAAGCACAAAGTGAGTCGCGGGGTTGCCGAGCGTCACGATAATATCGGGCCAGATGCTTCGAATCTGCTCACGCAAAAACGGCGAGCAGGCCAGCACTTCCTCGGGACGCGGATTGCGGTTTCCCGGCGGGCGGCATTTAAGCACGTTGGCAATGTAGACGTCTTCGCGTTTGAGCCCCGCCAGCGACAAAATGCCGTTGAGGTCTTCACCCGCCGCCCCCACAAAGGGTTCGCCCTGCAAATCCTCATTGCGGCCCGGCGCCTCGCCAATAAACATCACGCGAGCGCGGGGGTTTCCCACGCCAAACACGATATTGCGACGCGACTGGTAGAGCTGGCAGAGGTGACAATCGCCCAGAACGGCCTCAATCTCCTCGAGTGCGACCTCACGTGGCGCCTGATGGCTATGGCCGGGGATGTGCATGACGCCCATAGCGGCTCCTACACGTAGACCTTGTCGAGGCGCATGCCAAAGCCGCAGGCGACCTCGTAGTTAATCGTGCCGCGTAGGCGCGCCATCTCGTCCATAGTGATCTCGGCATCGCCATCGCGGCCGACAATAATCATCTCATCACCATGTTCGGCCTCGGGAATCTCGTGTGCCGGGTTGGACTGAATGGCGACCATAAACTGGTCCATGCAGATATTGCCAACCTGATGCACACGCTCGCCGCGATACAGCACATCCATACGATTGGAAAGCGTACGCGATAGGCCGTCGGCATAACCGATCGGCAGCGTGCAGATCTGAACGCGCGTACGCGGTACGCGGTAGGTAAAACCGTAGCCCACGCCCTCACCCATCGCAGGGTGTGCCACACGCGTCACACGCGCATGGACGCTCATAACGGGATCAAGCTGCATCACGCGGCCACTCAGCTCGCACGGCTGCATGCCATACAAGCCAACGCCAGCGCGAATCATATCAAAATGCATCGAGGGGTCGAGCATCGAGGACGGCGTGTTGGCGCAGTGCACGATACCGCACTCAAAACCCGCATCCTTAATGGCCTGAACGGCCTCGGTAAAGCGCTGACACTGCAGCTTGTAGTCCCAGCCCGAAGGTTCATCGGCCGTGGCGAAGTGCGTAAATACGCCGTCGCACTGAATACCACGATGGAAATTTATACCGCGGACAAAGTCGACAACCTGCGTGTAGTGAACGCCGATACGATTCATGCCCGTCTCGATGGCGAGATGATACTTGCCCACTTTGCCCGCCGCGACGGCACATTCGCCATACGCAAGAGCAAAGTCAGACGTATAGACCGAGGGCATGATATCAAACTCGAGCAACGTCGGAATGGCCTCGATAGGCGGCTCGCTTAGGATGAGGATGGGTTTCGTAATCCCGCCCTGTCGGAGCTCAACGCCCTCGTTAACCGTCGCCACGGCAAACATGTCGGCACCGGCCGAATACATGATCTTGGCGCATTCAACAGCTCCATGACCATAAGCATCGGCCTTGACCACGCAGCACAGGCGCTGACGTGGATTCAGCAAGTTCTTATAGGCCCTCGTGTTGCGACGGAGCGCCCCGCGGTCGATCTCGACCCAGGACCAGCGCGTCAAATCGGCTTTGTTCATGATTAGTCATCCGACCCTTCGTCCATGATTCCCAGATCTTCGAGCGCATCCTTTGCCGCCAGTTCCATGGCAGGACCGATCAAGTCGATAAGATCGGTCGCGATGACGCTCTTCTCACCATACTCCGTCGCCGCGGCAAAACCGGCGTAGCTGTGAAGTGCGACGGCGTACGAATACAGCAACTCCCAACGATCCATCTCGTCGCGCATGGTGGCAAGCGTGCCGGCCAAAATACCCGCGAGAACATCACCCGAACCGGCAGTTGCCAGAGAAGCCGGACCCGAGAGCGGCAGCAGCACACGCTCAACGCCACAGATAGCCGTCGTCGGCCCCTTGGCAATGACCACCAGATTGTCGGAGCCTGCAGCCCAGACAACCTTCTGCGCGGCCGCGATTGCAGTCCCCAGATCGTTAACCTCGTCACCGGCAACCAAGCGCGAAAGCTCGCGATAGTGCGGCGTCATGACGAGCGGTTGCTCACGGCGGTACATCTCAGGGTTGCTATCGATACCGTCGATAGCAATCTTAGCAAGGCAGTTGAGTGCATCTGCGTCCAAAATAAGCGGTACATCAAGCTCGAGCAAGCCCGAAACCACCTGCATAGCGCCGGCAGATGTCGTCATACCGGGACCGCACAGTACACAGCTGTACTTCTTTGCAATCTCGCACACAGTCATGCGCGCAGCGGCGCCAAAGGAGCCGCGGGAATCAGACGGAATAGCAAAGACGGGAATCGAAGGAAGTGCCATGCGAATAAGATTGGCGCAGGCGTCAGGAGCCGCGACTGCCACGTAACCAGCACCCGCGCGAGCTGCAGACTTGGCCGCCATAATGGCAGCACCAGGATATTGCGCAGATCCGGCGACAATAAGCACAGAGCCACGGGAATACTTATCGATATTCGTAGGTAGTGGAGCAAAGTAATCAACTAAGTCACCGGGCTCGACAATCTCGGCGGCGTGGTCGACATCATCGATGACCTCGTCAAGACGGTCGTAAAGATTGCCGCAGATCAAATCGCCAGCATACTCAGGGCCATCAGCGCTATACAGACCAATCTTGGGCGCAATCATCGTCACCGTATGCTCGGCACGAATGCAGTCGTCATCAACAACGCCCGTCTCGGCATTCAGGCCCGAGGGGACATCAATGGATACGACACAATCGGCGCATTCATTGACCGTAGGAATCCAGATGGAGAACGGCGCACGCAGATTCCCGTGGAAACCGGTACCAAAAATGGCATCGACAACAACATCGGCCTTATCGATCAAAACCTCGAGTTCGTCACGCGAGGGGCCGACGCAAACGTGCACATCGCGGCCGGCAGTACGACGAGCAACATGACGTGCCAGAGCAGCAGGAATCTCATCCGGCTCAACCGGAGAAACGATATCCACGTCCACACCCTTATGGCTCAGGATATCGGCGGCAACCCAACCGTCGCCGCCATTATTACCAAAACCGACCAGAACGAGAACCCGATCGGGATTGAGCTTCAAGACCTCGTTGGCGGCAAACTCACCCGCTAGCTCCATAAGCTCGGCCTTCGAAGTCCCTTCGCGTTCGATGATGTCCTCGAGACGAACGACTTCTTCGGTACTCAAAACCGGTTTCATCTATGCTCCTAGCGTATCTTGCGAAGCATCGCCCAGGTGCTCCGTCAATGCTGAATTCTGCAGCTGCTCAAGCTCATCTAAAACAGAGCGAGCCTCTTTAAATGTCTGCGCTACGCGTTTCTTGGTACTCACCTTTTCCTCTTTTGGCTTAGGCCGAGCATCTTCGGTAATCGCGATTGCATTCGCAACGGCTAAGTCTCCTGTAAGCGTAATGGAAAGAGCGACCTCAACAACACCCAGCTCTTGAGCGATCTCGAGAGCACGGCCCGAAAGCAGCGCCTTCGGTTTGCCGAGTTTATCACGCGTAACCGAAACATCCTTGCGACCAACGCCTTGACTAAAACCCGTGCCGAGAGCTTTAAGTACCGCCTCGCGCGAAGCAAAGCGGCTGGCATAGTGAGCAGCGGGACGCGATGATGCATCACAATACGCACGCTCTTCTTCGGTAAACACACGCCGAGCAAACGACGGCGTCTTTTCAAGAATTGATTTCATGCGGGAAATCTCGACGATATCAACGCCGATACCAGCTTCAGCCATGTTCACCTCCATATCGCACAGACTAAGTTATTGTAGCCCGTTCACAGAAGATGCGACAAACGAGGGTTATAAAACACAGCTACTATGTGAGACACAATCCCGCAAACGCAAAAAAAGGGGGAGGCCGCGAGGCCTCCCCCTTCTTCAAGTCAATCGACGGCTCGG
>CAJMRE010000027.1 GCA_905215755.1 uncultured bacterium
ACAACCTTAATATGTCTCAGGCCCGCCCCCTCCGCCGCACACTGGGAACGCCACGTTGACGTCTACTAAACCTTGCTCGCTCAGCTAATTACTTTGTTGGGGATCGATAATTTGCCGCAAGGTGAACTTGGATTGAGACGTGTCGCCCTCTTCTCCCGACTCTTCCTCGTCAAAATCGAAGATCATGATGGCGCAGTTGGGGAGTTTTGTTGGAAGCTCGAAGCCCTCTGGGGCTGCAGCCTTAATGAATTGGCGGCTGGCGCTGCCGTGGCTTACTGCTAGGAGGGCTTCGATGCCCTCGGAGTCCATGAGATTAGTGAGGGTGCCTACCATGCGTTCTTGCAGTGCGCGGCTTCCTTCTCCTCCGAAGGGGACCAGGTCCTCGCCCGGATCCCAGACGTCGGTGGGTAGCGCGTCGTGCGGGCCTTCTTCGAAGGTGCCGTAGCAGCGCTCGATAATGCCTTCGCAGGGCTCGGCTGCTGCGTCCGGGCCGAGGAGCTCGCATGCGACGAGCTGAGCTGTGTCCATGGCTCGGCCTAAGGGCGAAGAGACCACTTTGTCGGGGACGACGCCGTGGGCTTTGAGCCATGCGGCTGCCATCCCGGCTTGCTGACGGCCTAAGTCGGTGAGCGGTGAATCGCAGCGGCCCTGGACCAGCTTTTTGACGTTGAACTCCGTCTGACCGTGGCGGAGTAGATACAGTTTCTTCATGCTCTCCCCTTCTGCATCAGTTGCTTTATCGGCGTGGCCTTACTCGTGGGTATGGCCTACGTAGTCTTCGTCGATCGTAATCTTGGCAATCGACTTGGGATATTCCGATTCGACCCGTTGTGCCAGCGCGTGCTTTAAGTCTTCGGCACTCATCTGCAGATCCGAGGGACGCACGCAGTCAAAGATCACGTTGGTGTGCGTAGGACCCGGCACACAGCGTAGGTCATGAATCGAGAGGCGGTTATCGATCTCCTGAGCCATGGCGTGAATGCGCAAGCGCATGCTCGCCACCTTGGGGTCATCGGTCACGATGGGATCGTAGTGAAGCGTGACGATCATGCCGTCTTCGTCCCTAAACGACTGCTCGATGTTATCGAGCGTGTCGTGGCTTTCCAGCGGGCTGGCTTCGGCCGCCATCTCGGCGTGCGCACTTGCAAACTTCCTGCCCGGGCCGTAGTCGTGAACCATCAAATCGTGAACGCCCAAAACGCCGGGATAGCTCATGATCTTGTCTCGAATGTGCTTGACCAGCTTAGGATCGGGCGACTGGCCCAAAAGCGGGCTCACCGTATCCTGGATGAGTTCAAAGCCGCTCCAGCCAATATAAGCGCCAACGGCAAGGCCGACCCATGCATCAAGATTGATGTGCGTCACCTGCGAAACAATTGCGCACGCCAGCACGGCGCCCGTAGCAAGGACATCGTTCTTGGAATCCTGCGCGGTCGCATGCAGCGTCTCGGACTCAATGCGATCGCCGAGCTTTTGGTTGAGGGCCGCCATCCAGAGCTTTACGACCATCGAAAGCACTAGAACTGCCACCAGGGCAAGCGAGAACTCGACAGGTTCGGGGTGGATGACGCGCTCGACCGAGGACTTCACCAGCTCAACGCCAATCAGCAGCACGAGGGCCGCCACGACCAATCCCGAGAGATACTCGTAGCGACCGTGGCCGTAAGGATGCTCGGGGTCGGCCGGCTTGCTCGCCAGCTTAAAGCCCAGCACGCTCACGATATTCGAGCTGGCATCGGACAGGTTGTTCATGGCATCCGCCACAATCGAAACCGATCCCGACAGCACGCCAATTACGCCCTTCGCAGCGCATAGTGCCACATTGGCGAGAATACACACCACGCCCGTCAACGTGCCCACGCGCGCACGGTCGCCCTGCGCACGCTTAACAATCCACTCAACCATCTACATCCGCCCCCACGATGCTATCTATATATCTATTGCTCAAACGGATTGTAGTGTAGCCACTTTGTCCCCCAGATACAAAAAGGCCGCAACCCACATGGGCCACGACCTTGGAATATGGCAAAGGAATCGTCCTTGTGTCGCACAGGTTTACGCGCTTACTTCGGCCACGCTCTTCGAGGTTTCGGGTGAATCGGCTCCGTCCCCCGTCGTCTGTCCCTTCGCCGGCACCACGCCAAAGCAGTAGCTCAGCGCCGCAGACACCGCAAATGCCACACCGCCGGCAGCGCAGCACCACAGCAGGTTCGAGATGCCGCCCGTGGCAAAGCCAATGACCATAAGGACATTCGTCATGCCGATGGTATAGGCCGTAACGTGGCCCACGGCCGCAACAAGGCCTCCGACGGCGCCGCCAATGGCCATGCACGTCAGGCACCTGCCATATTTAAAGCCGCAACCGTACAGCGCCGGCTCGCTTACGCCGCCAAGAACACCCGAGATTGAGTAGCCCAGCATGAGCGCCTTCTCGTCCTTATCCGCAACGCGGAGCGACGCGCCAAAAGGCATGCCCCAAACGGCGAACGTCGCCATCGTCGCGGCAATCAGGATGCACGAATCCGTTCCCACACTCATAAACTGCGCGTACGCAAGCGATAGAACGACGTTGCTGACGCCCGCTATCTTTAGGAACTCCCAGCCCGCGGCAAGCCCCATGAGCGTGAGCAGCGACACGATGCCACCGGAATTGCCAAGCATAAACATAAGCTGGCCCAACAGCATGCCCAGATAGCTGCCCGCCGGTGCCGTAATACACAGCGAAACCGGAACCATGACGAGCATGGTCGCAAACGGAACAAACGAAAACGCCACGGCCTTAGGGATAACGCGCTTAAAGAAACACTCCACTCGCCATAGCACGGGCATCGAAATGAGAACCGGAATAACAGTCGTCGTGTAATCGTTGACCGGCGCAGGAAGCAGACCATACACGGAAGTCATCGATGCCCCCGTCGTCGATGCGGCATCGACAAGCTTGAGTAAATCGGGTGCAATCAATACGCCGCCCAGCATCATGCCCAGCTGCTCCGAGCAACCGAGCTGGCGGGCGGCCGCCCAACCAAGATAAATGGGCAAAAAGAAGTAGCCGGCGTTATAGAGCCAACTGTAGAACAGGCGATAGATATCGGAATCGGCAGACCACAGGCCCAGCATGCCTTCGCCCATAATGACAGCGACGGTGCGGAACAACGCCGCGCAGACAATAAACGGCAGCGCCGACATCATGCTTTTGGACAGATAGTCCACCACGGCCATGGCGTTTGATGAAACCGACGTTGTAAACGAGGTGTTAGAAACTTGTAGCATGGAACGCCTTTCCCAATATGACATGCGGGCTGTCCCTTTGTCACATCGTGCGGTATCGACCGATTGCGCGGTACTTTTCGTAGCGGAGGTTTGTGAGGGTCGCGTCGTCGAGCTGCCCAAGCGTATCGAAGGCATCAAATGCCGAGGACATGACGGCACCGGCGATCTCCTCATGCGACAGGCCCTTATCGTCAACAATGCCGTCGATGATGCCGAGCGCCAGCAGATCGGGGGCCGTGAGCTTAAGCGCCTCGGCGGCCTCATCCGCACGCTCGGTATCCTTCCACAGGATCGACGCACAGGCCTCGGGGCTCACGACTGAATAGGCCGAGCTCGAGAGCATCAGGATGCGGTCGGCCACGGACAGCGCCAGCGCGCCACCAGAGCCGCCCTCGCCTGTCACCACCGAGACAATCGGTGTCTTAAGGCCGCTCATCTCCATGAGATTCTGAGCAATCGCCTCGCCCTGGCCGCGCTCCTCGGCACCGATGCCGCAAAACGCGCCCGAAGTATCGACCAGGCACAGAACCGGTCGACCAAACTTTTCGGCCTGGCGCATAAGGCGACGCGCTTTGCGGTAGCCCTCGGGATGTGCCATGCCAAAGTTGCGACGCATGCGCTCTTTGGTCGTGGTGCCGCGCTCGATGGCGATGACCGTTACGGGGCGCCCGTCTTTCCAGCCAATGCCAGCCACCACAGCGGCGTCGTCGCCAAAGTAGCGGTCGCCGTGCAGCTCCACAAATCCATCCAGGCCCAGCGAGATCATCTCGCCTGCCGTGGCGCGATCTGCCGAGCGGGTCTGCTTGACAATCTCGAGCGCGGTTTTTGGTGCGGCCGAGCGCTTGAACAAATGTCCCAGCTTTTTGCCGCGGCGGCCCGTATGCACAATCTCGTGCGGTGCCCCCAGGCCGGGCGCGTGCCCTTCGTGCAGCGCCAGCAGCTCGCCTACCGTGAGCGCAACCTCGCCACGCGGTACAACGGCATCGCAAAAGCCGTGCTCCAGCAAAAACTCGGAGCGCTGGAATCCCTTGGGCAGGCGCTTGTGCATGTTCTGCTCGATCACGCGCGGGCCGGCAAATGCCGTCAGGGCATCGGGCTCGGCCAGGATAATATCGCCCTCCATGGCAAAGCTCGCGGTTACGCCTCCGGTCGTGGGGTCAGTGAGCACCGTGATATACAGGCCGCCCGCCTCGCTATGGCGCCTAACCGCCGCAGAGATTTTGGCCATCTGCATGAGCGAGGTCACGCCCTCCTGCATGCGGGCGCCACCCGATACGGTAAAGCCAACGACCGGCAGTCCCAGCTCGGTCGCACGCTCAAATGTGCGGCAGATCTTCTCGCCCACCACGGAACCCATCGAGCCCATCATAAAGTTGGCGTCCATAAAGAAGAGCGCCGTATCGCAACCGCAGATTTTGCCCTTGCCGCACACAACGGCATCGCGCTCGCCCGAACGTTCGCTCACGCTCTTGAGCTTGTCGGCATAGCCGGGAAACGAAAGGAAGTCCTCCGGCGCCAGACTGGCATCCCATTCCTCAAACGTGCCCTCGTCAATCGTCATGCGCATGCGGTCGCGCCCGCTCACGCGAAAGTGTTTGCCGCAACGAGGGCAGACCTCGAGGTTGTCGTGCAGGCGCGCCTCATCGATCACGCGGCGGCACTCCGGGCACTTGATAAACACGTGGCGCGCGGGAAACTCGGCGCACGACTCGGTCATCGGTCCCTCGAGGACGTTGACCGTCTTCGCTTTTCTATTCATCAGCATAGAGATGCCCCATCAGATCGGTGTGATACATGCCCGACAAGAACTCGTCGTTTGCCAGCACGTCGAGCTGAAGCTCGCTGTTTTCGCTCACGCCCTCAATCACGAGCTCGCCCAGGGCCGAGCGCATCTTGCGAATGGCGCCGTCACGCGTGGGCGCACACACGATGAGCTTGCCAAGCATGGAGTCGTAGTACGGCGGAACTTTAGCACCGGTAAACATGGCGGAATCCCAGCGCACGCGCGGACCACCCGGCACACGCAACGCGGTGACCGTTCCGCATGACGGCAGAAAATCCGGCGTTTCGGCATTGATGCGGCACTCCATGGCGTGGTTGCGGACCGGCATGTCCTCCTGCTCAAAGGGCAGAGGCTGGCCGGCTGCCACGCGCAGCTGCCACTTGACCAAGTCGGTATCGGTCACAAACTCCGTAACCGGATGCTCCACCTGCAAGCGCGTGTTCATTTCCATAAAGTAGAAATTGCCGTCGTCCGAATACAGGAACTCGATGGTACCGGCTCCTTCGTAGCCGACGGCACGAGCCAGGTCACGCGCTGCCTTGTGCATGCGAGCACGAATGTCGTCGTGTCCGTCGAGGCACGGCGCGGGGCTCTCCTCGATTAGCTTTTGGTTGCGCCGCTGCACCGAGCACTCGCGCTCGCCGAGCGAAAACACATGGCCCTGCTTATCGGCCATAATCTGTACCTCAACGTGATGCGCCGGCGCGACGAACTTCTCCATGTAGCACTCGCCGTCGCCAAAAACGGCCTCGCCCTCGGCGCGTGCTTCAATAAAGGCCTTTGCCGCATCTTCCACGCGCTCGACCTTACGAATACCGCGACCGCCGCCGCCCGCACGCGCCTTAATAAGCACGGGGCAGCCAATGCGCTCAGCCTCGGCCGTTGCCTCCTCGGGACTTTTGAGCAAATCGCAGCCCGGCACGATGGGCACGCCCGCCGCGGCAGCCGTTCGACGTGCGGCGTCCTTGTCGCCCATGCTGTCGATCACCTTGGCCGAAGGACCAACAAACGCCAGGCCATACTTGTCGCAGTCGCGCACGAAGCTCGCCTTCTCGGAGAAAAAGCCATAGCCGGGATGAATTGCCTTAGCTCCCGACTTTACGGCACAGGTGAGCACAGCATCGTCGTTGAGGTAGCTCTCGGCAAGACGCGGACCGCCGATGCAATACGCCTCGTCGGCAAGCTGCACGTGCAGCGCGTCCGCATCGGCCGTGGAATAAACGGCGACGGTCTTGATGCCCATATCGCGGCACGCGCGGATAACACGGACCGCGACTTCGCCGCGGTTGGCGATGAGCACTTTGTCGAACATGAAGCCTTCCTTAACTTTCGTGCATGAGTGCAAAAGACATATCGGCGCGGCAGCAAACCTCACCGTTGACGCTCGCAGTACCCGTCGCAAAGCGGAACGGCCCGCGCGCACGCGTGATGGTGCACACCAGATCAACCGTGTCGCCCGGGCGCACCGGACGCTTAAAGCGCACCTTGTCCAGACTCGTGTAGAACGGCGTCGCGCCGCGCGCTTCCTCGTCGCCCATCAGCAGCACGCAACAGTTTTGGGCGAGCATCTCGCACTGAATCACGCCGGGGACCACCGGGTTTCCCGGAAAATGCCCCTGCAAAAAGTACTCGTCGCCCGTAATCGTGATCTTGCCGTGGGCCTCGTCGCCCACCAGCTCGGCCTCGTCGAGCAAAAGCATCGGTTCGCGATGCGGCAACAGTTCCTTAAGCTCTTCTTTGTTCATGAATATCACCTATCCGATCCTCATGAGGCAGCTGCCAAACTCCACGAGGTCGCCGTCGGCCACGCAGATCTCGAGCACCTCGCCGTCTGCCTCTGCCGTTACCTCGTTGAGAACCTTCATGGCCTCGATGATGCAGAGCGTCTCGCCGGCCTTGACCTTAGAGCCCACGTGCACAAACGGCTCGTCGCCCGGCGCCGGGGCAGCATAGAAAACGCCGACCATGGGAGCGGTCACCTCGGTGCCCTTGGGCTCCGGTGCGGCGGCAGGTGTCTGCGCGGCGGGCTCCGGTGCGGCAGGCGCGACTGTGGGAGCTGCAACTGGAGCGGCCATAGCGCTCGGCATGGGCATGGGCACGGCAACCGGCTGTGCGGCGCTCGCGCGCTCGAGTTCGACCGCGGTGCCATCGGGCTCCTCAACGCGTACGCGCGTGAGGCCGCGGTCCTCCATAACATCGGCTATCTCGGCAAGTCTTTTGGAATCCATGCTCTAGCTCCTCGTATATCTACGCAGCGCGATGGCGGCGTTGTGTCCGCCAAAGCCCAGGTTGGTCGAAAGCGCCCAGGTAAGGTCAGCGCGAACCGCGCGATTGGGCGTGTAGTCAAGATCGCAGGCGGGATCGGGCGTGTGGTAGTTAATGGTCGGCGGCACCACGCCCTGCTCGAGCGCCATGGCGCAGGCCATGACCTCGATGGCGCCCGTGGCACCGATCATGTGGCCGGTCATCGACTTAGTCGACGAGACGTGCGCGGCGCGCGCCGCGTCCTCGCCGAGCGCACGCTTAATGCCCGTCGTCTCGGACGAATCGTTGAGCTTGGTCGATGTGCCGTGGGCATTGATGTAGAGACCCTCGGAAGGCTTGACGTCGCCCTCGGTCACCGCCAGCGATATCGCGCGGGCAATGCCGGCAGCCTCGGGATCAGGGCTCGTGATGTGATAGGCATCATCGGTGTTGCCGTAGCCCACGACCTCGGCATAAATGTGCGCACCGCGCGCCTGCGCATGTTCCATGCTCTCGAGCACGAGCACGCAGGCGCCCTCGCCCATCACAAAGCCATCGCGGTCTGCATCGAACGGGCGGCAAGCCGTCGCGGGATCAGGGTTGGTGGTCAATGCGCGGCAGGACGTAAAGCCCGCAACGGCATCGGGGATAATTGCGGCCTCGGCGCCGCCCGCGAGGATCGCGTTGGCATAGCCGTGCTTGATGGCGCGGAACGCCTCGCCCACCGCATGGGCCGAGGTTGCGCACGCGGTCACCACGGGCAGGGTCGGGCCCTTTGCCTTGTGGCGGATTGCGATATTGCCCGATGCCATGTTGGGGATCATCATCGCGATCATATAGGGCGATGCGCGGCGGGGCCCACGTTCGGCAATCGTATGGACGTTGTCGACGAGCGTCGTCATGCCGCCCACGCCCGAGCCCACGTAGACGCCCAGGCGCTCGCGATCGATGGCGCCTTCGACATCAAAGCCCGCATCGTGCATGGCTTCGTCCGAAGCCGCCATCGCAAACTGAACGCAGGGGTCGAGATGCTTGGCGTCACGCTTGCCAAAGTACTCGTTGCCGTCAAAGCCCTTGACCTCGGCTGCCACCTTGACGGCAAACGCATCGGTATCGAAGTGCGTGATCGGGCCGATGCCGCACGTGCCAGCACACATTGCCGCCCAGGTGGCAAGCGCGGTGTTGCCGAGCGGCGACACGGCACCGATACCGGTGATTGCAACTCTCTGTTCCATCATGGTCTCCTCATCCAAGCCGTTCTTCGGCCCTGGTTTCTACATCGCCATTCCGCCGTCGACGCGCACGACCTCACCCGTAATGTAGGCAGCCGCATCACTCGCCAGAAAGCGCACTACGCCGGCCACCTCCTCGGGGCGCGCCATGCGCTTAAGGGGAATCTGCTCCTCGGTTACCGTACGCACCTTCTCCGAGAGCTTTGCCGTCATATCCGTCTCGACAAACCCGGGGGCGACCGCGTTCACTCGTACGCCGCGGGGCGCAAGCTCGCGCGCCACCGCCTTGGTCAGGCCGATCACGCCCGCCTTGGAGGCAGCGTAGTTGGCTTGCCCGGCATTGCCCATCAGGCCCACGACCGAGCTCATGTTGACGACGCAGCCGCCGCGCTGGCGCATAAAGGTCTTGGTGAGCGCGCGCGTCGTATTGAACGTGCCCTTGAGATTGACATCGAGCACGCGGTCGAAGGCATCGTCACCCATACGCATGAGCAGGCCGTCGCGCGTGATGCCGGCGTTGTTGACGAGCGCCCAAATGGAGCCAAAGTCGTTGAGGACCGCTTCCACGCACGCGTTGACGGCAGCGGGGTCGGCCACGTCGCATTGATATGAGCGCGCCGTGGCGCCAGCCGCCTCGCAGGCGTCGCACGTCTCGCGCGCCGCATCGACGCTGCCGGCATAGACGACGGCGATATCGCAGCCATCCTCCGCCAGACCGATAGCGCAGGCGCGGCCGATACCCCGCGAGCCGCCCGTGACCAGTGCCACGCGACGTGAGTCGTTGCGCTCGAGCGCGCCATTGTTCAAGTTGCCCATGTCATTCCTTTCGGGTTACAGCCCTGTGGACTATGCGAGCTCGTCGGCAATAGCTGCGACCTGCTCGGCCGTCTCGCACGAATACACACGAACGTCGCTCAGCGTACGCTTGACCAGGCCGGACAGCGTTTTGCCGGGGCCGACCTCAATAAATGTGTCGATGCCTTGATCCTGCAGAGCATGCAGCGTATCGACCCAGCGTACGGCATGGCTCACCTGATTGGCCAAGACATCCGATGCCGTCTGGGGATCCGCCGGATAGGGCGCCGCTGTCATATTTGCCAAAACAGGAATGAGCAACGGGGACGGCGCGTGACCGGCCTCAATATATGCGGCAAGGCCACAGGTCGCCTCGGCCATATAGGGGCTATGAAATGCACCCGACACCGCGACCTTCATGGCGCGGCCGCCAGCCTCTTTTACTAGGACGTCGAGCTCCTGCAGCGCCTCGGGCGCTCCGGCCACAACCGTCTGCTGTGGGCTGTTGTAGTTGACTGGCCAGCAGTCCTCGCCGGCCTGTTTTGCCAGGCCCTCGACTTGCGCCGCATCGAGCTTGATGACGGCGCGCATGCCGCCCGGATGGCGCTCGGCAGCCGCGGCCATCAGCGCCGCGCGCTCGCACACGAGCTCAAAGCCCGCTCGCGTATCGAACGCCCCCGCAAAGGTGAGCGCGGCGACCTCGCCCAGCGAGAATCCCGCACAGGCGGCAGGTACCACGCCGCGCTCACGCAGGGCGGCAGCCGCTGCCAGGTCGTGAACGAACACGCACGGCTGCGTGTTCTCGGTCTGCGAGAGCTCCTCCTTGGAGGCACTCCGGCACTGCTCGCTGGTCCCCGGGCGCACCTCGTCGGCAATGGCGAACACCTCGGCGGCCGCCGGCGATGTCTCGATCAAGTCGACGCCCATCGCGGGGTGCTGGGCACCCTGGCCGGCAAACAAAAACGCTACGCCACCCATGCGCACGCACCCTTCAGGACGTGCTCGGCGCCATCGACCAGGTCGTCAACGATTTCGCGTGCGCTCTGGCGCTCGTTGACCATGCCGGCAATCTGTCCACACAAAAACGAACCCTCTTCGTAGTTGCCGTCCTTGGCGGCCTTACGCAGCGCACCGGTTCCCATAGCACCGAGCTCCTCGGCACTCGCGCCGGAACCCTCGCTCTTGGCATAGGCGTTGGTGAAGGGGCTCTTGAGGGCGCGCACTGGATGTCCCGTCGAGCGACCGGTCGCACGCGTTGAAGTGTCGTTGGCCTTCAGGACCATCTCTTTGTACTGCTCCGAGACGGTGCACTCGTCTGCGACCAGAAAGCGCGTACCCACTTGCACGCCTTCGGCGCCCAGCATAAAGGCGGCCGCCACGCCGCGGCCGTCGGCAATACCGCCGGCGGCCACGACGGGAATGTCAACCGCATCGACGACCTGCGGCACCAGTGCCATCGTCGAGGTCTCGCCAATATGGCCGCCCGATTCGGTACCCTCGGCAACAACCGCCGTGGCTCCACGACGTGCCACGAGGCGCGCCAGCGCCACCGAGGCAACGACCGGGATGACCTTGATGCCCGCCTCGTTCCACGCCTTCATGTACTTGGCGGGATTGCCGGCGCCCGTCACGACGACCGGCACTCGCTCGTCAATCACGACCTGTGCAACCTCGTCGGCAAACGGGCTCATGAGCATGACGTTCACGCCAAAGGGCTTATCCGTCTTGGCGCGCAGCTCATGAATCTGGTCGCGAAGCCAGTTGGCGTCGGCGTTCATGGCCGCGATGATGCCTAAGCCACCCGCCTCGGACACTGCGGACGCCAGCGAGGCATCGGCAATCCAGGCCATACCGCCCTGGAACACGGGCTTTTCGATGCCGAGCAGATCGCAGAGAGGAGTCTTGAGCATCTCTACTTCTCCAATGCCGCCTCGACCGTATCGGCGAACTCGCCGACCGTCTTGGGGTTCTCCTCGGTATCGAGCTGGATGCCAAACTCGTCCTCGACGGCAACGAGGATCTCGACGGTGCCCAGGCTGTCGAGACCAATCTCCTCGAGCGTGGACTCGGGCTTCATCTCGGCATCGTCAAGACCGGCGGTCTCGCGGATAACGTCGCAAACGCGCTCGAAGGTCTTCTGATCTGCCATGGTAGTTCTCCTTTGTTTGTGCCCTAGGGGCGTTTTTATTTCCTATGTGCGACTACTTCCAACGAAGCAGATAGCCACCTATATCCAGACCGGCGCCAAATCCAACCAAGGCGATGGTGTCGCCTGTGTGAAGTGCACCGGCGTTTGCCAGCCGGTCGAGGGCAAACGGAATGCATGCGCTCGAAACGTTGCCGGTCTCGTGCAACGTGCGAACCACGCGCTCGTCCGGCACGCCCAGGCGCTTGACCGCCTGGCTCAGGATTCGTTCGTTAGCCTGATGGAATACAAAATGATCGATGTCTTCGACCAAAATGCCCGCATCGATCGCAAGATTATGGACCGTGTCGCAGATGGCGTTGACGCCGAACTTGAACACGCGGCGGCCGTTCATGGACAGCACGCTCGCGCTATCTGCGGAAGCCTTAAACGGCGAGGTACCGACCAGACCGGGAACGCGCAACGTCTCGACGTCGGGCGCCGTCGAAAGCTCAACGGCAAGGGGGTTGTCTCCCCCAGCTTCAATCACTGCGGCGCCTGCCCCATCGCCAAAAAGCACGCAGGTGGCACGGTCGGTCCAGTCGAGCGCGCGCGTCATCTGCTCGGCAGCAACTACAAGCACGCGCTCGGCACGGCTGCGGGCGATATAGCCCTCGGCGACATCGAGCGCAAATACGAAGCCGGCACAAGCCGCCGAGACATCGAAGGCAGGGCACGTCGCGCCAAGTCGCTCAGCAACGGCACACGCCTCAGCGGGAACAAGGTGGTCACCCGTCGTCGTCGAGCAGACGATCAGATCCAGCTGGCTCGCGTCGATTCCGGACACCTGGAGTGCCCGCTCACTCGCCGCTACGGCAAGGTCGTCAAGTGACTCGGTGGTGCAGACGTGGCGGCTCTTGATACCCGTGCGGGTAAAAATCCACTCATCCGAGGTATCGAGGAACTCAGACAGCTCGTCATTGGAAACACTGCGTTCAGGAAGCGCCGAGCCTGTTCCAAGAATCGTGAAACCCATCACTAACCTCCTTTGAGTTGTTGACGTGTTTACATCGACCAAGAGAGGATAACGCATTTCAGTCTTTGTTGACGTGTTAACATTAAATTGTCCAAATGCGACAAAGGCTTCACATTGTGTCTATCTCTCGACACCATTGCGTCATTCACTTATTCAATAAGGAGGTAGCAGCCGCTATGGATGCCCAATTAACGATTGTCGACGTAACCGGATCGACCAACGATGACCTGCTCGAGGCAGGAAAACAGGGTGCGCCGCACGGCACAGGACTTGCCGCCCGCGCGCAAACGGCAGGACGCGGCCGGCGCGGCCACAAGTGGGATTCAACCGCCGGCAACCTATTGCTTTCGATTGTCCTGCGTCCATGCGTTAATCCCGCAAAGTACTCTGGTCTTGCCGCCGTCAGCGGCCTAGTGGTGCTCGAAGCACTCGAAAAGCAAGGTCTTGCAAACGAGATTGGCCTCAAATGGCCCAACGACCTGGTCGCGCGAGGACGCAAACTCGGCGGCATTCTGGTCGAGGCCGCACGCGATAACGAAGGCAAACCTTTCGCCGTCTGCGGCATTGGCGTCAATATGAACTATGCGCCCCAAGAGGTGCCCGATGGCGGCCTGCCGGCAATCGGTCTCTCGGACCTTAACGAAAACGTTCCTGCCGTCGACATGCTCCTCGATGAGGTCTATCACGCAGTTATAGACGCTGTAGATACTTGGGCAGAGCTCCTCAACGCCAAGGAAGAAGACGCCGGTCCGCTCGCGCCCGTCCACGACGAATATATCGCTCACCTCAATTGGATCGGGAAGCACGTTATCGCCCGCTCCCCCGCTGGAGACGAGCTGGCACGAGGCATATTTAGAACGGTCGACGATTGCGGCCGCGTATGCATTGAGACCGAGAGCGGCTTGTGCGTCTTCCACTTCGAAGAAGCATCCTTGCGCCCCCTGAGCGAATAGGGCGCCGCAGCCGTCGGCTCGGCAGACGAATTCGCTATCCCAAAATCTAAACTCAAAACAAAAGGGCCCCGCTACCGTAACGGCAGCGGGGCCCTTTAAGCTATGAGCGATATCGCTTAGAGCTTGATGTCGATGTCGACGCCAGCGGGGAGGTCGAGACGCATGAGCGAATCAACGGTGCCCGAGGTGGGGTCGAGGATGTCGATGAGGCGCTTGTGGGTGCGCATCTCGAACTGCTCACGGGAGTCCTTGTTCACGTGCGGCGAGCGGATAACCGTGTACAGGTTGCGCTCGGTGGGCAGGGGGACAGGACCGGAAACGCGAGCGCCGGTCTTCTGAGCGGTCTCGACGATGAGCTTCGCGGACTGATCGACGACCTCGTGATCATAGCCCTTGAGGCGAATGCGGATCTTCTGGGTAGCCAACTTAAACCTCCAAAGAGTGCGAGAGATGTTCTCGCAGGATTACGTAACAGGGAGCTCGAACTTAGGCGTTCTTGCTCATGACCTCGTCCACGATGGACTTGGGCGCAGGCTCATAAGAGTCGAACTGCATCGTGTAGGATGCACGGCCCTGGGTCTGGGAGCGAAGGTCGGTAGCGTAACCGAACATCTCGCCCAGCGGCACCTTGGCACGGATGAGCTTACTGTTCTTGCGATCCTCCATGCCCTCGATCTTGCCGCGGCGACCGGAGAGGTTGCCCATAACGTCGCCCATGTACTGCTCGGGGGTCTCGACCTCGACAGCCATGATCGGCTCGAGCAGCTGCGGGTCGGACTTCTTGAGGGCGTCCTTGATAGCCATGGAACCGGCGATCTTGAAGGCGGCCTCGGAGGAGTCGACCTCGTGGTAAGAACCGTCGAACAGGGTGACCTTGACGTCGAGGACCGGGAAGCCGGCGATAACACCGGTGTTCAGGGCCTCCTGGATGCCCTTGTCGATGGACGGGATGTACTCCTTGGGCACGACGCCGCCGACGATAGCGTTGACGAACTCGTAGCCGAAGCCCTCCTCCATCTTCTCGAGCTTGATGACGGCGTGGCCGTACTGACCGCGACCACCGGACTGACGGACGAACTTGCCCTCAGCCTTCTCGACGTCGTGACCGGCGGTCTCGCGGTAGGCAACCTGGGGCTTACCGACGTTAGCGTCAACCTTGAACTCGCGGAGCAGACGGTCGACGATGATCTCGAGGTGCAGCTCGCCCATGCCGGCGATGATGGTCTGGCCGGTCTCGTGGTTGGTGGACACCTGGAAGGTCGGGTCCTCCTCGGCGAGCTTGGTCAGAGCCAGGGACATCTTGTCCTGCTCGGCCTTGGTCTTGGGCTCGATGGCAACGTCGATAACGGGCTTAGCGAACTCGATCTTCTCGAGGACGATCTCCTTGCCCTCGGCGCACAGGGTGTCACCGGTGGTGGAGTTCTTGAAGCCGACGCAAGCGACGATGTCGCCGGCGGCAGCGTCGTCACGGTCGATACGCTCGGCGGCGTTCATCTCGAGGATGCGGCCGAGGCGCTCGCGCTGACCGTTGGAAGCGTTGACCACGTAGGAGCCGGACTCGGCGCGGCCGGAGTAAACGCGGACATAGGTGAGCTTACCGACGAACGGGTCGGTCATGATCTTGAAGACCAGGCCGGAGAAGGGCTCGTCGAAGGAAGGATGACGCTGGATCTCCTCGCCGGTGTCCGGATCGGTACCGGTGACGGCCTCAACGTCGAGCGGGCTGGGCAGGTAGTCGACGACAGCGTCGAGCAGCTCCTGGACGCCCTTGTTCTTGTAGGCGGAGCCCACGAAGACGAGGTTGAGCTCGTTGGCCAGAACGCCCTTGCGCAGAGCAGCCTTGAGCTCCTCGACGGTGAAGTCCTCCTCCATGAGGATCTTCTCCATGAGCTCGTCGTCAAAGCTGGCAGCAGCGTCGAGGAGCTCCTCGCGCTTGGTGGCAGCGATGTCGGCAAACTCAGCCGGGATCTCGTCCATCGGCTCGGGGTAGGTCATGCCCTTCTCGTCGGCCTTGAAGTCCCATGCAGTCATGGTGACCAGGTCGATGACGCCCCAGAAGTTGTCCTCGGCGCCCATCGGGACCTGAGCGGCCACGGCGTTAGCGTCGAGACGATCCTTCATGGTCTCGATAGCGTTGAAGAAGTCAGCGCCCACGCGGTCATACTTGTTGATGAAGGCGATGCGGGGGACGTTGAAGGTAGAAGCCTGACGCCAAACGGTCTCAGACTGGGGCTGAACGCCGGCAACGGCGTCGAAGACGGCGACAGCGCCATCGAGGACGCGCAGGCAGCGCTCGACCTCGGCGGTGAAGTCAACGTGGCCCGGGGTGTCGATGATCTGGATGCGGTAGTCCTTACCGTCCTTGTTCCAGAAGCACGTGGTAGCAGCGGAGGTAATGGTTACGCCGCGCTCCTGCTCCTGAACCATCCAGTCCATGGTGGCAGCGCCCTCATGGACCTCACCGATCTTGTGGGTCTTACCGGTGTAGTAAAGAATACGCTCGGTCGTGGTGGTCTTACCGGCATCGATGTGGGCCATGATGCCGATGTTACGGGTATCGGAAAGCTTGTACTTAGGCTTAGCCATGTTAGTTCCTTACCTTAACTTACCAACGATAGTGAGAGAACGCGCGGTTGGCCTCGGCCATCTTGAAGACGTCCTCACGCTTCTTGACGGAAGCGCCCAGGCCGTTGGAAGCGTCGAGGATCTCGTTGGCGAGACGCTCGGCCATGGTCTTCTCCTTGCGAGCGCGGGAGAAGTTGACGATCCAGCGGATACCCAGAGCGGTGGAACGACGGGAGTTGACCTCCATCGGGACCTGATAGGTAGCGCCACCGACACGCTTGGGCTTAACCTCGAGCGTGGGCTTGACGTTGTCCATAGCCTTCTTGAAGGTAGCGAGAGCGTCGCCACCCTCGGACTTCTCGGCAACGATCTCGAAAGCGGTGTAAACGATGCGCTCAGCGGTGGCCTTCTTGCCGTCAAGAAGGACCTTGTTGATGAGCTGAGTCACCAGGCGGTTGTTGTAAACGGCGTCAGGCTGAACCTCACGACGATTAGCTGCTGCACGACGCGGCATGTGAAATCTCCTTAAGTGTCTACCGTGCGGCGCTTAGGCGGCACACGGCGAAAGTATCAAAACGTTATCTGGCTTATTTGGCCTTGGGGCGCTTAGCACCGTACTTGGAACGGGCCTGCATACGGTTCTGGACCGGAGCAGCGTCGTAGGCGCCACGGATGACGTGATAACGGACACCAGGGAGGTCACGGACACGACCGCCGCGGACGAGCACGATGGAGTGCTCCTGCAGGTTGTGGCCCTCACCCGGGATGTAAGCAGTAACTTCGATGCCGTTGACAAGGCGAACACGGGCAACCTTACGAAGAGCCGAGTTCGGCTTCTTGGGGCTCGTGGTGAAGACGCGGGTGCACACGCCGCGCTTCTGGGAGTTGTGCTGCAGAGCAGCGTTCTTGGACTTCTTGGGCACGGAACGACGGCCCTGGCGAACCAGCTGGTTAATAGTAGGCAAAGCGTACTCCTTCTCGAATGATTCCAGCTTTCTGTAAAGTGCAACGGCTTGAATCGAGGGGTCAGCATCCCCCTACGAAACACGCAGTTCGATAGGATACGTGGCGTTAGCTGTGCCGTCAACAGACCACGCCGCCGGGCGTATCCCAAAATGAGCACATTTCCGCAAAGCCTACACAAAAGGAATCCCTTCCTGTGCGCATGGGCGGATCCCCGGCCCGGGCGGCCTATCAAGATTTTGCCGCATACTTCCGAAATTCAGACGAATACCGCTCGCTCTAACCGCCCATTTACCGCAAAATAGGCCGCTTCCCCTCTTGGGAAGCGGCCTAGACTTTACGAATAAACGATGGTAAAGGGTACTTCTGTTTCGGTCTCTCCTGCTGACGTGTATCTCGTGCCCTCAAGGGTTACCGAGACCACTTGATCGACATTGATCAGTTTTGTCGGCACCGAGATGTTCTCTCCGCTATTGCGCGTATAAGAAAAATATAAGTTGAACGCCCCTGCGTCGTCATCTTCGATAATCTGCTCCGATCCATCCTTGTAGGTAACCGTCAACTTCTTCGTGACTGCGTCAATGCCCAAATCATCGATGTGTGTCTGGATAGAAAACGGGCTGATCTCGAGAGGCGAGTCATCGGAGCGGAGTTCCTTTGTATCGACGTAAGCTCCAACGCTAAACTCGGGCGTCGATGCCTCGAACGGCTTCGCATCCTCGCCTTCGCCCTCGGTCCACGAGATATTCCAGGTGACCGCATGCTGAAAACCTCGCTCGCGATCCATAGAGGCAAAGTACATCGTGCCATTAATGACCGTGTCGCTTGATGTGTCCTTATCAATGGTGCAGCGTGTGTCAGCCCATTCCTCGCCGAAGTTCATGCTGGGCGTGCCGATGCCTTGTTCTTCTTCACCATAGAGAACAAGTTCGCCCGTCTCTGCTGCCGGCTTGTAGTAGTTAACGCCATTTGGATTGGACAGCGTAAACGTCACGGCACCGCAACCGTTTTTATCGATAGCCATCTCATGGATATCAAGCGTATAGCCGTTACCCTCGACGGACAGATTAACCTTCTGGACTGTGCCCTCCAGGCTTTGGGGCGCAATGCCGTCACCAAACTCTCTGGTGTAGGTGTATTTAGCCCCCGATGAGCCGCCGTTGGTCCAGGTAATGGAATCCCCATTGCCGTGGTTTCCCCAGGCTGAGGCAAAATAGCTGGAATTGATAACGGCGTAGGCGACCCCTCCGGTCGCCAACACTCCGGCGAGACATCCGATTACGGCAACATAGAGAGACTTCGCGTGGCCCTTTCGATGAAGCGGCTCACCCGCAGCGGTATTTAGGACGCGATCTGCAAGATCACTATCGGCTTGGATGGACTCGAAGGCCTGCTTGATTTGATTGGATTTCACGGTCGCCCTCCTCTAGGATGAACTTGAGCTTCGACCTGCCGCGAGCCAAACGCGTTCGAACGGTCGCGGCTGGTACATGCAACAACTCGGCAATCTCTGAGGTCGAAAAGCCCAGATAGTAATAGAGCACGATGGGAACGCGGAATCGCTCCGGAAGTCGCATAACGTCTGACAGGACCGCCTTGGTCTCATCCTGCGCTGCCGAAAGCGAATCGGCCAGGTTCTCAATATCCTCCACACGCCTCCATGGCTTTCGAAAGAGCGATTTACATTCATTGATCGTGACCCGGATAAGCCAGCGGCGAAGATGCTCCCAACTTTCAAAGTGTCCATCGCTTTTAAGCAACTTAAGAAAGACATCTTGGGCAATATCGTCGGCATCGGCACGATCGCGCAGGTACGTCAATGCGATTCGAAACACGACATCACGATGATCCTCGACCGCCTGTCTAAATGCTTGTTCTTCCATAATCACCTCCCGGTGACGTTAATGATTCTTGCTGAGGCCCTCACCATAGATACGCTTTGACCGAACGAAATGTTTCAAATTCAAGCAGGAATAACCTACCAAAATAAACCTGTCCCTTTTTGGCAAAAGGAATCCCCTTCTGTGCGCGGGGTAGATTCCCGGAACGGGCCGCCCGCTGTTTAAGCTTGCTGCTCTACAGTCCTGCGCAAGACGGAAAGCACATTAAGTGCTTTCCTTTGCGTGCGGAACTCGCGACAAACTTAAACAGCGGGCGGCCCGTTCCGGGAATCCGACGTGCTCGTCGGGGCAACGTTCCTCACAAAAAAAGACCCGCTTCCCTGTTGGGAAACGGGTCTTTGGAAGGACGGTTAACGTACTTGGAAATTACTCCTCGTCGTTGTCCTTGGCCTCTTCGGCGTCGTCGGTGTCCACGAGCTGGTTGAGCAGCTCATCGAGAGAAGCCATGTCCTCGTTGATGGCACCGTTGGCGGGAGCCTTCTTGTCGTCGATCGGGGCGCCCAGGAGCTCCTCGTCGGCGTCGGCGTGATGCGTCGGAGCGGAGGTACCCAGCAGGATATCGTCCGGACCGTCGGGGCTAAAGACCATCTGCAGCAGCTGCGAGAGGTCTTCCTCGTCGGCAACGTCGTCGTTGTTCTCGAGGATGTAGAGCAGATCGTGGGCCTCGAGGCCGTCACGGAGCTCCTCGATCGCCTTGGCACCGATACCATCGATGCGCAGCAGATCCTCCTCAGACTTGCCGACCAGGTCGCCGACCGTCTCGATGCCGACCTCGCTGAACTTGTTGGTCCAGCGCTGCGACACGCCCAGGTCGTCGAACAGGTACAGGCGAGCCTTCTCGGCGGAGATGGTGTGACCATTGCGGGTGAACGAACCGTCAGCACCGCCGAACTCGTCGTAGCCGGCCCAGTCGAGCTGCTGCGGGAGCTGCTCGTCCAGGTCCTTGAGCTCCACAGGAGCCCACTCGGGCAGCGACTTGGCGTTGGGCGAAGCCGGGCCGTCGATGTCCACGTAGCCGTCGGCCGTGCGATACGTCAGCTTGGCGTTGGCGTACGGCTTGAGGCCGGTACCAGCAGGGATCTTCTTACCGACGATGACGTTGGACTTAAGGTCGAGCAGATGGTCGACCTTGCCCTCGATGGCAGCCTCGGTAAGGACGCCGGCGGTACGGATGAACGAAGCGCTCGACAGCCAGGAGTCGATGTTGGACGCGACCTTGAGCGTACCCAGGATGACAGGCTCGGCCACGGGAGCCTGACCGCCCAGACGGGCAACGCGCTCGACCTCGTCGGCGAACTCGTAGCGGTCGACGTACTGACCAAGCAGGTACTTGGAGTCGCCGGGGTTGGTGATCTGAACACGACGCAGCATCTGACGTGCGAGCACCTCGATGTGCTTGTCGTTCAGGTCGACGCCCTGGCTGGTGTAGACGTCCTTGACGCTCTCGACGAAGGTGTGCATCGTCGACTCGATGTCGGTCAGCTTGCGCAGGTTGCGGAAGTTGACGAAGCCCTTGGTGATCTGGTCGCCGGCGCGAACCTCGCAGCCGTCCTCGATCTCAGGCATAAAGCGCACCGAAGCGGGGACGCGACGCTCGTCGAGGACACGGGTGTGATCCTCGGAGTCGGTGAGCGTCAGCACGTACTCGGACTTCTCGGGCTTAATCGAGAGGTGGCCAGAGTACGGAGCCAGCTCGGCCTCGCGACCCAGGATCTTCTCGTTGACGTTGCCGACGATATCGAACATACGGCTGACCGTAGGCAGACCCTGCGTAATATCGTCGACGCCAGCGACGCCGCCGGAGTGAATGGTACGCATCGTAAGCTGCGTACCGGGCTCGCCGATGGACTGGGCGGCAATAATGCCGACGGCAGTACCGATGGCGACCGGACGACGGGTGGAAAGATCCCAGCCGTAGCACTTCTGGCACACGCCGTACTTGGAGCGGCAGGTGAGCAGCGCGCGAAGCTTGACCTTCTTGAGGCCCGCATCGACCATCTTCTGGATGTCGGCGACCTTCTCGATGTAGCCGTCCTGCTCAAAGAGCACGGTGCCATCGGGAGCCACGACGTCCTCGATGAAGCAACGGCCGACGAGGTCGGTGTTGAGGTCGGTGGTGCCAGGGATGATGAGGTTGTAGGTGACGCCCTCGTGCGTACCGCAATCCTCCTCGCGGACGATGACGTCCTGGGCTACGTCGACCAGACGGCGGGTCAGGTAACCAGAGTCCGAGGTGTGGGATGCGGTATCGACCAGGCCCTTACGGGCGCCGTAGGTCGAAATGAAGTACTCGAGCGGCAGCAGGCCCTCGCGGAAGTTCGCCTTAATGGGAAGGTCGATCGTCTCGCCGGACATGTCTGCCATCAGGCCACGCATGCCACCGAGCTGACGCAGCTGGGTCTTAGAACCACGGGCGCCGGAGTCGGCCATCATGTACAGCGGGTTCTCCTCGTCGAACATGTCGAGCATGAGCGCTGCAACCTTGTCGGTACAAGCGGTCCACTCGTTAACGACTTCGATGTGGCGCTCCGTCTCGTTGATGAAGCCCTCCTCGAAGTACTCGTTGATCTGGTCGACGTTGGCCTGGGCGCGGTCGAGCAGCTCCTGCTTCTCGGCAGGGATGAGAGCGTCCCACACCGAGATGGTGAGGCCGGCGCGGGTAGCGTAGTGGAAGCCGGAGTACTTGATGGCGTCGAGGATCGGGCCGACCTTGGCCTCGGGATAGCGATCGCAGCAGTCCGCAACCAGCTTGGCCACGTCGCCCTTGACCATCTTGTAGTTCATGAACTCGTAATCTTCGGGCAGGCACTGGCGGTTGAAGATGATGCGGCCGATAGAGGTCTCGAAGCGCGCGGTCTTGTTGCCGGTGACGTCGTAGTCGACAAACTCGTTCTTGCCGTTCTTGACGCGGAAGATACGGGTGCCGTCCTCGTTGATGACGTTGGCATCGGCAGCGGACACGCGGACCTGGATCTTGGCCTGCATGTCGACCTCGGAGCGGCAGTCATAGGCGTGCAGCGCGTCGTCGAAGCTCGAGAACACGTGGTTCTCGCCCGGCAGACCCTCGCGAACCTGGGTGAGGTAGTACACACCGATGATCATGTCCTGCGAAGGGATGTTGACCGGCTTGCCGGATGCCGGCGAGCGCAGGTTGTTCGCAGAGAGCATGAGCACGCGGGCCTCGGCCTGAGCCTGGCTGGACAGCGGCACGTGGACAGACATCTGGTCGCCGTCGAAGTCGGCGTTGAAGGGCGAGCAGACCAGCGGGTGCAGGTGGATAGCCTTGCCCTCGACCAGCACCGGCTCAAAGGCCTGGATGGACAGACGGTGCAGGGTCGGTGCACGGTTGAGCAGCACGACGCGGCCGTCGATGACCTCTTCGAGGATATCCCACACAAAGGTGGCACCGCGGTCGATAGCGCGCTTGGCGCCCTTGATGTTCTCGACCTTGCCAAGCTCGACCAGGCGCTTCATGACGAAGGGCTTGAAGAGCTCCAGCGCCATGGTCTTGGGCAGACCGCACTGGTGCAGCAGCAGCTTGGGGTCGGTAACGATTACCGAACGGCCGGAGTAGTCGACACGCTTGCCCAGCAGGTTCTGACGGAAACGACCCTGCTTGCCCTTGAGGGCCTCGGCGAGCGACTTGAGCGGGCGACCGCCACGGCCAGAGACCGGGCGACCACGACGGCCGTTGTCGAACAGGGCGTCCACGGACTCCTGGAGCATGCGCTTCTCGTTATTCACGATGATCGCAGGGGCGTCCAGGTCGAGCAGGCGCTTGAGTCGGTTGTTACGGTTGATCACGCGACGGTACAGGTCGTTGAGGTCGGACGCGGCGAAACGGCCACCGTCAAGCTGGACCATCGGGCGCAAATCGGGCGGAATGACCGGAATGACGTCCAGGATCATGTTCGCGGGGCTGTTGCCGCCCTTCAGGAAGGCGTCAACGACCTCGAGGCGCTTAACGGCCTTCTCGCGCTTCTGCTTCTGGGAGTCCTCGTCGGCGATGATGGCCTTGAGCTTCTCGGCCTCGGAGGGGAGGTCGATGGCAGCGAGCAGGTCGCGGACGGCCTCGGCACCCATGCCGCCCTTGAAGTACATCGAGTAGTAGCGGGTCATCTCGCGGAACAGCGGCTCATCGGAAATGAGGTCGCGCTCGCTGAGCTTCATGAAGGCGTTGAAGGCGTCCGTGCGGAGCTGCTTCTCGTCCTTGCACTCTTCCTCGATGTCGACGATGCCAGAGGCGATCTCCTCGGGGGTCAGCGGCTCCTCGTCGGAGAACTCGTCAAAGTTCTCGGGGTTGCCCTGCTCCTTGAGGGACTCGATCTGGCGGGCGCACTCGGCATCGATCTCTTCCAGATCGGCGGCGAGCTCCTCGCGCAGGTCGTCGGCGTCGGCCTCGCGGGCCTCATAGTCAACCTCGGTGATGATGTAGCTGGCGAAGTACAGAACCTTCTCGAGGTCCTTGGACTTGATGTCGAGCATACGGCTCATCGGGAAGCTCGTGGGGCTCTTGAAGTACCAGATGTGGGACACGGGAGCGGCGAGCTCGATGTGACCCATGCGGTCGCGACGCACCTTGGCCGAGGTGACCTCGACGCCGCAGCGCTCGCAGACGATGCCCTTAAAGCGGATGCCCTTGTACTTGCCGCAGGAGCACTCCCAGTCCTTGGCGGGACCGAAGATCTTCTCGCAGAACAGGCCGTCCTTCTCGGGCTTGAGGGTACGGTAATTGATGGTCTCCGGCTTCTTGACCTCACCGTGCGACCAGGAACGGATCTGGTCGGCGGAGGCAAGGGAGATCTTTACCGAGTCAAAATCAGTAGCTTCGAAATCTGCCACAGTCAACTACTCCTTATCAGTGGTCGTGGCGGCGACAGCCTCGGGTGCCTCGGCGGTCTCGGCATCCTCGGCCTCGACGTCGGCGTCAACGCCGGCGAGCGCAGCCAGGTCGTCGAGAGCAGAGGTCTCCTCGGCGGTCACAGGGGCGGAGGCGTCCTCGTCGGCATCGTGCATGGGCTCGATGTCCAGTGCGAGGGAGCGAATCTCCTTGACGAGAACCTTGAAGGACTCGGGGATACCCGGGACAGGAACGTTCTCGCCCTTGACGATGGACTCGTAGGTCTTGACACGGCCCACGGTATCGTCGGACTTGACGGTCAGGATCTCCTGCAGGACGTTGGAAGCACCGTAAGCGTACAGTGCCCAAACTTCCATCTCGCCGAAGCGCTGGCCGCCGAACTGAGCCTTGCCGCCCAGAGGCTGCTGGGTAACCAGGCTGTAAGGGCCGGTCGAACGGGCGTGGATCTTGTCGTCGACCATGTGGCCGAGCTTGAGGATGTAGGACGTACCCACGGTAATGGGCTCGCGGAACTCCTCGCCGGTGCGGCCGTCGAACAGGCGGGTCTTGCCGCGCTCGTCAAGCTGGGTGACGAACTCGGGGCGCATGTGATCGCCAAAGGCAGCGGTAGCCTTGTTGAGCATGTTCTTGTTGGCACGACGGATGACCTCGGCGATCTCGTCCTCCTTGGCGCCGTCGAAGACGGGCGTGGCGGTGAAGAACGGACCGGGGACGTACTTGTCGGAGTCGGCCTGCTCGGTATCCCAACCGCACGCAGCAGCCCAGCCAAGGTGGCACTCGAGCAGCTGGCCGACGTTCATACGCGAAGGAACGCCCAGCGGGTTGAGGATAACGTCGATCGGGGTACCGTCAGCCATGTAGGGCATGTCCTCGACCGGCAGAACGTTGCAGATAACACCCTTGTTGCCGTGGCGGCCGGCGATCTTATCGCCCTGCTGGATCTTACGACGCTGGGCGACGTAGACGCGCACCTGCTCGTTGACGCCGGGGGCTAGGTCGTCGCCGTTCTCGCGGCTAAAGCGGACGACGTCGATGACGCGGCCGTAAGCGCCGTGAGGCATCTTAAGGGAGGTGTCGCGGACGTCGTGGGCCTTGGCACCGAAGATGGCGCGCAGCAGGCGCTCCTCGGCGGTCAGAGCGCTCTCGCCCTTAGGCGTGACCTTGCCGACCAAGATGTCGCCAGGGCCGACCTCGGCGCCGATGCGGATGATGCCGTCCTCGTCGAGGTTGGCAAGCATGTCCTCGGAGAGGTTCGGGATCTCGCGGGTGATCTCCTCGGGGCCGAGCTTGGTGTCGCGGGCGTCGATCTCGTGACGGGTGATGTTGATGGTCGTCAGCAGGTCCTCGGCCACCAGGCGCTCGGACACGACGATACCGTCCTCGTAGTTAAAGCCTTCCCACGGCATGTAGGCCACGGTGAGGTTCTGACCCAGTGCGAGCTCGCCGTGATCGGTCGAAGGACCGTCGGCCAGAGGCTCGCCCTGCTCAACGGTGTCACCAACGCGAACGAGCGGACGGTGGTTGATGCAGGTGGACTGGTTGGAGCGCTGGTACTTGGCCAGGTGGTACTCGTCCATGCCGCCGGCATGCTTGACGATGATCTTGGCGGCGTCGGCAAAGATGACCTCGCCGGCGTTCTTGGCCAGGGTGACCTCGCCGGAGTCCAGAGCGGCGCGACGCTCCATGCCGGTACCGACATAGGGAGCGGCGGGGTGAACCAGCGGCACGGCCTGACGCTGCATGTTGGCGCCCATCAGCGTACGCTTGGCGTCATCGTGCTCAAGGAACGGGATCAGCGTGGCTGCGACGGAGAGCATCTGACGCGGCGAGACGTCCATGTAGTCGACGTCCTCGACGGGCACGTCGGCGGGAGCGCCGAAGGAGCCGTCGAAGTCGCGGGTACGGGCGATCACGGTGTGCGGACGGACGATCTTACCCTCGGCATCGGTCGTGATGAACTCGTTGGTCTTGGGATCGAGCGGCGTGTTGGCCGGCGCGATGACGTGCTTCTCTTCCTCGTCAGCGGTCATCCAGTCGATCTGATCGGTGGCAACGCCGTTCTCGACGCGACGGAACGGGGCCTCGATGAAGCCATACTCGTTGACGCGGGCGTAGAGGGCGAGCGAGCCGATCAGGCCGATGTTGGGGCCTTCGGGGGTCTCGATCGGGCACATGCGGCTGTAGTGCGAATTGTGAACGTCGCGGACGGCCGTCGGCACGTTGGTGCGGCGGCTGGAGCCGGACTTGTGGCCGGCAAGACCACCAGGGCCGAGTGCGGACAGACGGCGCTTGTGGGTCAGACCGGTCAGGGGGTTCGCCTGGTCCATGAACTGCGAGAGCTGCGAGGAACCGAAGAACTCCTTGATGGAAGCCACGATCGGACGGATGTTGATGAGCGACTGCGGGGTGATCTCGTCGATGTCCTGGGAGCTCATGCGCTCACGGACGACGCGCTCCATACGGCTCATGCCGATACGGAACTGGTTGGCGACGAGCTCGCCGACGGTGCGGATACGGCGGTTGCCGAAGTGGTCGATGTCGTCGACCTTGAAGCCCTGCTCGCCGGCAGCGAGGGACAGCAGGTAGCGCAGCGTCGCGACGATATCCTCGTCGGTGAGCACCGTGACCTCTTCCTCGGTGGTGAGGTTGAGCTTCTTGTTGACCTTGTAACGACCGACGCGGGCCAGATCGTAGCGCTGCGGGTTAAAGAGCAGGCCCTCGAGCAGACTGCGGGAAGCGTCCACGGTGGGAGGCTCGCCCGGGCGCAGGCGACGGTAGATCTCGATGAGGGCGTCCTCGCGAGTGAGGGCGGTGTCGCGCTCCAGGGTGCGCTTGATCACATCGGAGTTGCCGAGCAGCTCGATGATGTCGTCGTTGGTGACGGCGATGCCAAGGGCGCGCAGGAACATCGTGGCGCTCTGCTTGCGCTTACGGTCGATGGAGACCATGAGCTGGTCGCGCTTGTCGACCTCAAACTCGAGCCAGGCACCGCGGGACGGGATGATCTGGGCCTTGTAGATCTGCTTGCCCGAATCCATCTCGGAGCTGTAGTACACACCCGGGGAACGGACGAGCTGCGAGACGACGATACGCTCGGTACCGTTGATGATGAAGGTGCCCTGATCGGTCATCATGGGGAAGTCGCCCATAAAGACGAGCTGCTCCTTGATCTCGCCGGTCTCCTTGTTGGTGAGACGGACGTCGGTCAGAAGCGGGGCCTGATAGGTCATGTCCTTCTCGCGGCACTCCTCGACGGTGTGCGCGGGGTCGCCGAACTGATGCTCGCCGAAGGTAACCTCGAGAACATGGTTCTGGCTCTGGATGGGGCTGGATTCCTTGAACGCCTCACGAAGGCCCTCGTCCTTAAAACGCTCAAAGGATTCCCTTTGAACAGAGATAAGGTTGGGGAGCTCCATGGCCTCCGGGATTTTCCCGAAGCTGACGCGCTTGCGCTCAGTGGCAGTGTATGCGTAGGTCACCAGGTTTTTCCTCCTTCACGGAAATGCTCGGTGGGTTGGCGAGGCATAGCTTCGCCAGTTATCGCAACCTAATAGTTTATCAGGTACCGACCGTTGGGCAAGAAAAGCCTTGACGCTATTGAGTTTTTGGAGTAGCAAAGTTTTTCGACAGAAAACACGCAGGTAGATGTATGTGTATCGAACATCTGTTCATATATTTTCTGTGAACAGAGAGCCGGCAATCGCAGCTCTTATAAAAAACGGGCGCGAACCGAGGTCCGCGCCCGTAAATGTCGATGCCCGAAGGCTTACTTGCGCATCAATCCGCCGCGCTCGTCGATGGCATCCCAGAAGGCATCGGCAAAGCGGGGGTCGCTTGCGGCCATGAGGGCGTTGGTGGCCATCCAGCCAGAGGGAGTGCCGGTGTCGTAGCCCGACAGCGGGTCAATGACGACGGCATACATGGCCTCGCGGTCGAGCGAACGGGCCATGGCGTCGGTGAGCTGGATCTCGCCGCCCTTGCCGGCCTGCTGATCTGCCAGCAGGTCCATGACCAGCGGGCTCAGCAGGTAGCGACCGACGATGTACAGATTGGACGGAGCCGCCTCGGGAGCGGGCTTCTCGACCAGACCGCCGATGCGCCAGACAGCGCCCGGCTCTGCATCGGCAACGTCCTCGGCACCCTCGAGCGAACCGACGCGCTCACCGGCGATAACGCCGTAGCGGCTGACTTCCTCGGGCGAGCAAGCAGCGACGGCGATAACCGAAGCGCCACCGTGCTCCTTGGAAACGGCGAGCATCTTGTCGCAGATGTCGCGGTTAGGCACAACGTAGTCGCCCAGAAGAACCAGGAAGTTCTCCCCTGCCACGGCGTCGGCAGCAGAGCGAATAGCATGGCCGAGGCCCTTGGGCTCGTACTGATAGCGGAAGTCGACCGGCATACCGCCAGCGTGGGCGACGGCATCGGCATAGGCGTTCTTGCCGCGCTCGCGCAGCAGGTTCTCGAGCGAGCGATCGGGCTGGAAGTAGTTCAGTAGCTCGGGCTTACCGGGAGAAGTAACGATGATGGCGTCGTCGACTTCCTCGGGGTCGAGCGCCTCCTCGACGACGTACTGAATGACGGGCTTGTCGAGCACCGGCAGCATCTCTTTGGGCGTGCACTTGGTGCCAGGCAGAAAACGCGTGCCAAGACCGGCGGCGGGGATGATTGCCTTCATGTTATTCAAAGATCCTTTCGCAGGCGCAAAAGCGCCCCATGCGTGCGGCACACAGCCGCAGACCAAATTGCGATACCTAAGCATCTTACCGCTGGAACTATATGTCGCTACAAGGCAGAGACAATTCTTCAGCAGGTCAACGCAAATTATTGCTCGAATGGTGCAATTTTATTGCCCAACGGCAGGGTGCCCGATACGACGCAAATCACAGAACATGGCAGTTTGAGCTACCGATGTCGAGGGACCGAAAAA